>NZ_BAAAQA010000001.1:0-12400 GCF_039531425.1 Kocuria atrinae
AAAAACGGCTCAGTGCCGATCCGGGATATCGGCCGCCGGCCCTAACCTGAGTCGGTGGATCGAGGCTAAGGCGGCCACCGCGAGCGCGGCCACAGGCCGCTCCCATCCGGCAGGGGCCGCATATGCGGCGAAGGTGAGGGCCATGGCCGCGCAGCTGGCGGTCTTACCGATCACGAAACACCACCCGGCCATGAATCCGGACCACGGACCGAGTTGCTCGCGTCCGTACACGTAGGTGCCGCCGGAGGTTGGGTACTGCGCGGCGAGCTGCGCGGACGAGGTGGCATTGCAATAGGCCACGACCGCGGCGATTGCCAGACCGATGAGTAAACCCGAACCCGCTGCCGCAGCCGCCGGGGCGAACGCCGCAAACACTCCGGCGCCGATCATGGATCCCAGACCGATGGCGACTGCGTCGCCCAGTCCAAGTCGTCGTTGCATGGCACCTGTGTCGGTCATCGGTCGCGTTACTCCCGTTCATGAAAATGCGATCACGGCCGCCTTCGAGGGACGGCCGTGATCGCACGGTAGAGCGTGAAAGTGTCCGCGGGGTGAACGACGGATCGGAAGGGCCCGCGGTTAGAAGACCGGCTTACCTCCGGTGACACCGATGACGGTGCCGGAAACGTAGGAGGCCTCTGCCGGGCTGGCCAGGAACACGAAGGCACCCGCCAATTCGGAGGGCTGTCCGGCGCGGCCCAGCGCAGTGTCGCCGCCGAAAGCAGGCATGGATTCGCCGGCCTTGGTCGCGGGCTGCAACGGGGTCCAGATGGGGCCGGGGGCAACAGCGTTGACGCGAATGCCCTTCTCACCGATCTCGTTGGCCAAGTTGACCGTGAAGTTGTTGATCGCGGCCTTGGTCGAGGCGTAGTCAATCAAGTTCTCGGACGGGTCGTACGCCTGGATGGAGCTGACGTTGATGATGCTGGAACCGTCGCCCAGGTACTTCAGTGCCTGCTGGGAAACCCAGAACAGTGCGTACAGGTTGGTCTTGAACACGCGGTCCATTTCCTCGGTCTTCAGCCCCTGAAGTCCACCCTCGCGGCGGGCCCACTGGAAACCGGCGTTATTGACCACAACGTCCAGGCCGCCCAGCTGGGCGGCGGCTTCGTCGACAACTCCGCGTGCGGTCTGCTCGTCGCGCAAGTCGGCGGGCAGCAGGACGGCCTTTCGACCGGCCTTCTCGATCCACTGCTTGGTGTCCTGAGCGTCAGACTCTTCCTCGGCCAGGTAGTTGATGGCCACATCGGCGCCTTCGCGGGCGTAAGCAATGGCGACCGCACGACCGATACCGGAGTCACCACCGGTGATCAGGGCCTTCATACCCTCGAGGCGGCCGCGCCCGATCCAGCTCTCTTCACCGTGGTCCGGCACCGGATTCATGTCAGTGGTCAGGCCGGGAGGGGCCTGTTCCTGGGTGGGGAATCCGCCTTCTTTCCCGGCGAGTTCGCGGGCGGCTTTGTCTGCGGCAAATTGATCAGTCATATGACTATTCTGCCCCGTCAAACTGAGTGCCGCCACCACCCGAAGGGTGAAGTCAGGACCGTGAAACCTTGGGTTCCATCCCGTTCTGCACGCCCCACAGGACGGCTTGAGCACGCCGCTCCACGCCCATTTTGCGGTAGGCGGAACGGATATATGACTTGACGGAATTAATACTCAGATAGCAGGTGCGGGCGATTTCGTCGTTGGTCGCGCCCTGGGTGATGAGCGCTACGACCTCTGATTCGCGCGGCGACAATCCGGCGTGTCGCCCGGGCCAGTCCGCCATGTTGCTCTCTTCGCTCACGGGTTCGGGCAATACCAAGCGCTCGCCCTCGTGAATCCGGACCAGGGCGTCCGTCAGCTGATCTGCCGTGAGCTCTTTCGACAGGAAACCGTGGATACCAAGATCGAGGGCCTTCTGCACCTGATCTTCGGCCACGTTCCAGGTGTAAATGACCAGTTTTCGGTTCTGGGTGTCCTCGAGCAAACGAATCACGTCGTACTTGCCACGGTCTTTTGCCGCGAACGCGTCGTACAGCACCAGGTCCACTTCGCGGTTGGGCGGCTCTCCCGAGGACAGATCGTTAACGGTGAGCCGTTCATGATTCGCGAGCATCCGTGCAAGACCCTCGATGACCACCGGGTAGTCATTTACAAGGGCGAGCGTAATGGGAGCTTGCTGATCATTCACACCCATGACTTTAGTAGCAGTTGGCCCCGGAGTGCTATCGCGCTCGCTCGGTGGCGCGCCACTGGTCGGCTTCACGCCGGAGATGGCCTGACTCGAGCATTTGGTTCAGCCACCCTTCCATCGGGTCGAAACCCCACTTCGCACGGAAGAGATTGGCGTTACGGGCAATGGACACAGCGTGCTGAACCGGGGGTGTCACGGTCGGGTGGTACTGGTGGTAGGCGCAGGCCAACCCGGTCCACCGCATGCTCCCTCCCGCCGCGGCGAGCCGCTGTCCGAAATCGGTGTCTTCTCCCCCGTACCCCACGTACGTCTCGTCGAATCCCCCGATCCGATTCCAACTCTCCACGGTGGCCGCGATATTGAGCGACCACAGCATGCGAGGATCCGCTTTCTCCAGTTCGATGCCCTCGGGAATGACCCGCGCCGGGTGATCTCGCCCCCATTCAGCCACGCGAGCCGATGTGTAGTCGGCGTCGGTCATGCCGTCGGGCAGGTACTTGACCCGGCCGCTGATCACGGCCGTCTCGGAGCCAAGACGAGCCAGTGCGCGATCGTAATCGCCGATCAGCTCACTGTCGGGAAGGCAGTCCACGTCCAGTAGCACCACGGCGTCCGCACCCAGATCGCTCGCCGTGGCAACACCCAGGTTGCGCGCGGACGCCAAGGGCAGTTCGTCGGCGGGATCCATCACGACGACGACGCCGCGTTGGGTGCCGTGGGCCGCCACCAGGTCTGTGATCTGAGCGTCACCCATGCTCACCACCACGTGCGCGTGGGGCTGGGGGTCCAGCCGGGAGACCCACTCCAGCTGCCGGCGCAGGTGTTCATGGCGTCCACTGACGATCGTGATCAGCGCGGTTCGCATGTTAATGCTCCGTTATTCAGTTGCTCGATGGCCTGCGCCGCACGGCGAGCGCCGTCCCCGTAGCGCCAGCGGGACCACCCTGAGCTCCCCTGTGCCAATGCGGTATCCAGAAGAGCGGGCCAGTCACTCGGTTCCGGCCAATTCTCGAGTGCTGTGCACACGCCTGCGTTACGGAGCGCGCGAGCTGTCGCGTGTTGTTCGTCGAACGGTCGCGCCTGGGCAATGACCACAGCGGGACGTGCAGCGGCGGACAGTTCGGCCACCGCGTTGTTTCCCGCGTGTGTGACCACCACGTCCGCGGCCTGGAGCTCGGCCCACAGATCGGGGGAAGGGTTACGGGGGCTCCGAACGGTCCACTCCCATGCGGGGGTGGCCAGCCGGGCTCTGTGGATGTCGTGCTCGGTGACCTCGGTGCCCCCGCCTCCCCACAAGACCAGGACCTTACGCGAGGAACTTGCTCCCGCGGCGTCGGCGGCGATCGAGGCGGGTGAGGCGGCGAGGTGATCAAAACGGGAAATGGCCCCCGCATAGACCGTTTTGTCCGTCCACGCGCGCGGCCAGTACGGCTCGGCGGACTCCGCAGTCCACGGTGTCACGATCAGCGAGGCGGAATCATAAGCATCCCGGTGCGTACGGTCCGTGCGATTACCGCGCATGGCCATGACCACCGTGCGAACACCGAACAGGCGGGACAACAGTGTCACCTCGGCAGAAGTGTCCGTGATCATCACCGAGAGCTGCGACCCCAAATACTCGGCCATCATGCGCATGCGCTCGCGGTAACCGGGGTGATCAAGGGGTGCCCAGTGCAATACTCCGTTGGCTGTTGGGTCCACGGGATGTTGCGGCACGTCCAAAGGCAGGTGGCACCACTGGCCCGGCCAGCCCGCGGGGGCCTCCAACGAGCTGAACCCGATCACTGGGACATTCAACTCTCTCGTGATACCCAGAGCTCGAGTCCGGTGGCCGAGTCCTTGATGGTGGATGTAGTACCCAATCATGGGGCGACCAGCTCGCGATACAGGTCCACGTACTGGTCAATGGTGGCGTCCAGTGAACAGCAGGACCGCGCGTGGTCACGCACCGTGACGCGGTCCATGGCTACGACGCTGTCCAACGCATGTACCGCTGCCGCGACCGTCAACTCGTCGGTGGCCTCGGGGAGGACGGAAACCCCACCGGGGGCCCGCACGACTTCTGCCAGACCACCGCGGGCAATGGCCAGTACGGGAGTTCCGCACGCCATGCTCTCCGCAGCCACCAAGCCGTACGGCTCCTCCCATTGCGGGGTCACCAGGCAGGCGGCGCTGTGGGACACCAAATGGTGCAACTCGTCCGGTTCCAGGTGGCCGGCGTAGGTGATGTCATCCGACAACAGCGGTTTCAACTGGGTCTCGAAGTACTCCTGATGGGAAAGCGGCCCGGCGATGCGCAGCTTCCACCCCGCCTCTCGGGCGATGAGAGCGGCAAGGTGGGGTGCCTTCTCCGGAACGATCCGACCGGACCACACCAGGGAATCTCCTCCGGGGCCCAAGGACCAACGGTCCAGGTCCACACCGTTGGGGATCACCCGCGCTGAGGTGACATCGCGCCACATGTGGGCGATCGATGAACTAACCGCAGCGGTTTTCACCCCCGGGCTCAGCCGCAGGGCCGGTTCCATCCACGGTGTGTTGGGAGTGTGAAGGGTAGTGACCACGGGCTGCTTGAGCGATCGCGCCATGGCAATGGGGAGATAGTGGAGCGAGTTGTTGTGCACCACGTCGATATCGTCACGCTGCGCCAAAGAGGTCATCACCTGCAGGTAAGAAATCGTCTCCCGCACTAGGCCTTCCGGCGGCATAGAGACATCGTTGCGAGCCTGTTCACTGAGCGAAACGGGTTCCACGGCCAGTTCTTCAACGTCCAGTGCCGGATCGCTGCCGGGCGCGGCGAAAACCACCACTTCGATACCGCGTTCGCGCAAGCCCTTGGCCAAGTACCACGTGAATGATTCGAGCCCACCGGCAAAGGGCGCCGCGATCGGGAAGCGATCATGGGCGAGCAAAGCAATTTTCATGAAGGCCTCCCCACCAGTGCTGCTCGATAGATTTCTGCGTGGGTGGCGGCAATGTCCCGCCGCTGCTCGATGCGTTCCTCACCCGTCGCACGCCAGGGCCCCAGTGTGTCGACCTCGTCCAGGACCGCGGCAATCTGGCCTGCGACGGGCTGCCCCTGGTCATCCCAGTCAAAGCTCAGGACTCCTGGATGCTGTTGGTGGTAGTAGCCCACCGACGGAGCCAAGACGCGAGTGCCCAGGTCATAGCAGGCCTCAAGCCACCCGGAATGGGTTCCGAACCTGTAGGCCAATACAGACAGGTCCAGCCCCGCTATATAATCCCACAGTTCATCGTTCGTGTAGAAGTCATGAACGTGGACGCGCACTTCCGCCCGGTCTTGAACGCTGGCCAGTAGCTCGGAGACTTCCTGGCTGTAGTGGGTCATCCCGGGGGTGACCACATCAGTGTGAACATCCACGAGCAGATTGATCCGACGGCCGTGAATCTCGTCCAGCAGGGCACGCAGCACCGGCAGCGGGTTCATGTTGGTGCGCATGCTCTTGAGGTGCATTCCGACCGTCAGGTTCTCGTGCTGCTCCCGCGGACGGTCTAAAACGTCAAGGGGAACCACGTGCGGGTGCGGGACCACCGTGGATTGGCGATCCCAGCGGCGTTGAATTTCTTCCGCCGCGCCCCGGGTCAAGGTGATGAGCTGGTCCGCGGCGGGAATCAGCACATCGAGGGCAGCGTCCTGGATCGAGGGGTCTGTTTGGTGCGGATTGCGCAGGTCGTGGACCGTGTACACCAGGGGTTTGCCGTTGGCGTGCAGCGCGGCCGCGATGCGTTCGAGTTCCGCCGGGGCCACGGCGTCGAACCCGAAGTGGAGATGGAAGACGTCGAAGTCCTGGGCGTGGTCGTTGATCCAGTCCACGTCCAACATGACCAGTGGCCACCAGGGCGCGCCGGGAACGGAACGTTCGGGAGTGGGATCGGGTAACCGAGATACGCCGTCCGAGTTGGCCGGGTCCGCCAGGTGCTGGATATACACGTGACCGTGCGGTGCTGACGCAACCCTCACTCGGACATGCCCCCTCGAAGTAGATAATTTTGGCCCATCGGACAGTTCATACTAGTGGCCGAATATCGCACCACACCCCTGAGGGGGAGATATTCAGCAGGCTTAATGTTAGCCCCACATATGGGGTCCCTTCGACGCGGCCCCCCACGCGATATATTTGCCTGCGGACCAACCAGCCCAACAGCACCGCGTGAGGAACTTCAGCATGGCCATTCGCCCCATCGTCATTACCGGGAACCCTGTGCTGCATCGTCCCGCGGCGAAGGTCGCCGAATTCGACGACCAACTGCGCGCGTTGATCGCCGATATGTACGAGACCATGGACGCCGCTCATGGCGTGGGCCTCGCCGCCCCGCAAATCGGGGTGGGTCTGCGGATTTTCACCTACGTGTTCGAGAACGAGGACGGCGTGGCACCGCGAGGCGTTCTGGTCAATCCGGTGCTGACCCCCGGCAAGATCTCCGAGGTTGCTCCCGATCCGGATGAAGAAGCCGAAGGATGCCTCTCCGTACCCGGCCAGTCATGGCCGCTCAAGCGTGCCGACTGGGTCCGAATTGCCGGCCAGGACGAGAACGGCGATCCGGTTGCGTTCGAGGCCAATGGCTGGTTCGCTCGAGTGATGCAGCACGAATACGACCACTTGGACGGCAAGCTCTATGTGGACCGCCTCAACACCAAGTGGGGCAAGAAAGCCAAGAAAGCCATTAAGAACGAAGCCTGGTCCACTGACTCCACGTGGATGCCCGGCGAGGACGAAGACCCGTTCGGACACTGAGTTCCTACACGTCGGGCAGGTGGGCCACCCTGCCGCTGGCCCCGGGTCGAAGGGGTTCGAGCTGCAGGAGGCCGTAGCGCTCACGCGGTGGGCGGATCCAGTACCACGGTGAGAGTGCCGGCTTTCCGCGCGGTGGGTTCTACCAATTCGACCGTCCAGCGCGTGCTGAGCGCATCCCGAACGGCGTGAACCGTCTCGAACGCACCGTGTTCAGCCTCGAACTCACATAAGCACCGGGCCACCAGACCCCGCGTGTGCTTGGCATTGTGCGAAACCACCGAGCGTTTGCCAGCGGCATTGAGCTGTTCCACGCGCACGGCAATGGTTCTCTCGGCCGGGGCTTTCCACGCGGCGGCGTAGGCAGCTGATCTGCAGTCAACGACCAGATGCTCCGCAGCGGCCTCATCCAGCACAGGCGTGAGACGAGGCTTCCACCACGTGTTGAGCTTCCCGTGCCGGGGTAGATCAGTGCCCATCGACAGTCGATACGCAGGAATGTAGTCGGTGGGTTGCACTGCTCCCCACAGCGCAGAAATCACTACGAGTGATCGTTCCGCAACCTCACGGGCGGGCCCGGCCAGTGAATCAGCGTCGAGCGCGTCGTAGAGAACCCCGGTGTACACGGACAGCGCCGGTCCGGAGGGTGCGGTGAGAAGCTCACGGTTGCGAGCGACGTCGGCGGCCAAGGACTCCCCGATCCCCAGTACCGAACGCGCGTTCTTCTGCCCGCTCACACGAGCCAGTGTGGCCGCCAAATGCTCGCGGTCCTGGGTGAGACCGGGGAAGCTCAGCGTGTCGAAAGATACGGGGTCACCGCTGACGGGAGCGGTCTTGGACTCGGACGGGGGCAGCAAAATCAGCACCCCAGAAGTCTAGTGGAGGGACAGGCGGGCCTATGAGCCGGGTTCTGTGTCGCGGCCGGTTACCCGAACCGCGGTGGTGACCATCCATCTAGGCCGTACGTTGCCGCACGGCTCAAGCAGCCTACCCGGGCACTCGGACGAGCAGCCCTCCAACGCACCCTGCATGACCTTGCTCCGGATGGGGTTTACCAAGCCGCACCGGTCACCCGGCACGCTGGTGGTCTCTTACACCACCTTTTCACCCTGACCCGCTCGAGGCGGGCGGTCTATTTTCTGTGGCACTGTCCTGCGGGTTTCCCCGAGTGGGCGTTACCCACCATCCAGCTCTACGGAGCCCGGACTTTCCTCGAGACGCTCCCAACGGAGCGCCGCGCGGTCACCCGGCCCGCCTGTCCAGCGTCGATTCTATCGCGCCGGGCCGGTCACCTAATTCACACCGGATTGAACAGGCTCACCGAACCAGCATTGCGGAGCATTCGATGCACGTGGGAATGCTTGCCGCGGGAGTGTTCGCGATGGTCTGAGCGTCCCCGGGGCTCATGTGCGTGCCACACGCCCCGCAGGTGTCCCGGTCGAATCGAGCCACGGCGATTCGACCACCCCCGCGAGCATTGCGCAGCGAGTCGTAGCGCTTGACCAAGGCCTCATCGCCCACCGCACTGACCAGACCGGGGCGCTGGGCCGTGAGTTCCTGGTGACGCTCCTTCAACGCCGCGAGTTCCTGGTCACGCTGCGTCACGGCCTCCTTGGCCTGCGCATCAGCGGCCCGCAGCAGCGGAAGCTTCTGCTCGCGATCCGCGGCGACGGCTTCCGCGTGTTCCATCGCCTGGTACTGGGTGTCCTCCGCGTCACCGCGTTGCTTGGTGAGCGTGTCGATCTCGTGCTGGATGCCCATCAGATCCTTGGCCGAGCCACCCTGATTGAGCCGCTCGGTGTCCCGATCGATTTTGGCCTGGATGTCTCGCACCTTGGCTTCCGCGGTGTCGACGGCGCTCGCGGCCTCCTTGCCTTGCGCATCCAACTGCTTGGCCGCTTCAATGGCCTGGGTCCGACGGCCCAGCAACGCTTTCACGTGCTCGGATTCTTGCTGCGACTTGGCCTTGGCCATGATCCCGTGCAGTTCGGAATCCACCGCTTGCACGTCTAGGAGGGCGGTCAGTGCTTGGTGTTGCTCTGTCATGAGGTCTCTCCTGAAGTGTGATGCGACGCTGAATCGGACTCTGGTGAAGCGACACGGAAATCCCACGGGTCGGTGCGCAGTCCGCTCACGTGAATCTCGACCTCGAACCCTTGAGCGGCGAGCGCCCGTTCCAGGTCTTCGGCACCCCAGGGAAGCCACAGGGCCTCGCTCGCGGAATGCGCGGCGTCGATGAGCGCGGGCGTTCCGGTCGCCCCGGACCCCAGGGCGTGTTCGCGGGCCTCGGAAGCGGGATGATGACGCAGGTCCGCGGTGATGTACACATCCGCTCCCGCGTCTCGCACTTGTTCGAACAGTGAGTCGCCCGAGCCTCCGCACACCGCAATGGTGTTGACCTTCCGATCGGGGTCACCGGCGATGCGCAGTCCCTGCGCAGTGCCCGGGATATTCGCCGCCAGACGCTCGGCCAGCTCCGCCAGGGTCACACTCTCTGCCAACGTGCCCACCCGGCCCAGCCCCACGCTCGGGTCCGTGGCGTCCGGGACCAGCGGGGCGGCGTCGTCCGCGTTCACTCCCCCGGCAGCGATCAACGCGTCCGAAACTCCCCGGCGGGCGGAGTCCGCGTTGGTGTGGCACGCGAGGAGCGCGCAGTGGTTCTCGATCAGATCGTGGATGACCTTGCCCTTGAAGCCGTCGGCCGCAACGGAGGTGACTCCGCGAATGAGCAGCGGGTGGTGGGTGATCAGTAGATCCGCTTCCGCGGTGATGGCCTCATCGACCACCGCGGCCACCGGATCCACCGCGAAATGGATGCGCTTCACGGGTTGGTCGGGGCGGCCCGTCACCAGACCCGAAGCGTCCCAAGCCTCTTGGAGCCGGAACGCCCACAGTGAGTCCGCGGCGGCCACCACCTGAGCAAGCGTGGGGATCGAACGGTACTGCGATTGAGCCTCAGACGTCATGGAACCATCCTAGGAGCGAGCGCAACTCAACGGCCGGGAATTGTGCGGCGGTTTGCGCGTTATACGGAATATGAGTTCTTCCTCAACCGAAACCTTTGTGCTCGCCGGCGGTTGCTTCTGGTGCTTGGACGCGGTTTACCGCCGTGTCCGCGGCGTACTGGATGTCCGCAGCGTGTACACCGGCGGCCACACCGACAATCCCGATTACGAGTCCGTGTGCTCCGGCACCACCGGCCACGCTGAAGCCGTGGTGGTCACTTTCGACCCCATGGTGGTTCCCGCGAACGTGATCCTGGACCTCTTCTTCACCGGACACGATCCCACCACGTTGAACAGGCAGGGCTACGACGTGGGCACCCAGTACCGTTCCGCCATGTTCCCCGCGGATGAACAGCAGCGCACACTCTTCGAGCAAGCCATCAACAAGGCACAACCGTTGTTCGAGGACCCGATCGTCACGACCATCGAGGAGCCGCAGAAACTGTGGGAGGCAGAGGACTTCCACCAGGACTTCTACGGCAACCAGCCATTCAACGGCTACTGCCAGGTGATCATCAACCCCAAGCTCGCGAAAGTCCGCAAAGATTACGCTGTATGGCTAACTCACTGAGTGCCACCGGGCACCGGTACTAGGCTGAAAAGTAGTTCTGTGCTGATACACCACCCAGCACGAATCCACGACAGGAGAGATCATCCATGGGCAAGATTTATGAGAACGTCACCGAGATCGTCGGCGGCACTCCCCTGGTCCGCTTGAACCAGCTGGACAAGGACCTTCCCGGCAACGTTGCCGTCAAGCTCGAGTTCTACAACCCCGCCAACTCGGTCAAGGACCGTATCGGTAAGGCCATCATCGACGCCGCCGAGGCCTCCGGTGAACTCAAGCCCGGCGGCACCGTGGTGGAAGGCACCTCCGGTAACACCGGTATCGCCCTGGCCATGGTGGGCGCGGCCCGCGGTTACAAGGTCATCCTGACCATGCCCGAGACCATGTCCACCGAGCGTCGTGTCATGCTGCGCGCTTACGGCGCGGAGATCGTGCTGACCCCGGGTGCCGAAGGTATGCGCGGTGCTGTGGATAAGGCCCAGGAGATTGTCGATGCCTCGGACAACGCTGTGCTGGCCCGTCAATTCGCCAACCCCGCGAACGTGGATGTCCACTACGGCACCACCGGCCCGGAAATCTGGGAAGATTCCTCAGGCCAGGTAGACGTGTTCGTGGCTGGCATCGGAACCGGCGGGACCATTTCCGGAGCAGGCAAATACTTGCGCGAACAGAAGCCTGACATCCGTCTGGTAGCGGTTGAGCCCGCCGATTCCCCGCTACTGACCGAGGGCAAGGCCGGTCCCCACAAGATCCAGGGTCTCGGCGCAAACTTCATTCCCGACATCCTCGACCGCGACATCTACGACGACGTCTACGACGTCACCGTGGAAGACTCCGTGTCCACCGCTCGCGATCTGGGTTCCCGAGAAGGCATCCTGGGCGGCATCTCGTCCGGAGCCATCGTGTGGGCTGCCCTTGAGGAAGCCGCAAAGGAAGAGAACCGCGACAAGTTGATCGTGGCGGTCGTGTGCGACTTCGGTGAGCGCTACATCTCCACCATCCTCTACGAAGACATCCGCGGCTGATTCGACCTCACTTCGCACTAGTTGAGAACACACGTGCGGCGGGCGGACCACAAGGTCGCTGCCGCGCGTGTGTTTTTCGTTGCGCGCCGGCCATGACCTGTGGAAACTCGTGCCCGGGGCCGGAGCGGGAATAGCATGAAGGTTCTACAGCGTTGGCACGAAGGACGCCCCGGCGTCAGTTACAACACGAGATCAATCGGGCCCTCACTTGGGCGGAGCAGAAGAGGTACGGACACGTGAGCTTTTGGCGCAGACTCAAGGAAGATCTCGATACTGCCCGCAGCCACGATCCCGCGGCTCGTTCCAATGTGGAGATCGCGCTGAATTACTCGGGACTGCACGCCATTTGGGCGCACCGGCTCTCACACAAGCTCTGGCAGGATCCCAATAAACAGCTGCTCGCTCGCACGGTGTCCCAGGCCGCTCGATGGGCCACGGGTGTGGAGATCCACCCCGGTGCCACGATCGGGCGTCGTTTCTTCATCGACCACGGCATGGGAGTGGTCATTGGTGAGACCGCAGAGATCGGTGAGGACGTCATGATTTATCACGGCGTAACCTTGGGCGGTCGTTCGCTGGAGCCGGTCAAGCGCCACCCCACCATTGGTGATCGGGTGACCATCGGCGCCGGCGCCAAGATCCTTGGTCCGTTGGTCGTCGGTTCGGACTCGGCCGTGGGCGCGAACGCCGTGGTGGTCAAGGACGTGCCGGAGGATTCGATCGTCACCGGAATCCCGGGCAAGGTCCGCCAGCGCACCCCGGAGAAGCAAGAGCCCCTGGTCGATCCGGCCACCTACATCGATCCCGCGATGTGGATCTGATGAACTAGTCTTTCCCCCGTATTACGACGCCGCGGGCCACCTTTCGTT
>NZ_BAAAQA010000001.1:12426-57819 GCF_039531425.1 Kocuria atrinae
TGGAAAGGTGGCCCGCGGCGTCGTTATTGGTTCTAAGTCCTGGGAATCAGGAGACGACCTCGGAACGATCACCGCTCCACAGGACGTGGAACGAGCTCTCGGGATCGTCCACGCGCTTGTAGGTGTGCGCACCGAAGTAGTCGCGCAGCCCCTGGGTCAGGGCGGCGTTCAGGCGCGGGCGTCGCAGTGCGTCGTAGTAGGCCAACGCGGAGGAGAAGACCGGTGCCGGGATGCCGCGTTCGACCGCGCGAGCGACCACGCGGCGCCATGCGGGCAGCGCGTCTTCCATGGCAGCGACGAACTCGGGGGCGAACAGCAGGTTCAGCGGATCCTTGTCCCCCGCGTAGGCCTCCATGATCACGTTGAGCAGCTCGGCACGAATGATGCAGCCCTCGCGCCACAGGCTTGCGATGGTTGCCAGGTTCAGATCCCAGCCGTACTCGCGACCGGCCATCGTGAGCATGTCCAGGCCCTGGGCGTAGGAGACCAGCTTGGAGGCGTAGAGCGCCTTACGGACGTCTTCCACGAACTCGGGATCCTCGACCACGTCCTCCGTGGTGTCGCCGATTCCGGCGGGCAGGATCTCCTGGGCCTCGCGACGCATCTGGGGTTCGGAGGACGAGAGTGCGCGGGCGAATACGGACTCGGCGATGGCCGTAACGGGCGAGCCGAGTTCGAGTGCTTCCTGCACCGTCCAACGGCCGGTGCCCTTCTGGCCGGCGGCATCAGCCACGATGTCGATGAACGGCTTACCGGTTTTATCGTCCACCTGGCGCAGCACGTGCGCGGTGATCTCGATCAAGTAGGAGGAGAGCTCGGTCTTGTTCCACTCGTCGAACACGTCCGCCTGCTCGGCGGGTTCCAGGCCGGCCACGGAACGCAGCAGCTCGTGAGCCTCACCAATCACCTGCATGTCCGCGTACTCGATGCCGTTGTGGACCATCTTGACGAAGTGACCGGCGCCGTCCGTGTCGATCCAGGCGCAGCAGGGCTTACCGTCGTCGGCCTTGGCGGAGATGTCCTCGAGCATGGGGCCCAAGCTCTTGTACGACTCTTCTGAACCACCCGGCATGATGGACGGACCGTTCAGGGCGCCCTCCTCACCACCGGAGACACCAATGCCCACGAAGTGCAGGCCGTTCTCAGCGCATTCACGCTCGCGACGGCGGGTGTCCTGGAAATAGGAGTTGCCGCCGTCGATGATGATGTCGTCTCTGTCGAGCAACGGGGTGAGCTGTTCGATCACGGAATCCACGGGGGCACCCGCCTTGACCATCACCAGGATACGGCGGGGCTTCTCCAGGGAGTCCACGAGTTCCTGCATGGTTTCCGTGCGGATGAAATCACCCTCGGAGCCGTGTTCCTCAAGGAGAGCATCCGTCTTACCCACGGAACGGTTGTGAAGAGCCACGGTGTAGCCGTGACGAGCGAAGTTGCGGGCGAGGTTTGCGCCCATCACCGCGAGACCGGTGACACCAATTTGTGCTTTCTTATCTGCAGCCATGGCATAAGCCTACGCACCGCCCGGGGGTCTGAGCAGGGATTGCCCTTTGTTCCCACGCTCACAATTGGGCATGAGAAAACCCCGGACCGTGAGGCCCGGGGTTTCAATGGTGGAGACCGACGGAATCGAACCGCCGTATCTGTCACGCCCGAAGGCGATCTAGCGCACCAGCGTCCCCTGGTTCGAACGCACCTCTCGGCGCCTTCGTGACTACTACGTTAACTCATGGTTGCCCGTTCGTGCCACTCCACGCGGTGTTAATCCGCTCACACGATGCGCGCGAGCAGGCCATCGGACGTCGGGCGGTTGGTCAGGACTCGGACGATACGTTCCGGACCAGCGTTTGTTCCAGCAGATCAGCAGTGAACAATTGCGTGACCAACAACACACAACCGAACGTTCGGTTGCAGTTGTCAGAAGATACCTACGTGCAGGTAAGCTATACCCCAATCGGGTGCTGGCGGCTGCATCAGTTATGTCCACCCGATTATAAAAGGGCCTTTAGCTCAGCTGGTAGAGCGCTACGTTTACACCGTAGATGTCATCGGTTCGATCCCGGTAGGGCCCACCGAAGAAACGCAGAAGAGACCACCGCAAGGTGGTCTCTTCTGCGTTTCCGGGCCTGAGGGCTTCTCTCGGTTTCACTTGGCGTACCGCACCGGTCAGAATGGTGGGACATGCGTTGAACCAGACAGTTTCGGTTCCCGTTCTCACCATCGAAAGGTGTCTTCACCCTTGCGGCTCATACTCGTTCGACACGGTCAGACCAGCTCCAATGTGGGTCACAACCTGGACACTGCCGCCCCCGGCGCTGACCTCACGGATCTGGGGCGGGAACAGGCCGAGGCGCTGGTGAACACCTTGGGGGATGAACCGGTCCGAACGATGTTCGTGTCCGATCTGGTGAGGACGCAGCAAACCGCTGCTCCCCTGGCCGCCACCTTCGGCCTCGAGCCGATCATCCGTGAAGGGCTCCGAGAGATCTCCGCGGGTGATCTGGAAATGGCCAACGACGAGGAATCGATCCAGACCTACGTGCGGACCGCCGTGGGCTGGTCCGCGGGCGACTGGAATACTCGAGTCCCGGGCTCCGAAGAAGACGGCCACGACGCGATCCGTCGATTCAGCGCCGTCGTCTCGGAAGCTGTCGAAGGCGCGGCCCACGGGGAAGTACCCATCCTGGTCTCCCACGGGGCCATCATTCGTGCCTGGACCGCAGCCCGGTGCGAGAACATCGGCGTGGACTTTGTGGCGCACAACGGGCTCTCCAATACCGGCGCGGTGATCATCGAGGGCTCTGACGACCGCTGGGTGGTGACTCACTGGCAGGAACAGGCTCTGGGTGGCGCGCCGCTCGAGGACCCAGCGACCGATGGCGCGGCTGCGGATCCCATCCGCTGATTGCTCAGACCGTCAGCAGCACCTTAGTGGCCCGGCGTTCGTCCATGGCCGTGTAGCCCTCCGCGGCCTGCTCCAACGGCAGTGTCAGATCGAAGACGTCACCCGGGGTAATCTCACCCTTCATGATCAGGTCGATCAACTCCGGCAGGAACCGGCGCACAGGAGCGGGACCGCCGTGCAGGTGGACCTCGGACATGAACAGCTGGCCGCCGTCGATGGATATTCCATGTGAGACACCCACGAAACCCACGTGCCCTCCCGGACGCGTGGACTTGATGGCCTGCTGCATGGCTTCCTGAGTTCCCACAGCCTCGATGACGCAGTGCGCACCCAGGCCGCCGGTCAGTTCCTTGACCTTCTTGACGCCCGCGTCACCGCGCTCTTCCACAATGTCGGTGGCGCCAAACTTGGTGGCCAGGGCTTGGCGGTCCTTGTGCCGGCTCATCGCAATGATGCGCTCGGCGCCCAGCTGCTTGGCGGCGAGAACCCCGGAAAGGCCCACGGCGCCGTCGCCGACCACCGCAACTGTCTTGCCCGGCCCGACTTCGGCGGCCACGGCGGCGAACCAACCCGTGCCCAGGACGTCCGAAGCCGCCAGCAGATGAGGAATCTGCTCATCGGTCGGCTGGGACGGGGTTGCGACCAGCGTGCCGTCGGCCAGAGGAATGCGTGCGTACTCGGACTGTGTGCCGATCCCGCCCATGCCCACGTTGTTGACGCAGCGGCTCTGGTAACCGTCCTGGCAGATTTCGCACGTGTTGTCCGAGGCGAAGAAGGACCCAATCACGAAATCCCCGACCTTCACGTTCTTGACGTCGGCGCCGACTTCTTCGACCACGCCCACGTATTCGTGGCCCATGGGTGCGGGTTCCGGGATATCGCCGTAGCCGCGGTAGGGCCAAAGATCAGAACCGCAGATGCACGTAGCGGCCATGCGAATGATGGCGTCCGTGGGTTCTTCGATGACCGGATCCGGGCGATCTTCGACTCGGATATCACCGGGGGCGTGAATCATGACACCGCGCATAATGAGACTCTCCTTGAATTGGTGTGCGCCGTATTCTTACCGGTCGGGCTGCGAATTTCCCGAACGGTGATTACAGATGCGTGTCGTCGATCCATCGGTTGAATTTCATGCGCAGCGCGCGGTCCAGTCCGGCCAGAATGCCGCCTACCTGGAGGGCCGTATTCAGCCAGCCGGGCAGCTCGAAGGTCGGGACGGAAAAGTCGAGGAGGCGGCCCGCAAAGTTCAGCAGCTCCGGGAGTTGGGTGACGATGGCCAGGAACAAAACGATCCAGGAGCATACAGAAATAATTTTGTCGGCAGTTGGATGATTGACCGAGAATTTTGCGCGTCGGTCCTCACCCGTTCCCTCACTGGGCCGGAAAGATTCCGCAGGCTGGCCGTTCAGATGCACCAATCGCACGTACTGCATTCCGTACAGCGACAATGCGGCTTCCACCGTCGCGTGTTCATCCACGCGCAGCCTGGCAGGCGAGTTGTCCACGGCCACGAATTCGCCGTCCCGGTACAACCGGATCTTCTCCGAGAAATCGAAGAAGTCCACGTCCGCAACCAACAGCGAGCTCTGGTATTTCAACTCGAAAGTCGACCGCCACAGCCAATCCCAATTCTTGTACGGCGGAAGGTGTTCCGGATTCTTGACCACGCACGTTCCCTTCGGCAGCGGGGCTCAGCTGAGAGTTCTGTTGCCCAGCGTAAGCGATGGGGTCACCCCTACAGCAGCCGCGGCTGAGTTGCTGCTTCCGGTTGCTTCTTTGCGGCACGCTTTCGCCGGGGCTTGGGTTCGCTCTCCCCCGCCTCGTTGGCTGCGGTCGGTGACGACGCCGCAGCGGCGCCTTGCGATGGCTTGCGCGCCGGGCGGCGTCGTGCGGCGGGTGCGGTGTTGCGGCGGGAGGTGTCCGGAACGAGGGTCTGCTGTCCGGCCAATTCCGCTTGTTGATCGCGGAGCACTTCGATGGCGCGTTCGAAATCTTCGAGGCCCTCGAACGCTTGGTAGACCGATGCGAATCGGAGATAGGCCACCACGTCCAGCCGCCGCAGCGGCGTCAGGATGGCAAGCCCAACATCGTGGGCGTCAATCTCCGCGGAGCCCGAGGCCCGCACCGATTCCTCGACTTCCTGAGCGAGCATGGCCAGGTCGTCCTCGCTCACCGGGCGCCCCTGGCAGGCCTTGCGCACGCCATTGACGATGTTCTGACGGTCGAACGGTTCGGTGACGCCCGAGCGCTTGATCACTGAGATCGACGTAGTCTCCAACGTGGAGAACCGGCGCCCGCACTCCGTGCACTGACGACGCCGTCGGATGGCGGTGCCGTCATCGGTGGTGCGGGAATCGACCACCTTGGAGTCATTGTGTCGGCAGAACGGGCAGTGCACGGATCAGCCTTCCCGGCCGGATGATTCGGAGCGGATGGTCACAGCGCGACCGTGGGCCGGAAGGTCCTCGCTCGAAGCAAGCGCCACGATGTCGTCCTCGAGCTCAGCCAGTGCTTCCTGGCTGTACTCAATGACCTGTACGGCCTTCATGAACGAGGCTGCGTGCAGGCCGGAGTTGAAGACCGCCGTACCGCCGGTGGGCAACACGTGGTTGGAACCGGCCGCGTAATCGCCCAGCGGAACGGGGCTGTAGGAGCCGATGAAGATAGCACCCGCGTTGCGCACGCGTCCTGCCACCTCGCGGGCGTTCTCCGTGTGAATCTCCAAGTGCTCGGCGGCGTATGCGTCGGCCACCTCGATGGAACGATCCAAGTTGTCCGTGAGTACCACGCCAGACTGGGGGCCGCGCAAGGCGATCCCGATGCGTTCGTGGTGTTTGGCCTGGGGCACCTGAACCGCCAGCTCGGCTTCCACAGCGCGAGCCAACTCAGCAGACTCGGTGATCAGCACCGAGCCGGCATCCGGATCGTGTTCCGCCTGGGAAATCAGGTCCGCTGCCACGAATCGAGCATCCGCGCTGTCATCGGCAATGATGGCAATCTCGGTGGTGCCGGCCTCGGCGTCCACGCCCACGATGGAGCGTAACTGGCGCTTGGCCATGGCCACAAAGATGTTGCCGGGCCCGGTCACCGTGTTCACGGGTTCCAGCTCATCCTCGCCATCGGTCAGCCCGTACGCCATGGCAGCCAGCGACTGCGCACCACCGATAGCCCAGACCTCGTCCACCTCGAGCAGCCCGGCCGCTGCCAAGATCACGGGGTGCGGCAGTCCACCGAATTCCTTCTGCGGCGGAGTGCATAACACCACCGATTCCACCCCGGCCGCCTGCGCGGGAACCACGTTCATGATCGCCGACGACGGGTACACGGCCAGCCCACCGGGAATATACAGACCAGCGCGCTTGACCGGGGTCCACCGGTGATTCAGGACAGCTCCGGGTGCGATCTCCACCTCGACGTCCGCCGGGCGCTGTGCCTTAGCGAAACGACGGGTGCGATCGATGGCTGTTTCCAGGCCCTTGCGCACGGCCGGGTCCAGCTCAGCCACGGCCTTTTGGATCTCTGCCGGATCGACTTTGATCCGTCCCTGGTCGACATCATCGAACTTCTGGGCGTACTCGCGGATGGCAGCAGCGCCGTTGACCTGGACGTTCTCGATGATCGAACGCACGCTGGCCTCAGCCTCCGCCACGGACGACGCCGTTTGGCGGGGTACCGCATGGCGCAGCTCGTTCCAGCTCAGGTGCTGTCCACGCAGGTCGATGACCCGCAGGAAGCCGGAGGGAGTAGTTGCGCTTGCAGAATCCAGAGTTTGTTCAGTCACCCTTCCATTCTACAAGCGCGCGACACCGCCCCCGGGAATCCACGGACCGAAATAGTCAGAACAGCGGACATCCTGGGCCGGTCGTCCGAGACCTTGCTCACGCTTCCAGACAGGCCGGGCCCAACAACACCTTGAGATCTCCGAACAACGCGGGCGTCGGATTGACCCGGTACTCCGGTCCGAGGCGCAGCACCTGCAGTGACCGGTGGGTGTCCAAATGGATGCGAACCTCGGACTCACCCCGGTGATTGCGCAGTACCTCCCCGATCTGGCGGATGGTGGCTTCCGTGGCTCGATGCTCGGGCAAAGCCACACACACCGGACCGGTGGAGCCATCCACACTGAGCTCAGGAACCGTGAGTTCTTGAGCCGAGATGGAGATGGAACCATCATCGCGGCGCTGCATGCGTCCCTTGATCACACAGATCAGGTCCTCTGCCAGCACGCCGGCAATTGGCGCGTAGGCCTTGCCGAAGAACATGATCTCGATGGACCCGGAACGGTCCTCAAGCTCGATCCGCGCGTACGCGTTACCGGAGGTCTTGGCGATCCGTCGCGACAGGGACGTAATCATGCCGCCCACGGTCACAACGGCGCCGTCGGGCCGGTGATTGTCATCGGACAACAGCGGCTGGATGGCCGTGTCCGTGTACTGGCTCAGGGCGTCGTCGAGCCCGCGCAACGGGTGGTCCGACACGTAGAGGCCCAGCATTTCGCGCTCGAAGGCGAGCATGTCCTTGCGTTCCCACTCGGGGACGTCCGGCACCTCGACCGAGAACGTTTCCGCCTCGGGATCTTCCGAACCGCCCATCGCGAAGAGGTCGAAGGTGAACTCGCCGTTGTCTTCCTTTTTCTTCTGGGCGACCACGTCCTCCACGGCCTGCTCGTGGCACATGACCAGACCGCGGCGGGTATGTCCGAGCTGATCGAAGGCACCCGCCTTGATCATGGATTCGATGGTGCGCTTATTGCAGACCACCGCGGGCACCTTGGCCAAGAAGTCGTTGAAGGAGGTGAACTTCTCCTTCTCATTACGGGCCTTGACCATGGCCTGCACCACGTGGGCACCCACGTTGCGCACAGCTCCCATGCCGAAGCGGATGTCCGTGCCGACAGGAGTGAAGTTCAGCTCGGACTCGTTGACGTCCGGTGGGAGCACCGTGATTCCCATGTGGCGGCACTCTGTCAGGTAGAGCGCCAGCTTGTCCTTGTCGTCGCCCACTGAGGTGAGCAGCGCGGCCATGTATTCGGCCGGGTAGTGGGCCTTGAGGTACGCGGTCCAGTAGGACACCAGGCCATAAGCTGCGGAGTGCGCCTTGTTGAAGGCGTAGTCGGAGAATGGGAGCAGGATGTCCCACAGCGACTTGACGGCCGCCTCGGAGTAGCCGCGGTCGATCATCCCCTGGTGGAAGCCCTTGTACTGCTTGTCCAGCTCGGCCTTCTTCTTCTTACCCATGGCGCGGCGCAGAATATCTGCTTGGCCCAGCGAGTAACCGGCCACCTTCTGCGCAATGGCCATCACCTGCTCCTGGTACACGATCAGGCCGTAGGTGGTGTCCAGGATCTCCGCAAGCGGTTCTTCGAGCTCGGGATGGATGGGGGTGATTTCCTGCGCGCCGTTCTTACGCAGCGCGTAGTTGGTGTGCGAGTTGGCGCCCATGGGTCCCGGGCGGTACAGCGCAATGGTCGCGGAGATGTCCTCGAAGTTGTCGGGGCGCATGAGCTTGAGCAGCTGACGCATGGGACCACCGTCCAACTGGAAGACACCCAGCGTCTCGCCCCGGGCCAGTAAGTCGTATGACTCCTTGTCGTCCACGTCCAGCTGCTCCAGGTCGAGCACATAGCCGTCACGGTTGAGCGAAATGTTCTCGATGGCGTCAGAGATGATCGTGAGGTTTCGCAGCCCCAGGAAGTCCATCTTGATCAGACCCAGGCCCTCACACGTGGGGTAATCGAACTGGGTGATCACCTGACCGTCTTGCTCTCGTCGCATGAGCGGGATGATGTCGATGAGCGGGTCCGAGGACATGATCACGCCGGCCGCATGCACGCCCCACTGGCGTTTGAGCCCTTCCAGGCCTTGCGCGGTCTCGAAAACCTTCATGGACTCCGGGTCATCGGACAGAGTGTCGCGGAGCTCGCCGGCCTCGTCGTAGCGCTTGGCGTCCTGGTCGTAGACGTCCTTGAGCGAGATGCCCTTGCCCATGACGTCCGGCGGCATGGCCTTGGTGAGCTTCTCGCCCATTGAGAACGGGTAACCCAGCACTCGGGACGAGTCCTTGAGTGCCTGCTTGGCCTTGATGGTCCCGTAGGTGACGATCATGGCCACGCGTTCGTCGCCGTACTTCTCGGTCACGTAGTGGATGACCTCGGACCGACGCCGATCATCGAAGTCCACATCGAAGTCAGGCATGGACACGCGGTCCGGGTTGAGGAAACGCTCGAAGATGAGTCCGTGCTGAAGCGGGTTCAGCTCGGTGATGCGCATCGCGTACGCCACCATGGAACCGGCACCGGAACCACGCCCGGGTCCCACCCGAATGCCGTTGTCCTTGGCCCAGTTGATGAAGTCGGCCACAACCAGGAAGTATCCCGGGAAGCCCATCTGGATGATAATGCCCTTCTCGTACTCCGCCTGCTCGCGCACGTCATCCGGGATGCCGCTCGGGAACCGGTAGTGCAGGCCCTTCTCGACCTCCTTGACGAACCAGGACTCCTCGTTCTCGCCTTCGGGAACCGGGAACCGGGGCATGTAGTTGGCGGAGGTGTCGAACTCCACGTTGCAGCGTTCGGCGATCTCCAGGGTGTTGTCGCACGCTTCCGGGAAGTCGCGGAACAATTCGCGCATCTGTTCCGGCGACTTCAGGTAGAACTCGTCCGCGTCGAACTTGAAACGCTTGGGGTCCTGCAGCGTGGACCCCGACTGAACACACAGCAGCGCAGCGTGGGACTTGGCGTCCTCGGCGTGGGTGTAGTGCAGGTCGTTGGTGGCCACCAGCGGCAGATTGAGTTCCTTGGCGAGCTTCAGCAGGTCCTGCGTGACGCGCTTCTCGATACCCAGGCCGTGGTCCATGAGTTCGCAGTAGAAATTTTCGGCACCGAAGATATCGCGATACTCAGCGGCCGCCTGGACGGCCTGGTCGTACTGCCCCAGACGAAGGCGGGTCTGCACTTCACCGGAGGGGCAACCGGTGGTTGCGATCAGGCCCTTGCCGTACTGGTTCAGCAGCTCCCGGTCCATACGCGGTTTGTAGAGCTGACCTTCCAACGACGCCTTGGTCGAGGCGCGGAAGAGGTTCTGCATGCCCTGGCTCGTTTCAGCCAGCAGCGTCATGTGGGTGTACGCACCACCACCGGAAACATCATCACGGCCGCCGTCCGCGAACTTCACGCGGGTTCGGTCCTGCCGGGCGGTACCCGGGGTCAGGTAAGCCTCCACGCCGATGATCGGTTTGATTCCGGCGTTGCGCGCACGGCTCCAGAAGTCGAACGCGCCGAACACGAACCCGTGGTCCGTGGTGGCCAACGAGTCCATGCCCTGGCGGTGGCACTCCTCGAACAGATCGTCCAGGCGTGCAGCACCGTCGAGCATTGAATACTCGGTGTGTACGTGGAGGTGGGTAAAGCCTTTTTTGCCGGTCGCCGTGGTCACCGGACCAGTCTAGGACGCGTCTCCGACAAGCTCACGTTCCGGCGAACGCGATCTGTGCCTCATCCGGACGGCGACGGCCAACGACGCCGCTCGAGCGCCCAGTTGCCACCGGTCACCGCGCTATCAGAGTTGCGGTCCGCCCTCTCGCAGGGTTTCCACCGCGAACGCGAGATCCGCGGGATAAGCGCTCTCGTACTCGACGTGCTCCCCCGTCTCCGGATGGGCGAAGCCGAGTTTCTTGGCGTGCAACCACTGCCGTGTGAGCCCTAGCCCCGCCGACAGGGCAGGGTCCGCCCCGTAGGTCAGGTCACCGGCACACGCGTGTTTGAGCGCTGAGAAGTGAACGCGGATCTGATGGGTGCGCCCGGTTTCCAGGTGCACCTCAACCAGCGAGGCCCGCCCGAAGGCTTCCAGCACCTCGTAGTGGGTAATGGAATCGCGGCCGTCCTCCAGGACGGCGAAGCGCCATTCATGCCCCGGATGCCGACCGATGGGAGCATCAATGGTGCCCTTGAGCGGATCCGGAATCCCTTGCACCACCGTGTGGTAAACCTTGGTCACCGTGCGTTCCTTGAAGGCCCGCTTGAGCACGGTGTAGGCGTTCTCGTCACGGGCCACCACCATGAGCCCGGAGGTCCCCACGTCCAAACGGTGCACAATACCTTGCCGTTCCGGCGCCCCGGAGGTTGAAATGGACACGCCCGCACCGGCCAACGCCCCGACCACCGTCGGGCCCTTCCACCCGGGTGACGGGTGGGCTGCCACCCCGGCCGGTTTGTCGACCACCACGTAGCTGGGCGTCACGTGGACCAGTTGGAGATCCGCAACGTGCTGCGGGGCTATGCGCGTGGGGTCCTCCGGCACGGGAACGTCCACCGCGTATGTCTCCGAGGTCTCCACGCGGTGCGACTTGGCCACCGGCCGTCCCTTGAACAGCACCCGGTCGTCGGTGCACAACTGGGCTGCTGCGGAACGCGAGAGACCCGTCCAGGCCGCCACGGCGGCGTCGGCGCGCGCACCATCGAGCTCGTCGGACACGGTGAACCGTTCCGAGACGAACTCGGGTTCGGAACCGGTGGGGCGGGTGCGGGAGTCAGTCATTCTTGAGTGCGGGTCCTTCGATTTCGGAATCGTTAGCGGTGGGTTCCTCGGCGTCGACTCCTCGGTGCCCGGCGGGCTGGGTCATGTCCCGGTCCCCCAGGATCAAGATCATGATCACGCCAATGCCCACCACCACACCGCAGTCGGCCAGGTTGAAGATCGCGAAATTGGGGACCGCGATGAAGTCGACCACGTGCCCCTGCCCGAAACTTGGTTCACGGAACAACCGGTCGGTGAGATTCCCCGCGGCTCCGCCAAGTACCAGGCCCAGGCCCACAGCCCAGAACGGGTGCCGCACTCTGCGCAACGTCAACGCGATGAACACCACCACCACCGCCATGACGACCGTGAAGATCCATGTGTAATCCGAACCGAGCGAGAACGCGGCGCCGCTGTTACGGATGTGCTGCCACCACAACAGACCCGGGATCACCGGGAACTGCTGTCCGAGGGGCAACTCGGCCACGACCCACAACTTGGTGAGTTGATCCGCGCCATAGATCAGCGCGGCCACGATCAGGGACAGAATGAGGCAGCGGCGGCCCCGACCCGAAGGGGTGGGAGCCGCCGCTGTCTCGCGAGCTTGATGCGACACCGAGTATTACTTGGCCACGGTGCGGTTGGAAGCGTTACCGGAGGGCGCGTTGTCGGGCGCCAGGGATCCGGTGGAATCGATGTCACGCAGCTGACCGTTGATGAAGTTCTTGAGGTTGCTGCGGTAATCGCGCTCGAAAGTACGCAGTTCGCTGACGGAAGCCTCCAGGCGGGACTTCTCCTTCTCCAGAGTGGAGAGGGTCTCTTCCTTGGTGCGCTTGCCATCGGAGACGAGCTTGTCGGCCTGGGTGCGGCCCTCGGAGATGAGGCGCTCACGCTCCGAACGGCCCTGTGCGACGTACTCATCGTGGAGCTTCTGAGCCATCGCGAGCACGCCGGCCGCGGACTCGACCGATTCGGCGCGCGGCTGAGCAGCGTCCGTGGCGGTGCCCGTGGTTTCGGTCGCTGTCGGGGCAGCGGCAGAAGCCGGGGCGGTGGTTTCGCGGACCTCGGTGGTCTCCGAGGCCTCGACGGTCTCCTGAGGGGCAACCGGCGCGGAAGCCGCGGAGTCTCCGCGCTGCTCGGGAGCAACCTGGCCGCCTGAGGTTTCGACCTGCTTGCGCAGATCCTCATTCTCCTGGTTCAAACGGCGCAGTTCGACCACGATCTCGTCCAGGAAGTCATCGACCTCGTCCTGGTCGTATCCCTCGCGGAACTTGGTGGGTTGGAACCGCTTATTGATGACGTCTTCTGGTGTCAAAGTCATGTGAGTGCTTCACTCCTACTTCTAATCAAGCCGCGAAGGCCAGGCCTCGGTCAAGATAATTAACGCTAAGGATACAACTACGGCGTAACCAACGCTCGGTTATCGGGGTGTCACCGACACTTATCCCCGCAACAACATCCCCCACAGGATCGATTGGATGATGCTGACTGCGAAGACCAGGATGAGGAAACCCAGGTCCAGGGCCACGCCACCGAACCGCAGTGGCGGTACAACCCGTCGCAACAGGTTCATGGGCGGGTCGGTAACCGAGTAGATGACCGACGCTGCGATCAACATGATCCCCTGTGGCCGCCAGCTGCGGGCGAACATCTGTACCCAGTCCAACACGAGCCGGCCCAGTAACGCCACATAGACGAGATGGACCACCAAGTACAGGATGGAGAGGATGAGGTTCACGATCAGCCCTCGGCCTGTCCGTAGGACTCGGTGTCGTCGTCGATGTCATCGGTGTGTCCCTGGTCGCGCACCTCCACGTAGGAGGGGGTGAGCAAGAACACTTTGGCCGTGACTCGTTCGATCGAGCCGTGGAGTGCGAACACCAGACCGGCCGCGAAGTCCACGAGACGCTTGGCTTCCGCCTCTCCCATGTCGGAGACGTTCATGATCACGGGGGTGCCGTCTCGGAATGCTTCGCCAATCGACTTGGCGTCGTTGTAAGAGCGGGGGTGCACAGTGGTGATGGTGCGCAATTCGCTGTCGTCCTCTCGGGAACTGGGGGCCCTTCTGATGGGCGTCACGGGGGCTCGGTACTCCGGGGAACGACGTGCAGCGACACCGTTTCCGGTCTCACCGACCACTGCGGTGGAACCGCTTGCCGGCGTCTGTGTGACTTCCCGGGGACGGCTGGTCTCTTCGGAGGTGTAGTCGTCGTCGGTCTCGGCGAGGCCGAGATAGATCATGGTACGACGCAGCGCTCCGGCCATAGTCTCTCCTCAATCACTGGGCGGGTGGGAAAAATACCACCCGCAAAATTATCTCTCATTACGCTACCGCACGGTGGGACGCGCCCCGAGGACATCCGAGCCGATCCGCACGTGAGTGGCCCCCGCGGCCACGGCGGCTTCCAGGTCTCCGCTCATGCCCGCCGAGACGGCAGTGGCACCGGGATAGTCGCTTTGCAATTGCTGGGAGATCTCCCACAGTCGCTCGAAAGCCTCGCGAGGTTCGCCATCCTTGGGCGCCACGGCCATCACTCCGGCAAGTTCCAGGCCGTCGGTCTCCGTAACCTGTCGCGCGAGCTCCGCCACCCGTGACGGATGGGCTCCCCCGCGTTGCGAGTCTTCCCCGGCTCGGGGATCCAGATTCACCTGGAGGCAGCACTTGAGATCCGCTGTGGCGCACGGACCGGGGGAAACATCACCACTCTCCGCTGCCGCGCGATGATTGCCCACGGCCTTACCCAGGGCGGTGATCAATGACTCACGATCAACGGAATGCACCCAGGAGGCATACCGCACCACGCGCTTGGCTTTGTTTGACTGCAACTGACCGATGAAATGCCACACGGGTTCGCTCACGGCGGGCTCACGCTGCACAAGTGCTTGCGTGACCTCCTGCGCCTTGGGCAGAACTTCCTGGTCCTTGTTCTCGCCGACGGCGCGCACCCCCAGATCCCGCAGCCTCACCACATCCTGCGCGGGGAAGAATTTAGTGACCACAATCAGCGCTGGCAATTCGCCGCCGTGAGCGCGGTCTTCGCTGCGGAGCTCGGACGCATCGAGGATTCGTTGTCTCACCGCGGACAAGCGTTGAGCCAGTTCCGCGGTGCGTGCACGGTCAGAGGGAGTCGACAGTTGATCTTCGGAGTGGGTCACAGTGTGTCCTTTCCGCCGGTCGTGGCCGCCGAGGGCACCCACACGACACCTGCGAGGCGAGAAGTCGTCTTATCGCGCCGGTAGGAATAGAGCGCGTCGTGTTCCAGGGTGCACCATTCGGAACGATCAGCGCCGGTTTCGGCTACCTGCACCTCGAGTTCTTCGAGCAGGGTGCGCGCAGCACCAGGTAGATCGAGTCCGGGGGTCTGCCACGAGGTCTCGGCCTCGATCCCAGGAAGGAGCCGGGCGGATTCGGCCCGCATCTCCTCTGGGACTTCGTAACAGGCACCACAAATTGCGGGCCCCACCCAAGCGGTGATGGTCTGGGCCCCGAGTTTCCGCAACCCGTGCACCGTGTTCTGGAGAACTCCGTCCAGTAATCCGCGCCGTCCCGCGTGCGCCACAGCGGTCAGCGGGACGTTCGTCTCTGCGCGTTCGGCCACGAACACCACGGGGAGACAATCCGCCGTGAGCACGGCCAAGGGTGTTCCGTCCTCGCTGATTGCGGCGTCCGCCTCGGGTGCTTCGGGCACCGCGGAAGTCCCAGGCATCTCACGAGCTCCGGATGCGTGGAGGTCATCCGTGTCGCCCGCAGAGTGAGCCGAGAAGGACACGACTGTCGTTCCATGAACCTGACGCATGAATCTCAGTGACTCCGCAGGAAGGCCCAGTTCTTTCTCCAGCGCGGCACGGTGAGCCGCAACCTGGGCGGGGTCCTCCCCCGTGTGCGCGGCAACATTGCCTTCGGACGCGTCCGTGAACGCAATGGCCGCGCCCGCGTGCTGGTCGGTGAACCACACGACCCATCATCTCCTCACCACATGACAACGGGGTGGGTACCGCTTGGCGATACCCACCCCGTGATCCAATCTTTCGGGGGTCAACCCGGCGGGCAGTGCCCGCTCAACTCACTTCAGGAAATCCGGGAAGTCCAGGGAATCCTTGCGTGACGAGCTGGACGAGGAGTTCGAGGACTCGCCCTCGGCGGGTAGGTCAACGTCGAAGCCGGCGTCGTCCGGGATGTCGTCTTCCTGCGACTGGCGTGAGCCGAAGGACTGCGAGTTGTTGTTGCCGTAGGAAGAGCCACCGCGCTGCGGGGAACGACCCACGCCCGAAGGACGGGAGGCGTCACCACCGAATGCGGCACGGGTGTTGGCCGCCTGACGCTCTGCCGGGGAAGAGTTATTGGCGTTGGTTTCCTGCGAGACGGAGTCAAACCCGGCGGCGATCACGGTCACGCGAGCTTGGTCACCCAGGGCGTCATCGATCACGGCGCCAAAGATGATGTTGGCCTCCGGGTGAGCGACTTCCTGCACCAAGCGAGCGGCCTCGTTGATCTCGAACAAACCGAGGTCGGAACCACCCTGGATGGACAGCAGCACGCCGTGGGCACCATCGATGGATGCCTCGAGCAGCGGGGAAGCAATGGCGAGTTCCGCGGCCTTGACGGCGCGATCCTCGCCCTGTGCAGAACCAATGCCCATGAGCGCGGAACCAGCGCCCTGCATCACGGACTTGACGTCCGCGAAGTCCAGGTTGATCAAACCCGGGGTGGTGATCAAGTCGGTGATGCCGGAGACACCGGACAGCAGAACCTGGTCAGCGGACTTGAACGCGTCCAGCATGGACACGTTGCGGTCCGAGATGGAGAGCAAGCGATCGTTGGGGATCACGATGAGCGTGTCGACCTCGTCGCGGAGCGTCTCGATGCCGTTCTCAGCCTGGTTGGAGCGGCGGCGACCCTCAAAGGTGAACGGACGGGTGACCACGCCGATGGTCAGCGCGCCCAGGGAGCGAGCGATGCGTGCCACGACCGGGGCACCACCGGTACCGGTGCCACCACCTTCACCGGCGGTCACGAAGACCATGTCAGCACCCTTGAGTACTTCCTGGATTTCTTCTTCGTGATCTTCGGCTGCCTGGCGTCCGACATCGGGGTTGGCGCCGGCACCAAGACCACGGGTCAGTTCGCGGCCGACATCAAGCTTGACGTCAGCGTCTGACATCAGCAGTGCTTGAGCATCGGTATTGATGGCGATGAACTCAACGCCGCGCAGACCTTCCTCGATCATGCGGTTGACGGCGTTGACACCGCCGCCGCCGATTCCGACCACCTTGATGACAGCCAAGTAGTTCTGGGGGGTTGAGGAGTCCATATGCACCTAACTCGCGTGGGGCTTACCGACACCCGTTCCGCCAATCCAGTAAGTTCAAGAATTACTTGAGACTTGAGCGATTTATGCGCGAACGGTTATGTCGCATTTCATGTCGACCTTAGAGTACCAATCACCAGCGGGTTCTCCATATCACGACCGCTTGTGTTTCCTGATGAGTCGCTGTTGCCCCTGATCACAGAGGGGATGACCTACCTTCAACGTGAGCTTGAAGCTAAGATATGGCGTAATTCCAGAGTTATTTGATCGTCGGGTGAAGGGGCGCGGAAACGTCGTATTCGCTACCGCCAGCTGTTTCCTCGTCACTCGCGAGAGCGGCCAACACCTGAGCCTTCAATTCACTGTCCGAGGAATCCCCCCAGATCGCTTTGCGCCCGTCCACGAAAGTGAGCTCGACCGATGATTCGGATGGCGCCGAGGCGCTGTCGAGTTGTGTCAGAACACTGGCGGGTAGCGCCGCAAGAACTTCGGAGATGGCTGCGAACTTGTTGGTGCTCAGCACGTCTCTGCCGCCCTCGATCATGGGCACGTCGGGTCGGTCGCCCTCCCCGTAGCTCGCCAGCTGCTGGCCCTGGGAGTCGACGAGGATCATGTCCTGCCCCTCCTGCACCGTGGCAACGCCCACTCGCTCGTGCAGCTGCACGGTGATGGTGTGCGGGGGTTCCAGGACCACGTCCACTGATTTCACCTGCGGCACATCGCCCACCGCGGCGCGGACCTCCTCCTTGGAGATCCGAGTCAGAGGAACGCCCTCGAAGCGTTGCAGAGCTTGCTCCACATTCTGGGGGTCCGTCAGCCGCGCACCCTCCACGTCGATCGATCGAGTGGCGAACAGGGGCGAGAAGAACACGATACCCACGAACAAGGCCGCAAGGAGCAATGCGGTGAGTAGCGCGAGCAATCGCTTGCGGCGGCGTCGGCGATGGGAACTGCGAGGAAACGCAACCACCGTGTCCGGATCGTCCGGGTCCTGCTCGGTGTCGTTTTCCGAAGATTCAGCCTTGGCGGCTTTGCGACGCTGCCGCCACGAGGAGAACCGCCCGCCCGGAAGCGGAGTTTCTTGCAACTGGCCAGTGTCGACGCGCGAAACCTTGGACTCGTCATTAACACGGACGCGCACCGGGTCGTTGTCACCGGTGTCGTCGAAACCATTGTGGTCGGCGTCGTCGAACGCGCCGTCCTCGTGGGGTTCGTGCCGCTGGGGATCCTCGGAATCAGGGTCCCAGCCCAGGCGCGGTTGATGCGGTGGTGTGGGCCTGACCATTAGTTGAGCGCCAACCCGTCCACGATCTTGGGACCGAGCGCGGTGATGTCGCCGGCACCCACGGTCAGAATCAGGTCACCCTCGCCCGCGGACTGCAGGACCGCACCAATGGCCTCTTCGGCCTCCGGCGTGGACACCACTCGACCGGACGGCGCCAGGTCCGCAATGGTTGCCCCGGTGATGCCCGGCATCGGCTCCTCGCGCGCCCCGAAGACGTCCAGAACGTACGCGTGATCGGCCAACTCCAAAGCTGCAGCGAACTCGGCCGCAAACTCCCGGGTGCGTGAGTACAGGTGCGGCTGGAAGATCGCGTGCACCTTGTGTTCACCCGCGACTTCCCGGGCAGCCCTCAGCGCAGCCTGGACCTCGGTGGGGTGGTGAGCGTAATCGTCGAAGACGCGCACCCCGCGAGCCGTTCCCTTTAAATCGAAACGTCGTGCCGAGCCGTGGAACTGTCCCAGCCCATCGATCAGCGCTTCCGGCTCTGCCCCTGCGGCCAGTCCGGCGGTGAAGGCCGCGGCGGCGTCGGCAATGTTGTGCGCCCCCGGGACCAGCAGGTCCAATTCCAAAGAGCTGGGCTCTCCCCCTGCCAGGGCGAACGTCAGGGTGCAATGCGAACCAACGCCCCGCGCCTCGATGCCCGAGATGACCACGTCCGCGGCAGGATCCAGCCCGTACGTCAAGACCGCTTCACCGGTAGCACGACGACGCTCAGCAAGGTTCCGCGAACCCTGGTCATCGAGGCAGGCGACCAACGTTCCGCCGGGACGGACGGTTTCCGAGAAGCGATCGAAGGAGGCGAAGAACTCTTCGGCCGAGCCGTAGTGGTCCAGGTGGTCCGGTTCCACATTGGTGACCACCGCGATTTCGGGGTGGTAAGCCAGGAAAGAACCGTCGGACTCGTCCGCCTCCGCCACGAACCACGCGCCGTCGGCAAAGCCCGCGTTGGCACCCAGATCAGCGACGAACGCGCCAATGGCCCATGACGGGTCCAGACCAGCTGCCCGGAAGGCCACAGTGGTCATGGAACTCGTGGTGGTCTTCCCATGAGTTCCCGCCACGGCGACGACCCGCCGACCGTGCATCGCGGAGGCCAAGGCCTCGGACCGGTGCACCACGCGCAGACCCCGCTCCCGCGCAGCCGCAAGTTCCGGATTGCTGGGTTTGATGGCTGTGGAGATCACCACGGTGCCGGCGCCGTCCACGTTCTGGGCCTGCTGACCCACGAACACCGTGGCGCCGAGTTCCTCGAGTTCGCGAAGCCCTTTCGAGTCCTTGGCGTCGGAACCGCTCACGTCCACACCGCGGGCCAGCAGGAGTCTCGCCACGGCAGACATGCCTGCCCCGCCCATGCCGATGAAGTGGACGCGCCCCAGCGTATGGGGATCGAGCTGGACCTGGGAGTTCACGGTGTCTCCTCCGAACGGGAAGTGGGAAGTAATGGGTTCCGAGTGATCGGGACTAACTTAGTGCCGCTGCGCGTGTTCCAGAACCAATTGCGCCATGGTCTGTGCCGCATCACGAATACCGTGGGCCGCGGAGGCCTGCGCCATCCGGTTCAGTCGAGGGGCATCAGTGACGAGAGCAGCTACCGTGTCCCGGTAGAACTGCGGGGTGAACTCGGAATCCTTCACGAGTTCCGCTCCCCCGGCGGCCACCAAGGAGCGGGCATTGAGCGCCTGCTCACCGTTGCCGATGGGCAGGGGCACGAACACCGCGGGCAACCCCACCGCGGCCACCTCACACACCGTGGCGGCACCCGCGCGGGCCACGAGCAGGTCGGCGGCGGCGTAGACCTTTTCCATACCGTCCACGTACTCAGTCTGGACATAGCCCGGAGCCCGCAGCAGTTCGCCGCTGTCCGTCCGAACCTCCTTGGTGCGTCCGGTCACATGCAGAAGCTGGTAGCCATGCTCGGCAACTTCGCGCGCGATTTTCGCCACGGTTCTGTTCATCGACTGCGCTCCGGAGGAACCGCCCGTCACGACCACGGTGGGCAGGTCAGGGTCAAGGCCGAGTTCATCGCGTGCCTGAGCGCGCAGCGCCGAACGATCCAGCTCTGCAATTTCCTGGCGCATGGGCATGCCCACCGGCACGGCACCCTTCAGGGGGGTGTCCGCGAACGCTGTGGCCACCACGGAGGCGAAGCGGGCACCCACACGGTTGGCGAGCCCTGGGCGCGCATTGGCTTCGTGGATGATCACGGGGATACGACGCCGCGCAGCCGCCAGGTAGACGGGCGTGCACACGTAACCGCCCACTCCCACCACGACATCAGCACCTTGCGAATCGAGGATCCGACCCGCTTGTTGAACCGCTCGGTTGAGTCGCGCCGGAAGGCGCAGCAGATCTGCCGATGGACGTCGCGGCAGAGGCACTCGATCAATGAGTTCCAGTGGCACACCAGCGGCGGGGACCAGGCGAGTTTCCATACCGGACGCGGTTCCCACCGCGCATACAGACGCAGCCGGGTCGGCTTCCTCAATCGCGTGCGCAATGGCCAGCAACGGGCTCACGTGCCCGGCTGTGCCTCCGCCTGCGAGCACGACGTTCACGGAGCCCTCGGCCTTGTTCAGCGGTTCACTGCTCATGTTGTGCCTTTCCACCCTGCGAAGTAATGCGTCGCAACCATTCTGGCCCCCGACGCCGCGGTTCCCCGTCAGCGGAGACCTCGTGGGCTTCCTGACGGTCCAGGATCGCGGAATTCTTGCTGACCTCCACCGAACGCGGGACTCGGGCGAACGACATCACGACACCCACCGCCGCCAGGCTGATCATCAACGCCGAACCACCGTAGCTGATGAACGGCAACGGAATACCGATCACGGGCAGCAGTCCCGTGACCATTCCGAGGTTCACGAACGCCTGGCCCACCAACCATGTGGCGACGCACGCCGTGGCGATCCGCACAAAGATACTGCGGGTTCGCAGGATGATGCGTGCCATGGCGATCACCATGATGGCGAAGAGCAGCAGGATGATGGCGGTACCCAACAGCCCCAGTTCCTCACCGATGATCGAGAAAATGTAGTCGTTGTGGGCCTCTGGGACGTAGTTGTACTTGAGCCGGGACTGGCCCAACCCCACGCCCCACCAGCCACCGGTGGCCAGTGCATTGAGCCCTTGCTCGGCCTGCCAACAGGCATCCGTTGCACCGCATTCGCCGAACAACCAGCCGGTAATGCGGTCGACACGGTGCGGGGCCGTGATGATGGCCCCCACACCCAGGACGATTCCCACAACGGCCGCTCCGGCGAAGATCTTGAGCGGAGCACCCGCGAAGAACAACGCGGCGGCGTAGATCAGCACGAACACAATGGCAGTGCCCATGTCACCGCCGGCTGCCACCAGTCCCGTGGGGACCAGGAACCCGATGAGAGACGGCCACAGAGCTTTCTTCCAGTCGGTGACCTCGTCACCCTGTTTCGCGAACTGCGCTGCCAACCAGACACACAGCGCCAGCTTGGCCGCTTCGGAGGGCTGCAGGGTCAGGCCGCCCAGACTCAGCCAGTTGCGGTTCCCGTTGACTTCTTCGCCCAGTGGCGAGAACACGAGAAGCAGCAGGCCCACGCCAAGGGCCCAGAGAGCCCACGAGAGTTTGCGATAGAGCCAGGCAGGGACGAACGACAGGGCAATCATGGCGATCAAACCGACCGCTCCGAACATGGCCTGCCGTTGGAACAAGAAATACGCGGAGCTGTCCTCGGCAATGGCCTCGACTGCCGATGCGGAAAGCACCATCATCATGCCGATCGCCGTGAGCATGATGACCGTGCCGGCCAAAGCCCAGTACGAGTGGAAGAGCGGCCCATCCACCAGTTGGTGCCACATGTGACGGAGTTTGCTGCTCAGGGGACGGCTCCCCCCGCCGCTGGCCCGAACCACTCCCAGATCGTCGTCGCGTACGCCGGTGCCCGGGTGTACCGCTGTCGCGCGGGAGTCCTTGGGGTGCTCGGCAACTGCGCCGTTGCGGGGGGTGTCGAAGCTCCGACCCGGGGATTTCGCCATTAGAGTCCCAGTTCTTCTCGCACGCCGTTCATGAAGGCATCGCCGCGGTCCGCGTAATCCTGAAATTGATCCATGGACGCCGCTGCCGGGGCCATGAGCACCGTGTCCTGCGGCGTCGCAACCTTTCGTGCTTGCTGCACGGCGGTGCGCATGGCCGCGTGGCCGTCCGTGGGATCCGCGGCCGGGTCCACGGCGTCGGGGCCCGACGTCGCCACGACGGGGACCTCGGGCGCGTGGCGCTCCAGGGCATCCAACAGCGCCTGATTGTCCGTGCCGATCAGGATCACCGTATGCAGTCGAGAAGCGTTACGCTCCACGAGTTGGTCGTAGGTCACGCCCTTGGACAGCCCACCTGCAATCCAGATGACTGAATCAAAGGCGGAGAGTGAAGCCTGGGCGGCGTGCGGATTGGTGGCCTTGGAATCGTTGATCCAGCGAACGCCGTCGGACTCGGCCACCAACTGGATTCGGTGGTCACCGGGTTGAAAAGCGAGAAGACCGTCGCGCACGGCCTCCGGTGCAACACCGGCGGCGCGGGCCAGAGCCGCAGCGGCCAGTGCGTTGGCCACCACGTGTCGAGTGGGCAGTGCACCGGTGTCGGCCACGTTGCCCAGTTCGGCGGCAGTGTTTCTCCGGTCCTCGACAAAGGCCCTGTCCACCAGAAGGTCGTCCACGACACCGACCATGGACAGGTCCGGGGAACCGGTCGTGAAGCCGATGGCGCGGCAACCCTCCAGGACGTCGGCTTCCTCCACGAGTTCCACGGAGCCTTGCTGTTCCGCGTTGAACACGCACGCCACCTTGGTGTTCTCGTACACGCGAGACTTGTCCGCCACGTAGTTCCCGTAACCCTCGTGCCAGTCCACGTGATCCTGGGCCAGGTTGAGCACCACGGAGGCCAGGGGCGCCATGGAATGGGTCCAGTGCAATTGGAAACTCGAGAGCTCCACCGCCAGTACGTCATATTCGATGGGATCGCGGAGCGCGTCCAGGATGGGGGTACCCACGTTGCCCACCGCAATCGCTTTGAGGCCGGCAGCCTGGAGCATCGATGCCGTCATGCCCACGGTGGTCGTCTTGCCATTGGTGCCGGTGATGCACACCCATTCGGCGGTCTTGCGGCCTTCACGTTCGCGCACGCGCCATGCCAATTCCACGTCGCCCCAGATCTGGATGCCCTCTTCGCGGGCGGCCACGAGCAACGGGTGCGTGGGCGGGAAACCGGGTGAGGTGACGACCAGGTCGGGGCGGTCCCCTGCGACGTCGGGAACGAAGGTCATGGCCTCCTGGCCTAGGTTGACGTCCAATGCACCCACGATGCGCAGGGTGTCAGCCCGCTGCCGGTTGCGGGCGGTGTCGTTACCGTCCAGAACGACCACGCGCGCGCCCAGTTCAATGAGTGTGTCCGCCGCTGCGAACCCGGAAACACCGATCCCGGCCACGACCACTCGCAGTCCGCGCCAGTCAGCGTCCCAACTGGTCAGAGCGGTCAGTCGCGGGTTGTCCAGAACGGGGTTGTCGTTACTCGCGTGAATCATCGAAGTGCCTCAGCTCCGGGGAAAGCCCCTCCGTTGTGAATCAACCAGTCACCGTAGAACACGCCCAGTGCCGCCGCAACGAACAATCCGGCAATGATCCAGAAGCGCACCACAATGGTGACCTCTTGCCAGCCCTTGAGCTCGAAGTGGTGCTGGAGCGGTGCCATCTTGAAGATGCGTTTACCACCGGAGAGTTTGAAATAGCCCACCTGCATGATGACCGAGAGCGTGATGACCACGAACAGGCCTGCAATGACGATCAGGAGCAATTCGGTGCGGGACAGCACGGCAAATGCGGCCAGCGCACCGCCGAGTCCCAGTGAACCGGTGTCGCCCATGAAGATCTTGGCCGGTGAAGTGTTCCACCACAGGAAGCCGATCAGTGCCCCCACGAGTGCGGCGGCCACGATAGCCAGATCCATGGGATCGCGGACCTCGTAGCAGGCTGCCTGGTCCACGTTCTCGCACAGATGACCGGACTGCCACAGGGCAATGAGCATGTATCCGCTGAACACCAAAATGGATGCGCCCGTGGCCAGCCCGTCCAGGCCGTCCGTGAGGTTCACCGCGTTGGTGGTGCCCGTGGCGATCAGGTTCACCCAGATCACGAAGAGGATCGCGCCGATGATCGGACCCGCAAAGGCCAGGTCGACGTTGGTGTCCCTGGTCCATGAGATGGCGGTGGATGCGGGAGTGTTACCGGCCTCGTCCGGGAAGAACAGGACCAGCACGGCGAAGGCCACGCCAATGGTGCCCTGCAGGATCATCTTTCCTGCTGCGGTGAGTCCCAGGTTCTGCTTCTTGGCGATCTTCTTGTAGTCGTCCAGGAAGCCGACCAGCCCCATGCCGAGCATGAGCCCCAGCGCGAGCAGACCAGAAATAGTCATGCCGCCGTTCTCCGGCCAGGCGAGGACACTGACCACATGGGTGACGAGGTAGGCGGCCACCACGGACAACAGGATGGCCACGCCACCCATGGTGGGCGTGCCGCGTTTGGTCTGGTGACTCGTGGGACCGTCGTCGCGGATGTACTGGCCGTACCCTCGACGTGCCAACAACTTGATCAGCGCCGGGGTGCCGAAGATCGAAAAAACGAGGCCCAGCCCCGAAGCCATGAGCAACTGAATCATGCCGGCTCGTTCCCCTTGCCGTTGTTCTGGTCGTTGTGGTTGCTTGCGCCGTCCGTGGTTTCGGCCGCCACCCGGTCACCCAAATGGTTGAGTCCGGCGGCATTGGAGGACTTGAACAATACGATGTCCCCGGGTTGCAGGGCGCCCTTGAGGTATTGCTCTGCTTCCTCCGCGGTGGCCACCCATTGCGCCTCGTCCCCCCAGGAACCTTCAAGCGTGGCGGCGGTGAAAATGGGGCGGGCCACGTCCCCCACGGCTACCACGTGCGAGATGTTCATGCGCACCAGCAGTTGGCCCAGGGCATCGTGGGCGGCAACGGATTCGTCTCCGAGTTCATACATGCCGCCCAACACGGCCACGGTTCGGCGCGGGGCGGTCTGACCGTCACCACGACCCATTTGAGCCAGGGTCTGGAGCGCTGCACGCATGGACTGTGGGTTGGCGTTGTAGGCGTCATTGATCACCGTCACGCCGTCGGGGCGCTCGGTGCGCTCCATCCGCCAGCGCGACGCGGCACCCTGGCCGTTGACTCCGGCCGCAATGGCCTGCGGATCGATACCGGCGGCAAAGGCAATGGAAGCTGCAGCCAGGATGTTGGACACGTGGTGCGCGCCGATCAACTTGGACTCGACCACGTGCGAGGAGCCGTCGGGCAGGTGCAGTGTGAAACTGGGGCAGCCGTCGGCACCCACGGTCACGTTTTCGGCCCAAACTCGATCGTCGTCGTGCTCGGGCACGTGCGCCTGGGCACCGAGACCGAAGGAGACGATGTTTGCTTGAGTGCGGGTGCGCATTTCGCGGACGCGGGGATCGTCGTCGTTGAGGACAGCGGTGCCGCTCGGTGCGAGACCCTCGACCATTTCGCCCTTGGTGCGCGCGATGTTCTCGACACCGCCGAACTCACCGGCGTGCGCTGTTCCCACGCACAGCACGGCTCCCACGTCAGGGCGCACCATGTTGCACAGGTATTCGATGTTGCCCAGGTGATTCGCGCCCATTTCGATCACGAAGTAGCGCGTGTCATCTTGGGCGATGAACACCGTGAGCGGCACGCCCACCTCACCGTTGTAGGAATTTCGAGGTGCCACCGTGGGGCCCTGCGACCCGAAGATGCCGGCCAGCAGGTCCTTGGTGGTGGTTTTGCCCACCGAACCTGTCACCGCCACCACGGTCACCGGATGCTTCTGACGCAGCCGATCGATCACGTTGCTAGCCAACGCACTCATGGCCTCGACGACGTCGGGCACCAGCACACCGGGATAGGTCTCCCCCGCATCGGTGGTCACCTCGCGCTCGAGCAAACTGAGCACGGCTCCGGCTTGGGCGGCCTGGGGGACGAACTTGTGCCCGTCCGTGGCCTCACCCGGCTTGGCCACGAACAAGGTCCCCTCAGTGACCTCGCGGGAGTCCGTGGTCACCGATGAAATTACCACGGACTCAGCATCCTGGACACCGACCAGTCGGCCTCCGGTGGCTTCAGCCACCTCAGCTGCGGACAGGGGAATCATTTGTGCTCCTTACGGCCCGAGTGCAGCGCATCCAGCGCCGCCTTGAGCTCCACGCGATCATCCAGAGGATGTGCCACGCCATTGAGATCTTGGAAAATTTCGTGACCGCGTCCGGCCAGGATGATGGAATCCTCCGGTCTGGCCATGCGAACCGCAGTGTGGATGGCCACCTCGCGAGGGGCGATCACGTGCACCTCTGCAGCGCGCGCTCCGCGTTCTTGGGCTTCGCGTGCCCCCTGGGCGACCTGCTCCCGAATGGGCGCCGGATCCTCGTCGTGTGGATCGTCATCGGTGACGATCACGATATCTGCCCCCTCGGCGGCCACCCTGCCCATGATGGGGCGCTTGCTGGTGTCCCGCCTGCCGGTAGCGCCGAACACGATGATGGTCCGGCCGCCTTCCTCAGTGGGTTCCACGGACTGCAGGGCTCGCGCCATGGCATCCGGATTGTGGGCGAAGTCCACGACGGAGGTGGGTCGTGTACCGACCAACTGCATCCGGCCGGGGACATCCGTGGTCAACGGGTCGTGCTCGTCCAGGGCGGACTGCAGAGTGTCCAGATCCACGCCCGATTCGAGCACCATCAGCACAGCAAGGGCGGCATTGGCCACATTGAAATCACCGGGTAGCGCAGTGGAGACCGTGAGTTTGCGACCGTCACGGTGCTGGAGGGTGAACGCATGGCCGATACCGCGCCGGGTCAGAGAACTCAGGGTCCAGTCCGCACCGGATCGATCGGGACCGGACTGCGCGTCATCACCGATATTGCCGCGCAGGGCCACTGACGTCACATGATCCGCCCCGAGGTTCTCCCTCGCTCGACGAGCCATCGCCTCGCCCCAGGTATCGCCTTCGGTCAGCAGGACGACGGCGCGCTCGGCCCGTTCCGCGGTGAAAAGTTGGGACTTGACCTCGAAATAGGCCTCCATGGAACCGTGCAGATCCAGGTGGTCCTGAGTCAGGTTCGTGAACCCGGCAACGTTATAGCGGACTCCGTCCACGCGGTGGAATTCCAGGGCGTGGGAGGAGACCTCCATGGCCGCGGCGTCGATTCCTCGCTCGCGCATGAGCGACAGCAACGAATGAACGTGCGGGGCTTCTGGGGTGGTCAATTTGGACGGGATGGAGGTGTCCCCGGCCAGGATCTCGATCGTGCCGATAAGGCCCGTCGTATGGCCCAGAGCCCGCAGGATGGAGGTAATGAAATAGGTGGTGGTGGTCTTGCCGTTCGTGCCGGTCACGGCGAAAAGCTTCTGGGCGCTGTTGTCCCCGGGGTGAGAGTTGTAGATCTCGGCCGCGATCCGACCCGTCCACGCTCTGGGATCGTCACTCACCAAAACGGGCAGGTCCACGTTCCCCTGGGCCACGAGCTCCGCCCCCGCGGGATCGGTGAGAATCGCCACGGCACCGGACGCAGCGGCGTCGGCGGCGAATTTTGCCCCGTGCACGCGCGCACCGGGAAGCGCCGAATACAGGTCCCCCGGCTGAATCTCGCGAGAATTCAGGACCACTCCGGTCACGGACGCCTCCGGCGCCCCCTGCGACCCAACGATCTGCGTGCCCGTGAGACCCGCCAACTGCTCGACAGTATGCGCCACGGGATGGGACGGACGCACCGACTGTGCGTCAGGCCCCTGTTCGGCAGATGCAACCATGGAAATCCTTTTCAAAAAACTGTCGCGAGCGTTCCCCACTCACCCGGGCCGGTAGTTACCGGTAAATAACCTGGTGCTGCGAGTTTATCCCTGCGACTCTTCCCTCGCCGGTGAAGGCCACGTTTGCTCCAACGCGTTCGAGGGAGTCACGGAGCGATCGAGGTTGTCCGGCACTTCCTTGGGAATCTCCACCGGATCCGTGGTGGACGGCGGCACGTTGTAGTGGTGCAACACCTGCTCCATGATCTTGGAGAAGGTTTCCGTGACGCCAATAGTGTGGACATCTCCCTCGGGCCGCTGGAGAGTCACGGCCACGAGGTACTGGGGATCCTCCATGGGTGCCACTCCCACGAACGAGGTCGTGTAACCGTCATAGCCGCCCTGGTCACTGGGCGCCTCCGCGGTACCGGTCTTGCCACCCACGCGGTAGCCGGGAACCGCTGCTTCCTTGGCACCGCCTTCGGTCACCACCGTCTCCATGACGTCCATGGTCTTCTGCGCGGCTTCTGCAGAAACCACACGTTTACCCTCCGGCTGCTCAGGGGTGGTGACCGTCCCCTCCGAGTCCTCCGTGGACTCCACGAGCCGCGGTTCGATCAGAACTCCGTCATTGGCGACAGCTTGGAAGATAGAGGCCGTGCGCAGCGGGCTCTGCGAGACACCCTGGCCGAACAGAACGGTGAACTGCTGGCGGAAATCCCACTCGTCGGCGGGAGCCAGGATTCCCGAGGTCTCTCCGGGAAGCTCGATGCCCGTGGACTGGCCCACGCCGAAATTCGACATGTAGTCGTGGCGAGTCTGCTTGTCCATCTTGGCGCCCATAATCACGGTGCCCGTGTTCATGGAGTCCGCGATGATGCCGGCCACCGTGCGGTTCTGGGTGCCGTGATCGAAGGCGTCGGTGATCTTCTCCGAATCGATCTGCAAGTGTCCGGGCACCGTGATTTCGGTATCGGGATCAACAATGCCCTGGTCGATGGCGGCTGCCGTGGTGAGGATCTTCTGCGTGGACCCGGGCTCCACGGCATGCGTCACTGAACGGACGCCCAAGTCCTCGCCCTCTGCCTCACCGGGCACGTTGGGGTCCACCGTGGAGGAATCCGCCATGGCCAGCACCTTGCCGGACTTGATCTCCATGACCACGGCACTGCCCCACTCCGCGTTGAGCTCCTCGGCACGTTCCGACACGGCCTGTTGCGCGAAGTACTGAACATCACTGTCCATAGAAAGCTGAACGTCAGAACCGTCCTGTGGGGCCTGCAATTCCTGCGGGGCCACAGGAATGCGCACACCGTCACCGGAAATTTCGTATCGCCGTTCACCGTCGGTTCCGCGCAACTTCTCGTCCTGGGTCTGTTCGATGCCCCCCAAAGCCTCGTTGTCGCCGCCCAAGAACCCCACGATGGACCCACCCACGGCACCGTTGGGATAGCTGCGCTGGAAGGTCGGTTGTCCGAAGACATAGGGCAGGTTGAGATCTCGGATCTTGCCGTACTGCTCCGGGGTCACCCCGCGGGCCACGTAATTGAAGGTCTTGTCCCCGTCCAAAGCATTCTTGACCTCGGTGTCAGGGAGATTCAGTGCGTCAGCAATCTCGTACACCGCCTGGGTGGGAGTCACCTGTTCCGTGGACTGATCTTCCTTCACCCGAGTAAAGGCTGCCACGGCGGTCTGGTCGACCGTGATGTCGTAACGCTGCAGGGTGCGTGCCAGAACCTCGCCGTTGGTGTCCTTGATGTCGCCGCGGACGGCCGGGATCACTTCCGTTTGGGTACGGCTCTCCGCTGCCGCTTCAGCCCGTCCCGTGGGGTCGAGGCCCTGCACCCAGAAGAGCTTTCCCGCGACCACCAATAACAACGCCAGCAACAGGGCGATGCCGACCTGTGCGCGCGTCCAGCGGGGTCGCCAGGACGCGCTTCCGGTTGCGGGTGATGACACGGTGAATCCTCAATTCCTAGCAGTCAGCGTAGCGGGCTACCTCCGAAGGTGCGGCTGTGATCCCGGCGCCGTTGCCGGAAGTGCAAAGTTTACTGGCCGGGCTCGCGCTGTGCAGGAGCCGGGATGGAACCTCCATTGAGGTTCTCCTTCTCCTGGGCTTCCTGCTGCGCCTTACGGTCCGCGGCCTTCTTCTCGGCCTCTTCCTTGGCGCGCTTCTCAGCGCGCTCCTCGGCGGCGATGCGAGCGTTCTCCGCTGCCTCGGAACCCTTCATCTTGGCCGGGGGCACCAGGATCTCCTGAGCGTTACCCTTCTCGGCTACGCCCGACGCCGCCGTGACGGCGCCCGTGCTCAATGTCACGGTTCCCACGTCCTTGGCCTGGACCATTCCCAGGTCATTGGCTCGGGCAGCCAGGTTCTGAGGCGCCGCATTGGCTTCGATGTCCTGCGTGAGTGCCTCGTTCTCCTGGGACAGTGCTCGTTCCTGGATGGTGAGCTCGGTGAGGCGGTACTGACCGGAGGAAATTTGAATGTTGAGGAACAGGATGCCCATCAGTGCGGCTGCCAGAGCGATCGCACACATCACCACGGTCGAGACCCGGCTGCGCCGGACCTCCCGCTGCGGAACGACCGACAACGGGGTGCGCCGTTGCTGTGAGGATTCTTCCCCTTCGGGGGTCGATGACGGCGCCGGTCGTGTCATAGCCGCGCTGCTCATCGTGTGCTCCCTGACTTCCTGGTGGTGCGAATCTTCTCCACAGCCCGCAACCGAGCTGAGGCCGCTCGGGGGTTGGTTGCGGTTTCCTCGTCGCTGGGCCGCTCGGCTCCGCGAGTCAGAATCTTGAGCGTGGGCTGGTGTTCCGGCAGTTCCACAGGGAATCCCTTGGGTGCCGTGGACCGCGCTCCACGCGCAAATTCCTGCTTCACGATTTTGTCCTCTAGTGAGTGGTAACTCATGGCGACGACACGCCCCCCGACCCTAATAGTTTCCAAGGCGGCAGGAATTGCACGGGTTAAAACATCAAGCTCTTCGTTAACTTCAATACGCAACGCCTGAAAAGTTTGCTTGGCAGGGTGCCCCTTCTTGTGCTGGACACTCATCGGCACCGCAGACTTCACCACGTCCACGAGTTCGCCGGTGGTTTTGAGGGGCTTCACCGCGCGTGCTGCCACGATCGCCCGAGCAATGCGCGGGGCGAATCGCTCCTCGCCCCAATTGCGCAATATTGCCCGCAACTCATCTTCGCTGTACTCATTGACCACGGTCTCCGCCGTGAATTCGGACTCAGAGTCCATGCGCATGTCCAGGGGTGCGTCGAACGAATACGCGAACCCGCGTTCTCGTTCATCCAGTTGGAGAGAAGAGACACCCAGATCGAACAGCACCCCGTCCACGGTGCCCACACCGGCGACCGCAGCGGCGTCGGCAATGTTGTCGTACGTGGTGTGAATGCTCAAGAACCGTTCCCCGAACGGTTCCAGCCGCTTTCCCGCGAGCTCGAGGGCCTGCGGGTCCCTGTCGATCCCGACAACCGTGAGCTGCGGGAAGCGATTGAGCATGGCTTCACTGTGCCCGCCCATTCCCAGAGTGGCGTCCAGGACCACCGGGTGGTCGGTTTGGAAACCGGGAGCAAGGAGGTCCAGACAGCGATCGAGCAGCACCGGTACGTGGCGCTGCTCAGCTGGTGTGTCTCGCATTCGGGCTCCTGATCTGTCTGGGGTCAGCCCTGGTTGCTGTCACCCGCGTGGTTGACGGTACGTGGTCCTCCGCGGTCCGGCTACCAGATCCCCCTCCGCCACTCGCCTCTCGAATCCGGCCTGACTCGGGGGAAGTCGAGTCAGGACGGTGACGTGGGCGGCTGGAGATCTCATATCCGGTGTGCGTGAGCTGCGGTGAAATCAGAACAGTCCGGGAATCACCTCTTCTTCGGTGTCCGAGAACGCTGCCTCCTTCTCCTCCAAGTACTGCTGCCATGCCTGCGCGTCCCAGATCTCCGCGCGGCTACCTGCGCCGATCACGGCAAGCTCCTTACCGAGCCCGGCGTAACTGCGCAGTGCCGCAGGAATGGTCACGCGACCTTGCTTGTCCGGCACTTCGTCCGAGGCGCCGGACAGAAAAACTCGGATGTAATCCCGTGCCTGTTTGGACGACAACGGTGCCGCGCGCATTTGCTCGTGCACCCGGGCGAATTCCTCTTCACTGAACACGTACAGGCAACGTTCTTGCCCGCGAGTCAGTACGAGTCCATCCGCCAGTTCAGCCCGAAACTTGGCCGGGAGGATCAGCCGGGCCTTTTCATCAAGACGCGGTGAGTATGTTCCGAGAAACATCTCCACCGCCTTGATTCAGGGGTCCTACTGCACCCTCGTTCCTCTACCGCCCTCCACTTTACTCCACTTGCCTCCACCGTCAACGCATCCCCTCCACTCCCCCGTGTTTCCAGGCTTTCGCGCGCTTTTCGTGCGGTTTTGGGCAAAGAAAAACTCCCCGGTCGCTGACCGAGGAGCCGAAAAACTAGTTCTGGGGAGGAAAGTGGGGGGAAGTGTGGAGGAGCTACTTGCCGCCGCCCTGGTTGCGCTGATCCCACTTCTCTTCAAGGTTCTGCAAGAAGCTGGACGAGGACTTGGGGCTTCCGCTCTTCTTGGGCCCTGAGGGGCTGGAGCCAGCCGGTTCACCCTTGGCCGGGATGATGGCCACGTACACGCCCACACCCATGACGACGAAGCCCAGCACGCCCAGGATGATCAGGTTGGTGGCCACACCGGCGAGGACAATTCCCAGACCGACCACGGCAATCACCACGCCCAGCACCACGTTGCGCTTGGAACCACGCCCACGGGTGGGTTCCGGCTGCATGGTGGATGCGAAACGCGGATCTTCTTGGTGCAGTTGCTTTTCAAGCTGCGCCAGAAGTTGCTGTTCGTGCTCGGAAAGGGGCACGATTCCTCCTGCGAGTAGAGATGAAGATGACCGCGAAACCCAAATGATCATCACGTGTTATCAAGGATATCCCCTGCGGACCGGTTTGGCACGGTGGGATCGAGGAGCTTTGCGGGCCTGACCATTCCCGGGCCGAATCGACTGTGGACTCGGTCCATGGCCTGCTCAGCAGCCCCCCATTCCTCTTCGCGACCGTCCAGGCTGAGCTGCAGTGCATCATCGGATGCGGCCAATTTTTCAGCGCGAACTCCCAGCAACCTTACTGACTGCTTTCGGGGTCCCAAATGGTCGAGAAGGGCTGCTGATTCCGTATACAGCTCATGTGCCGATGTGATCGGATGGTTCAGCGTCCGCGAGCGCGAAATCGTGGAAAAGTCCGCGTACCGCAGTTTGAGTCCCACGCGTTCCGCCCGTAACCCGTGGCGACGTAGCCGTGCGGCAGTGTCGTGGGAGAGCCCGAGCAGCACCCGCTTCAGCTGAGCGGTGTCCGAGATGTCTTTCTCGAAGGTGCGTTCGGCGCCCAGGCTCTTCTCTTCACGTATCGGTGTCACCGCGCGCGGATCGTACCCGTTGGCCAGTTGATGCAAGTGGTGCCCCGCGGCGTCCCCCACGAGCGAGCGCAGCCTGTTGACGGGTGTCTGGGCGATGTCCCCGACCGTGGTCAGCCCGGCGCCCTGCAGAATAGCAGCGGTGCGTTTACCCACGCCCCACAGTTTGGTCACTGGCAATTGCGCCAGGAAGGCCAGGGTGTGCTGCGGCTCGACGATCAGCAGACCGTCGGGTTTGCAATGGGCGGAGGCGATCTTCGCCACGGTTTTGGTTTCGGCTACACCCACGGAAGCGGTCAGGCCGGTACGCCTCTCGATCTCCGCCCTGATGCGTCGGGCAATCACCACCGGCGGGCCGAGGCGGCGAATCGCACCGGAGACGTCCAGGAACGCCTCGTCCACGCTGAGCTGCTCCACGCGATCGGTGATTTCGCGGAACATGGCCATCACGAGACCCGAGTAATAGCTGTAGTCCTCTCGGTGCGGTTCCAGTACCACCGCGTGAGGACATGCCGCACGGGCCTGAACGAGCGGCATCGCGGAGTTCACGCCGAATTTTCGCGCTTCGTAGGAGGCGGACAGCACCACGGAACGCGCCCCCAGCCCGGCTACGATGACCGGTTTGCCGCGATGTTGAGGCGTCCGTAACAGTTCGACCCCCACGTAGAACATGTCCATGTCCACGTGCAGGATGGCGCAACGGCGGTACTTGTCCAGCTGTTCCGGTGTGGGGCCACGGCTCGACTGAGACGTGGACCTGGAAGATGCGCCACCTGTCATACGAGCTCCCCCTCCCCTCAAGTCTCCGTGTCAGCTCGACCGAACGGTTTTGGAGAACAAACACCACGTTCTCTTCCGTCACCCTCACCCTAAGTATCGGCACTGACACGCAGAGACCAGTTCGGCTTCCCGATAGGCTGGACCGGTGCTTTGAGCAGTCAGTCAGCAGCCGCTCGAAGCCGTACCAACCCAACCGCCCGGACGATAAGGTGCCCGCCGTATGACAGAGACGCCAAACCCCGCACCAACAGCAGGCACCGAGGACGCGCAGTTCTCACGGGCGCTCAACGAGCTCCTGGCGGAATTCTTTGCGACGGAACGGGACCGCGTGGCACGGATTTCTCCGAACGCCCCGCAGCTGGTGGATTCCATCGAGCGTCTCACGGCCGGCGGCAAGCGGCTGCGTGCGCGGTTGAGCTATTGGGGTTGGCGCGCAGCGGGTGGCGCGACACTCGAGCCCGCTATCGTCCGTGCAGCCGCGGCGCTGGAATTATTCCAGTCCGCCGCGCTCATCCACGACGACATCCTGGACCGCTCCGACACCCGCCGCGGGCAGCCCAGCGTCCACCGCGAGTTCGAGCGGATCCATGACCGGTCCGAGTGGCGCGACGACGCCGCCCACTTCGGTACCAGCGCCGCCATCCTCACGGGGGACATGAGCTTGTCCTTCGCAGAACAGCTGTTCGCTCAGGCCACCTCCGCACTACCCCGCGAGCACGAACGGGCGGCCCGAGCTATTTTCGACACGATGCGTACCGAGGTCATGGTCGGCCAGTATTTGGATGTGCATGCCGAGGTGGCTCCCACTCCTGACGACCCCGACGAGCAATTGACACGTGCCATGGACGTCCTGCGCTATAAATCCGCGAAGTATTCGGTGGAACACCCGGTGCGGATCGGTGCGGGATTGGCCGGGGCGGACGAGGAATTCCTGGCGCACTGCTCGGCCTTCGCGCTCCCGGTGGGTGAAGCGTTCCAGCTCCGAGACGATGTGCTCGGGGTCTTCGGTGATCCCGAGACCACGGGCAAACCCGCCGGAGACGACATCCGCGAGGGCAAACGCACGGCACTCGTGGCCCTGTGCGCCAAGGGCGCTGTCGCGGAGGACCTCGATTGGTTGGATTCGGCTCTTGGGCGCAGCGACCTGAGTGAGGCCGACATTCAGCGCGCCCGCACGCTCATGACGAACAGTGGCGCACTCGGGCACGTTGAAGATCTGATGAGTGAATTGGTGGCCACCGCGGACCACCAACTCTCCACACTCCCGACGAACGAGGTGGCCCGCGCCGGTTTACGCGCACTCGCGGATGCCGCGGTGCGACGTAGCCGGTAGGCCTACCAGCCCAGGGCTTGAGCGCGGCGTCGTACCTCGGTTTTGCGGCCATCGCGCAGCGCGTCCACCGGACGGCCGGGCAAGGACTCGTCCGCGGTGAACAGCCAACGGATGGCTTCCGCGTCCGTGAAACGAGCGTCCCGCAGCACGGCGATGGTGCCCTTCAGCGCGTTGAGGGGCTGGCCGTTCACCAGGAATTCGGCGGGTACCACACGAATGCCGTCCTCGGGTCGGCGAACCTCGAGGAACTCGCCCTGGTCCATCATGCGGTGCACCTTGGTGATCTGGATATCCAAGGTCTCCGCGATGTCTGGCAGGTAGGTCCATTCCCTCACCAGGGAATCAAGTTCGGCAAAAGTTTCGGTGCTGATATCGGATGAAGGATTCACGGACAATACTTTGCCACGGTTAGCCGATCCGGTCAGTTCTTCAACTCGCCCAGCCAGGTCGGGTACTCTGGTCCAGCTGTCACGGCTCGCGTGAGTCGGTGGCCTTCCCCTCATCCTCGTACTTAGGCAGGAAGCACGAACATGCCGGTTGAGCCGCCAGAAGATCGTCCGTCCGCCCGTTCCTTATGGGCCCGGCGAGCCACCAAGGGTTCCGCAGTCACCGCCCTGGCCGCACTGTCGGCCATCGGGTCCCTGGGCACCGCCCACGCGCAGTCGCCCGTGACGCCCCAAACCACTGGCACTTCTCAACATGCCCAGGCATCCGGGGAAATCACCGTTTCCGCTGGAGATTCCGTGTGGTCCCTGGCCACCAAGCACGGTGTGACCGTCGCCGATCTGATGAAGGCCAATAAGATTCCGGCTCACGCCATGGTGCGCCCCGGCGACCGGCTCACGATCCCCGGCAAGCAGAAAGCAGCTCCCGAGGCCAAGCCCGCCGAGAAGCCGGATCCCAAGGCCCCTGCGGCCCGCCACACAATCGCTTCCGGGGACACCATCTGGGACCTCGCGGCCAAACACGACGTCAGTGTGCTGGAGTTGCAGCGGGCCAACGACCTCGACGCATCGTCCTTGCTCCGCCCGGGTCAGTCCCTCAAAATCCCCGGCACCCAAGCAAAGCCCAAAGCCAACGACGCCCAGGCGCCCGCCGCGGCGTCGTCATCGCCAGATCCCGCGCCCCAGCCCGAGGCGGCCGAGGCCGAGAAGCCCGCTGCCGCTGCCAAGCCCGCAGTGGGCGACTCTTTCGCCGGCCGGACCTACCCCAAGCACGTCGTGGATTCGGCGAACAAGCACCACACCGAGCTACAGCAACGCGACCTGCCATCCCAGGAAGCCGTGCAGTCGATGATTCGCGAGACCGCCGAGTCCATGGGTGTGGATCCTCAACTCGCGCTGGCCCACGCCGCCCAGGAATCCGGCTTCCAACAGGGCGTGGTCTCCCCCGCCGATGCCGTGGGCACCATGCAGATCATTCCGTCCGCCGGTGAGTGGGCCTCCAACCTGGTCGGGCGCGACCTGGACCTGTTGGACACTCAGGACAACATCACCGCCGGCGTGGCCATCGTTAAGGAACTCCAGGACAAGGCCCCGTCCAAGGAACTGGCCATCGGAGCGTATTACCAGGGCCTCCACGGCGTGAAGACCTATGGTTTGTTCTCGGACACCAAGGACTACGTACGAGCGGTTTCCGCTCAGGAAAAGCGATTTGCCTGATCAATCCCCCCAAGATCGCCTGACCGGCACGCTGCTGGATCACCGTTACCGGATCCAGCAGCGATTGGCCACGGGCGGAACAGCCTCCGTCTACGTGGGTCTTGACGAGCGGCTCGACCGCAACGTGGCCCTCAAGATCATCCACCCCCACTTCGTCGATGACCCCAGGTTCGTGGAGCGCGCCCAGCGCGAGGCAAAGGCCGCCGCCCGGTTGCAGCACCCGAATGTGGTGGCCGTGCTCGACCAGGGCCAGACCGCCGATGGTGTGGTGTACCTGGTACTCGAGTACGTCGATGGCCCCACCCTGCGTCATGTGATCGCCCGCGAATCCCCCATGACCGCTCGCCGCACCCTGGACCTGCTCATCCCGGTGCTGCGCGGGCTGGCCCACGCGCACCGTTCCGGCATGGTCCACCGGGACATCAAACCCGAAAACGTCTTGTTGACCGCCGGCGAAGATGTCAAGGTTGCAGACTTCGGCCTGATGCGCGCCGTGGACGAACACACGTCAACGAGCACCATCCTGGGCACGGTCGCGTACGCCGCCCCTGAACTCGTGGGCCACGAATCCGTGGACCAACGCTGCGACGTGTACGCCGTGGGCATCATGACCTACGAGATGCTCACGGGGTCTCGCCCCTACACCGGCACCGCCCTGCAGGTCGCCAACGCGCACGTCAGCCGCGACGTCCCCGCACCCAGCCGGATCTCCTCCGGTATCCCGGACAGCCTGGACGAATTCGTACTGCGCTGCACCGCACGGAACCAGGATGCCCGCCCCGCCGACGCCGCAGCCCTCCTGGACCTGGCCCTCGCCATCCATCGTTCGTTGCCGCCCGTGAATGATCCGGTCTCGCTGAACCAGCCGACCCATGTGATTCCGGCCTCGGACGAAACCCAGGCCTTGCCGCATTCCGGTCAGGCGAATGTGCCGAATGATGCAGAAACCACGGTGCTGTCCGCTCAGCCACAACGTGCATCCTTGACCGAGCCGATTTCCGGTTCGGAAGTTCGCGACGCCGCCACCCGCGCCGTTCCCGCCGCCGGCATCCTGCCGAAGTACGACCTGGACGCCACCCAGACGGTCGCCATGACAGCCGCCGGATCCACCGCGCACCGAACGCCGGAGCAGCCCCGCGTCACGCTCAACCCACAGCCACAGCCCCTGCATCTGGCCATTGGCGCCGTGGTGTTCGTGCTGCTACTTGCTCTGGCCGGGTTTCTTGGCTGGTGGCTCGCGTCCGGGCCGGGCACCACGGCCAACACCGTGCCCGACGTCTCCGGCATTCCGGTGGCACATGCGGAACGAACCTTGGGCGCTGCCGGCATCAGCAACGTGGGTGTCCACACCATGACCAACGCCCAGATCCCGGCGGGTTCGGTGATCTCAACGGACCCGGGCGAGTCCGCTCAGGTTCGAGGGATAGAACAAGTGGTCCTTCTGGTGTCCGAGGGCCCCGCCCAATTGGACGTCCCGCAGTTCCAAGGCATGACACTTGACGATGCTCGTAACGCGATTAGCCAGGCAGGATTCGCCGTAGGCGGCATTCAAACCCAGTTCTCGGACCAACCGGAGGGCACCGTCTTGCAGCAAGTGCCCGCGGCCGGCTCCAAGGCGGAAGAAGGCACTGCCGTTGACCTCAATGTGGCCACCGCCAGCCCGCCGGAGCAGGTGCCCAACGTTGTGGGGCAGAACGTCGACTCCGCCCGGGAGTCATTGGAAGAACTCGGTTTCACCGTGGAGGTGAACCGCCCGGTGGGCTCAACCCTGGATCGCGTGGTTCACCAACGCAAAGACGGGGACACGGTCATCCTGACCGTGCTATGAGCCCGCGGTATTGCCGAGATCGGGACCCCACCCTCACTGAACAAGCACCCCTGAACATGGCCCAGGGCCGGTACCCCGTTCCCGGGTACCGGCCCTGACTGGTTCTGAATGTCTATTGCCGGATCAGTAGGTGCCGAAGTTCTGGGTAGCGAACACGCGACCGTCAGCAGCGGTCGCCAGACCGAAGCCCGCACCGTTGAACTCGGGGCTCATGATGTTGGACGCGTGGCTGGGGCTGTTCATCCAGAAGTCGAAGAAGTACTGGGCGGTTGCCCGCGCGGAGTCACGAGACTGGACGTCGTAGGCGATGTTCTCCGCCATTCCCGTGGAGCCGGAAGCCGTGGTCTGCTGGATGAAGGACGGGTTGTGGCTGGCTGCACCGCTGGAGGCCATCTGCTCCGACCAGCCGGAGGCAATGCCGTTGAGCGCCCCCACGTTGGCCAGCGGCTGGAGACCCTGCTGGGCGCGGGCGTCATTCATCATGCCCAGCAGTTCCTGAGCAACCTGATCTGAAGAGGACTGGGGACCGGAGCTGGACTGAGTGGTCACCTGGTTCAGCGAGATCGAAGCGGACTGCGCGGTCTCGGGAACCGAAGCCGTCTGGCTCGCGGCGGCGGGTGCAACCATGGCCCCGGTCAACGCGGCAGTGGCGGTTCCGGTCAACACGATCTTCTTCATAACGTTCATTCGGTGCTTCTCCTGACGGTTCAGCGTTGGCTCGCCCCAAGTGGGGCATGTCGTGAAACACCGTATGAACCATAGAAAAGGCCGGTCAAAACAGAAACGTTATGACACCGTTATTTTCCCCCGATATTGGGCGGTTACAAAAGTAACCGAACTGCGATCGCGGGGATCAAAGCACATCGCGGCACCGAAGAATGATATCCGTCACAAGACTCATTCAACGGTGCCGCGATGTGGTCGATGGATCTCAGTTCTGCTTGGAGAGGTACTCCGCCACCAGGAACGCGATTTCCAGCGACTGCATGTGGTTCAGGCGCGGATCGCACAGAGTTTCGTAACGCTCTGCGAAAGACGACTCGTTGACCGGGTCCGAACCGCCCAGGCACTCTGCGACGTCGTCGCCGGTCATTTCAACGTGGATACCGCCGGGGAACGAGCCCAGTGACTGGTGTACCTCGAAGAAGCCGCGGACCTCGTCCACCACGTCGTCGAAGTTGCGCGTCTTGTAACCGGAGGGCAAGGACACGGTATTGCCGTGCATGGGGTCCGTGACCCACACAGGCTTGGCGCCCGAGCCTTCGACTGCCTGAATGATGGCCGGGAGCTTCTCGCGGATGTTCTTGGCACCCATGCGGATGATGAACGTGAGGCGCCCCGGTTCGCGGTTGGGGTCCAGTGCGTCGATCAGGCGCAGCGCGTCCTCACCCGTGGTGGACGGGCCGAGCTTCACGCCAATGGGGTTGCGCAGGCGCGAGAGGAGGTCCACGTGGGCGCCGTCGAGCTCGCGGGTGCGCTCTCCGATCCACAGGAAGTGACCGGACGTGCCATAGGGCAAGTGGGTGCGGGAATCGATGCGAGTGAGGGCACGCTCGTAGTCGAGCAGCAACGCCTCGTGACCGGCGAAGAATTCGGTGGTCTTGAGGGCATCGAAGTCAGCCCCGCAGGCCGCCATGAACTTGACCGCGTGATCGATTTCGCGAGCCATGGACTCGTAACGGGCGTAAGCGGGGTTGGCCGCGAATCCCATGTTCCATGCGTGCACCCGGCGCAGATCCGCGAAGCCACCCGTGGTGAAGGCACGAATCAGGTTCAGGGTGGACGCGGAGGTGTGGTAGCCGCGCAGCATGCGATTGGGGTCGTGGACACGGGACGCTTCGTTGAAGTCGAACCCGTTGACCATCTCACCGCGGAAGGACGGCAGGGTCTGGTCACCGCGGGTTTCCAGATTGGAGGAACGCGGCTTGGAGAACTGGCCCGCCATGCGGCCCATCTTGACCACGGGCAGCGACGCACCGTAGGTCAGGACAACAGCCATCTGCAGCAGAGTCTGCACGCGACCCGAGATCTTGTCCGCGGTGGCACCGGCGAACGTCTCGGCGCAGTCACCGCCCTGTAGGAAGAATGCCTCGCCCGCAGCAACGGATGCCAGACGCTCACGCAGCAGATCCACCTCACCGGCGAAGACCAGCGGCGGAACTGCGTTGAGCTCCTCGATGGTGGAGGCGAAGTCCGGGTGCTCCGCCCACTGCGGATGCTGACCAATGGTCCGATTGCGCCATTCGTCCAGGCCGGGATAGTTGGCGGCACTGGGTGAAGGGGTAGTCATGGCGCTTGCTTGTTCAGACTGAGTTACAGAGGTCATTGTCCCAGTCTAGGCGTTTCGATCCGAGGACTGGTCATCGTTTCCATCATGTGAACGCCCGGGCAGTTTAGAACCGAGCTGCTCGGCCTGCTCGCTCATGGACGCGGACACGGAGCGACCTTTTTCGCGCGCGGATTCAGCTGCGTCCTTGACCTGGGTCCTGAACTGTTCGCGCTTCTGCTCCGCCAGTTCCTTCTTGTAATTGGCGGCGTATACGTGCACGGTCTCTTGACCCGACAGTTCCTGGATCGCGGCCATGATCTGATCGGTGACCTCCCGCATCACGGCGTGATCACCGTGCTGCCCCTTGAGGTGGGAAAAGTCCAGCGGCTTACCGAAGATGGTCGTGACCTTCGCCTTGCGAGGATCCGGGAACTTGGAACCGAGGGGTTGGATCTTGTCCGTGCCCACCATGGCGATCGGTACCACGGGGGCGCCGGTCTCCAGGGCCAAGCGAGCCACGCCGATCTTGCCGCGGTAGAGGCGACCGTCCGGGGAACGGGTGCCCTCAGGGTAGATGCCCAGCAGCTTGCCGTCCTCCAGGGCCTGACCACCAGCGCTCAGCGCCTTGGCGCTGGCCTTACCGCCGTTACGGTCCATGGGGATCTGATTGATGGCCCGGAAGAAGGCGCCCACGATCTTGCCCTTCGCGCCGGGGCCCGTGAAGTACTCCGACTTGGCCAGGAAGTACACCTGGCGGGGCACGGCCACGGGCATGAATACTGAATCAGAGATCGACAGGTGGTTGCTCGCCAAGATGGCGGCACCCTGGGAGGGGACATTCTCCAGACCGACGGCCTTGGGGCGATACACCGTGTTCACCACGGGACCCACCACGTAACGCTTGAGGAACATGTACACCATGACTCGGATCCTTCCGGAAAGCTTCTGTTGAACCACTTGGCCGCGACATCGAACGGGTCAGATGCGCGCGGATCAGCCGTGCGCGTATCGAATTCCCCGCTGGATTCTCTCACGACAATTGCTCGGACTGGCACAATGGCGCCATGAGCTTTGATCCCGCCACGCACGGCCATCAATTCTTCCCGGGGTCCGCATCCGTGGGGGTGCTGGTCCTACACGGGTTCACCTCCACGACCGCCTCGGTCATCGAGTGGGCACGTGCCATTCACCGCGCCGACGACGCCGCCGGCCACCACCCGTCCGTGTCCGTTCCGCTGCTGCCGGGACACGGCACGACCTGGGAGGAATTAGGCAAGGAAAACTGGCAGGCGTGGCGGGACGCCGTGGATCAGGAGTACTGGAAGTTGCGCGCCCGGCACGAGCACGTGGTCGTGTGCGGACTCTCAATGGGCGGCGCGTTAGCCGTTCAGCTCGCGGCTCGGTACACGGTTGCAGGCCTGGTACTCGTGAATCCGGCGCTGGCGCTCACCAACCGGACCGCGGCGTACAGCCACATCGCCAAGCACGTGATTCCGTCGGTGGCAGGCATTGGCAGCGATATCAACCGGCCCTCTGAAGGCGAAACCACCTACGACCGCACTCCCCTGGCCGCCGTGGCACAGCTCAATCTTCTGATTCGCCAGGCCATCAAAACTCTGCCCGCCGTGACGGCCCCGGCAATGGTGTTTCGCTCAGCCGTCGACCGTATCGTGGCCGACGCCTCCGTGGACCTCATTCGGGAACGCAGCGCAGGCCCGGTGGAGGTTATTGCGTTGCCCAACAGTTTTCACGTGGCCACCATGGACTACGACCGGGGCATCGTGGAGACGGCGTCCCGCCAGGCGGTGCAGAATCTCATGCGGGGCTTGGACCTGACTCAGGTACCGGGCGAAGCGGCGGCGTCGGCATGACCACACGAGACAACCGGGATCAGCACCCTGATGACGATTTTCGCCGCATCATCGAGGGCAACGACTGGGAGAACGTACCCCGTGACGACGAGGACGCTGAGCCGTGGGCGGATGAGATCCCGTGGGAGCCAGCGGAGCAACCCGCAACCGACGTGCCACTCGAGCTTTTTGAATCCGAAGAGGATGAGTCCTACAATCCCGATCCCGGCGAGATCACCCGAGGCGTGAGTGCCAAAATGGTCCGAGCCGTTACGGTGATCCTGGCAGTGCTCGTGATCATGATCGGCTTGGCTGCGCTGCCTGGTTCGCTGCCCACAGTGGTGTGGGCAGCTGGTGTGGCCGGAGTGATCGGTGGCCTGTACCTGGTGTATCGCGCCTTACCGGAAGATCCCCGCGATGACGACGGTGCCGTGGTCTGAAGTGGGTGGCAGTCTCGAAGGTGGACACGTCCATAAATGCCACATCATGACGCACATCACACAGTAGGCTTGCTCAATATCTCCGCAAAGAAGGTGCTAAATGAGACGCGTAAGCGTACCCCCCGTAGTTGACCCGCTTCCGCACAACAGCGTGGCCGAGATCCTGGCCCGCCAAGCGAGCGAGAACCCGGACCTCGTCCTGTACACGATCCTCGCCGAAGGCAAGGAACGCGATGTTACGGCGCGTCAGTTCCGCGATGAAGTGATTGCCGTGGCCCGAGGGCTGGCCGCACGCGGCATTCAACCCGGCGACCGGGTGGGGATTCTGAGCCGCACGCGCTACGAGTGGTCGCTCGTGGACTTCGCCCTGTGGTGGGTGGGCGCGGTTCCCGTCCCCGTATATGACACGTCATCCCCGGACCAGATCGCCTGGATCCTTTCCGATTCGCAGTCCAAGGCAATTTTCGTCGAGACGGATGAACTGGCCGAACGCGTTGAGGCCGCCGCAGCTATCACGCCGTTCGCGGCGTCGTCCCGAATCTGCGTCTTTGACACCGCAGACCCCAAGTCCTCGTTGCAGACCTTCATCGCCGAGGGTTCTGACCGCACCGACTTCCAGAACCCCCACGACGGGATATCCCTGGATGACACCGCCACCCTGATCTACACTTCGGGCACCACCGGTCCGCCCAAGGGGTGCGAGCTGACCCATCGAAACTTTGTCGGTTGCTCCGCCAACACCATTCCTGTGGCCTCGGAAGTGATCTATCCGGGTGCTCGCACTCTGCTGTTCCTGCCGCTGGCCCACGTGTTCGCTCGTTTCGTGGAAGTCATTGCATTGGACGCCGGTGTCACTCTGGCCCACACCCCTGACGTTTCCGGGCTCATGGAGGATTTGGGCCGTTTCAACCCCACGTTCATCCTGGCCGTACCTCGCGTGTTCGAGAAGATCTTCGTGGGCGCACGGCTCAAGGCTTCCGCAGCCTCGCCCGTCAAGAAGCTCATCTTTGCCCGGGCGGTATCGGTTGCTGTCGAGTGGTCCAAGGCATCGCAGGCGGGCAAGGTCTCGCCGTTGCTCGAGGCTCAGCATCGGCTGTACGACAAGCTGGTCTATTCCACGCTGCGCAATGCCATGGGCGGTGCCGTACGCTACGCCGTGTCCGGCGGGGCGGCACTTGGTTCGCGACTGGGTCACTTCTTCAACGGTATCGGCGTGTACGTGGTTGAGGGCTACGGTCTGACCGAGACCACCGCCCCCATTTCCGCGAACTTCCCGAGTATCAACCGCCTGGGTACCGTGGGCCACCCCATCCCCGGTCACGAGATCGCCATCGCCCACGACGGCGAAATCCTGGTGCGTGGCAACAATGTGTTCCGCGCCTACCACGGGATGCCGGACAAGACCGAGGAAAGCTTCCACGACGGCTGGTTCGCCACCGGCGACCTGGGAGTTCTGGATGAAGAGGGTCTGCTCACGGTCACCGGTCGCAAGAAGGAGATCATCGTGACGGCCGCGGGCAAGAATGTGGTGCCCAACGTTTTGGAGGATCCCATTCGAGCCTCCGCCACCGTGGGACAGATCATCGTGCTGGGTGACAACCGGTCGTTCATTTCCGCGCTCATCACGTTGGACCCGGAAACCCTGCCCAAGATCCTGCCCACTCTGGGCCTGGACTCTTCGCTCACGCCCGCGCAGGCTGCCAAGGAACCCGCCGTCATCGAGCACGTGCAGAAAATCGTGGATCACGCCAACGCCAAGGTGTCCCGTGCAGAGAGCATTCGGAAGTTCGAGATCCTGGATCGCGATTTCACGATTGAGGACGGGTACCTGACGCCCTCCATGAAGCTCAAGCGTGCCAAGGTCATCGAGGACTACTCAGCCGAAATCGACGCGCTCTACGCTAAGTAGGTCTGAACAAACCGATCCGCGAGACAGACGGAGGCCCGGCAGAT
>NZ_BAAAQA010000001.1:57856-64149 GCF_039531425.1 Kocuria atrinae
CATCGTTCGGTCTTATGGCTCTCAGTCACCGTGCCGGTTCGGAGGTGCACCGGTTCGGCGAGCTGCTGGGCGCCCCTCACGACACGTGGTCACCATGCACCACTGGCTGTGATCAGCCCTGGCCGGGAACGTCCAGTCCGAGCAGCGCGTTCTCCACTACCTCGGCCAGTGCCGGGTGGATCCAGAACTGACCGCGTGCGATCTCATGGGCAGTCTGGCCGAAGGACATGCCCTGGATGAGGGGCTGGATCAGGTTCGATGAATCCTTACCAATGAGGTGCGCGCCCAGAAGCAGTCCGGTGTTCTTGTCCGCAATCAGCTTGCAGATCCCCACTGAATCCTCCATCGCCCAGCCGTAGGCCACATCCCCGAAGTTCTGTTCCTTCACGGTGATGTCCGTATTGTTCTGATCGGCCCAGACGCGTGCTTGTTCCTCGGTCATTCCCACGGTGGCGATCTGCGGCTCAGTGAATACCGCGGAGGGAACAAAGCGGTGGTCGGTGCTGCGCAGATCATCGGGGTGGACCACGTTGTGGGCCACCGTGCGAGCCTCCGCGTTAGCCACGTGCTTGAGCTGGTACAGCGAGCACACATCACCCAAGGCCCAGAGACCTTCAACCGGTCGGCCAGTACTGAGCACGCGCTGGTACTCGTCCACGGCCAGCAATCCGGAACCGAAGACATCAAGGTTCGCGGCTTCCGGATTGAGAGTGTCGGAGTTGGGTACGCGCCCGGTGGCTACCAAGACCACGTCCGCGGTACCTTCCCAGGTCTCCAGCGACTCGTCCGACGCCGCCGCGGTCACCTTGAGTTTGCCGTCCGCCGCCCGCTCGATACCGGTGATCGAACGATTCAGTTGCAAATCCCATTGCAGGGCTGCCTCGCGCTTGAAGCGCTCCGCGATAGTGTCGTCGTGTTGCCGCAGGAGACGCCCGGAACGGTTGAGTTGGGTGACCCGGGTGCCCAGCCCGTTGAAAACGTGGCAGAACTCCGCCGCGATATAACCGCCGCCCACCACGATGATCGACTCCGGTAGTTCGTCCAGCCGCATGACCGTGTCCGAGGTGTGCACGCCGGGCAGGTCCATGCCGGGCACATCCGGGAGCTGAACGCGCGATCCGTTGGCCAGAACGATCTTAGGTGCGGTGATCTGCTCTCCCGATTCCGTTTCCAGAACCTTGGGCGCCACGAAGTGCACGTACTCCTGGATCACGGTCACGTTGTCCAGGGATTGACGGTAGGTCAGTCCCCCATTGGCGATGGCGTCGATGCGGCTGAAGATCCGATCCCGCATGGACTGCCAATCCACGGAGTCCCTGGACGCGTTCAGCCCGAGACGGGAAGCATCAAGAGCCTCACGGGCCACCGTGGCCGGGTACACGTACATCTTGGTGGGAATGCACCCCACGTTGAGGCACGTACCGCCAAAAGTACCCGGTTCCACGATGGCCACGTTCAGATCTTGGTACTCCTCCGTGAGGATGGAGTTACCCGAGCCAGAGCCAACAATGATGAGATCGAATTCGCGCATGAGTCCCATCCTAGATAGCTTGGCAAATCAGCGATCAGGCGGGGTCGATCACCAACACCAAGTCGCCGCCACTCACCTGAGCAACGTCCTTGAGAGCCACCCTGGACACTGCGCCACCGGTGGGCGTGGTGATGGAGGCTTCCATCTTCATCGCCTCGATCGTGGCCACGGCTTGGCCCGGTTCCACAGTGTCGCCCTCGGCCACGGTGACCGTCACGGCACCGGCGAACGGCGCGGCCACGTGACCCGGGTTGGAAGAATCCGCCTTCTCGAGCTCCACGGAATCGGTCTTGACCGAATTGTCGCGGATCTCGAGCAGTCGCAACTGACCGTTCAGGGTGACCATGACAGTGCGCATGCCCTTGTCATCCGGTTCGGAAATTGCCTGCAGGGTCACGAGCAAGCGCACGCCCTTACCCAGGGAAATCACGTGCTCGAAGTCCTGGCGCAGTCCGTAGAGGAAGTCGCGGGTGTGCAGCACGGACAGGTCGCCGTACTTGGTCTGGGAAGACTCGAACTCCTTGGTGGGAGCAGCGAACAGCAATCGGTTCAGGGTCGCACGACGCTCCTCACCGGGCTGCCCGAGACCCTCCTTGTCCTTCTGGCTCAGGTCCTTGTCGCCCAGGGTCACGTTGCGACCCCCAAGCGCCTTGGAACGGAACGGCTCGGGCCAGCCCGCGGGCGGGGTGCCGAGTTCACCCGCCAGGAAGTTGATCACGGAGTCCGGGATGTCGAACTTGTTGGGGTTCTCCTCGAACTCGGCCGGGTCCACGTCCATGCCCACGAGCTGCAGGGCCAGGTCACCGACCACCTTGGAGGACGGTGTCACCTTGACCAGGTGGCCCAGCATCTTGTCCGCGGCGTAGTACATGTCCTCGATGGCCTCGAACTTCTCCCCCAGGCCCAGCGCAATGGCCTGCTGGCGCAGGTTCGAAAGCTGACCACCCGGGATCTCGTGACGGTACACGCGACCCGTGGGGCTGTTCAGCCCCGACTCGAAAGGCTTGTAGATCCCGCGCACGACCTCCCAGTAGGGCTCCAAGCCACTCACGGCGTCCAGGCCCAGGTTGGTATCACGCTCGGTGTTCTCGAGCGCGGCGACCAGTGCGGAAGCCGAGACCTGCGACGTCGTGCCGGACATCGATGCGGAGGCGACGTCCACGGCGTCGACACCTGCTTCCGAAGCCGCCATCAACGTGGCCAACTGGCCTCCGGCGGTGTCGTGGGTGTGCAGGTGCAGCGGCAGGTCGAAGCGCTCACGCAGCGCGGTGACCAGCTTGCGGGCGGCCTCCGGGCGCAACAGCCCGGCCATGTCCTTGATCGCCAGGATGTGTGCGCCGGCGTCCACACACTTCTGCGCTAGGTCCAAGTAGTAGTCGAGGGTGTACACCTCTTCACTCGGATCCAACAGATTGCCCGTGTAGCACAGCGCAACCTCTGCCACGGCGGTTCCGGTTTCGCGCACGGCCTCGATCGCGGGGCGCATCTGCTCCACGTCGTTGAGCGCGTCGAAGATGCGGAAGATGTCCACACCCGTCTCGGCGGCCTCGGCCACGAACGCGTTGGTCACCTCGGTGGGGTACGGCGTGTATCCCACCGTGTTCCGACCACGCAGCAGCATCTGGATGGGAATGTTGGGCATGGCCTCGCGCAGGCGGCGCAGGCGATCCCAGGGGTCCTCGCCCAAGAAGCGCAGAGCGACGTCGTACGTGGCACCGCCCCAGGCCTCGACCGACAGCAAGCCCGGCAGCGTGTGAGCGTAGGCCGGGGCGGCAGCGAGAAGGTCACGAGTACGCACGCGCGTGGCCAACAGCGACTGGTGAGCGTCGCGGAAGGTCGTGGACGTGACCGCCAGCGGCTTGTAATTCCGCAGTTCTTCGGCGAAGCCCTCCGGGCCCTTCTCCTGGAGCACTTGACGCCAGCCGACGGGCGGCTCGTGGGTCGAGGGGCCGTCAAACGGGCTGCGGTAAGGCTCATCGGACTTGTCACCCGGGTAGTGCGGGAGCTTGGTGCGCGGGTCGATTCCGTCCACGCGATCCCCGTTGGGCTTGTTGACCGTGACCTCTGCCAGGTAGGTCAAGGCGCGGGTCGCACGGTCCGCCGAAATCTTGCCCTTCAGCAACTCCGGGTGGTTCTCGATGAAGTCCGTGGCCACGTCACCCGCGATAAAGTCCGGGTCGTCCAGCACGGACTGCAGGAACTGGATGTTGGTCGCGATGCCGCGGATACGGAACTCCGCAAGAGCACGGCGCGCGCGGTGGACGGCGGTCGTGTAATCGATACCGCGGCACGTGAGCTTGACCAGCATCGAGTCGAAGTGCGGCGAGATCTCGGCACCGGCATAGAGCGTGCCACCGTCCAGACGAACACCTGCACCGCCGGCGGAACGGTAGGCAGAGACCTTACCGACATCAGGGCGGAAGTCATTGGCCGGGTCCTCGGTGGTGATACGGCACTGCAGGGCGGCACCGCGCACGCGCAGGGTGTCCTGGCTGATCCCCAGGTCCTCGAGCGTCTCCCCTGCGGCAATGCGCAACTGCGACTGCACCAGGTCGATGTCCGTGACTTCCTCGGTCACGGTGTGCTCCACCTGGATGCGCGGGTTCATCTCGATGAACACGTGCTGACCGGCACGCTCCCCGGCGGTGTCCACCAGGAACTCCACGGTGCCGGCGTTGACGTAGCCGAGCTCCTTGGCGAACTTCACGGCGTCACGGTGCAGGGCCTGGCGGATGTCATCGTCCAGGTTGGGCGCCGGGGCGATCTCCACGACCTTCTGGTGCCGGCGCTGCAGCGAGCAGTCGCGTTCGAACAGGTGCACCACATTGCCCTGGTTGTCCGCGAGGATCTGTACTTCGATGTGCCGGGGGCGCAGCACGGCCTGCTCGATGAAAACGGTGGGGTCACCAAAAGCAGTATCCGCCTCGCGCATGGCGGCATCCAGGGCACCGGGCAGATCCTTGGAGGACTCCACGCGACGCATGCCGCGTCCGCCACCGCCGGCAACGGCCTTCACGAACAGCGGGTAGCCGATCTTCTCGGCTTCCTCGATCAGTGCGTCCCTGTCCGCCGAAGGTTCGGTCGACTCCAGCGTGGGAATTCCGGCGCGCTTTGCTGCACGCAGTGCTTCTACTTTGTTGCCCGCGAGCTCCAGGATCTCCGCCTTGGGCCCGACAAACTTAATGCCCGCGGCATCGGCGGCGCGGGCAAGATCGGGGTTCTCGGACAGGAAACCGTAACCGGGGTAAATGGCGTCAGCGCCGGATTCTTTGGCAACGCGAACGATCTCGTCAACGTCCAAGTAGGCACGCACCGGGTGGCCCTCTTGGCCAATGGGGTACGCCTCGTCAGACTTCTGACGGTGAATGGAGTTGCGGTCTTCGTGAGGAAACACGGCCACGGTTGACGCGCCGAGTTCATACGCGGCACGAAATGCACGGATAGCGATTTCGCCGCGGTTGGCCACCAGGATTTTGGAGAACATGTACTGCCGTTCCGCACCCCCGGGCCAGTGGGCCTCAAAGGGCGCTGCGTTAGATAGCGAACTAGCTGTCTCAGCATACGTGAGACCTACATCATACTTGTGGACTGACCACACTGTGTAGTGGAACTCGTTAATCTGTGACGCAAAGACTATGAGTCCAGCCGTTAGCATGGACAGGGTTGTGTCCCGGTGGCTGGGACACCGTACGGGGAGAGGTCATAGTGCAGATCGTCAGCATCAGCAGCCTTAAGGGCGGAGTCGGTAAATCATCGGTAACACTGGGGCTAGCTTCGGCTGCCCTGGAAGCCGGTATCCCCACCTTGGTGATCGACTTGGATCCACACGCGGACGCCTCGACAGCCCTGGGTGTCCGTGCTCAGCCCTCCCAAGACATCGGCTCGATCCTGCGTAAACCCAAGAAGGGGGCAGTGTCCAAAATCACAGTTCCTTCGTCGTGGACAAAACACCCGATCACGCCGGAGACCTCCACCCCGGCCATTGCCTCAACGGCGCAGGCGTCGGATTCCGGCCACGGCCCTGTCGGCGACGACGCCCCCACCGGCGGCGCTTCTGTCGGCAGCGCCTCCGTCGTAACCAACGCCGATACCCCCACCAGCGGCGCTCCCGGCCGCGATCACTCCAATAAGTCTTCCGGAGCAACCACCGAGGGCACGGAGCAGGCCACCACTCCGCAGAACTCCCCCGTCCGACCTGTCCTCGACGTGGCCCCCGGCTCCGCCTCCTCCTCACATCTGGATCGCTCCACTTTCAAGGTGAAGGACCTGAAACGACTGGAGACCATCCTCCAGGGCGTGGACAAATACGAGCTGGTGCTCATCGACTGCCCGCCCAGCCTCACTGCACTCACCCGCATGGCGTGGGCCGCCTCCCACAAAGTTCTCTCGGTGGCCGAACCGTCACTGTTCTCCGTGGCGGGCACCAAGCGCACCATGACTGCCATCGCTCAATTCGATGTGTCCAAGCTCTGGGCCGTGCCCGCAGCCGGCGTGATCATCAATCGAGCGCGCGAAGATTTCTCCGAACACTCTCACCGCATTGCCGAACTCCATGAGTTGTTCGGGGACCTGGTGGTGCAGCCGACGATCCCGGATGCTCCGGTGATGCAGCAGATTCAGGGGGCTGCGTGGCCCGTGCACAAGTGGCCAGGTGAACAGGCAACGGACCTGGCGGCGCGTTTCAGTACGATCCTCAACGGCTTGCTCACGTAACCCGGCACCGCGTTCTCGGCGGGGCAAGCGCCCAGACGAAAAGGCGGCT
>NZ_BAAAQA010000001.1:64183-129416 GCF_039531425.1 Kocuria atrinae
TTCGTAGCCGCCTTTTCAGCCAAAATATGTCTGCGGTGATCAGCCCGCGTTCTTCTTGCGACGACGCGCTCGGCGAGCCGACAGCTCGTCCTCGGGAAATTCCTCAGCAGCGGCATCGGCGGCCACGGCAGTGTGCTCGGAGGGCATGGAGGCCAGGGCACCCTCGATTTCACGCCAAACACGGCCAACCGCAATACCGAATACGCCTTGGCCGCCCTGGACAAGGTCAATGACTTCATGGGGAGAGGTGCATTCGTAGACACTGGCACCGTCCGACATCAAGGTCAGTTGCGTGAGGTCCTCGACGCCGCGCAAGCGCAGTGCGCCCACTGCGGAACGGATTTGCTGGAGCGAGACCCCGGTGTCGAGGAGGCGCTTCACGACCTTGAGGACCAAGATGTCCCTGAAGGAGTACAAACGCTGCGAACCAGAACCCTTGGCGCCGCGCACGGTGGGTTCGACCAGACTGGTGCGGGCCCAGTAATCGAGCTGCCGGTACGTGATGCCAGCGGCTTTACATGCCGTGGGTCCGCGGAATCCGACGGTCTCGTCAAAGCTGACCAGGTCCTCGTCGAAAAGCATCCCCTGTGTACCGCCCGTCAGAGAAGACTGGAGCGGATCTGCTGCATCCAGCGGCAGGTCTCCGTGGCTCACATATCCTCCTCTGAATAGGCGGGGGTAGTTCATGGCTGTGTCACCAAAAGAGAGTTCTCGGTGATGATTAGACGGTAGACCTCGGGGTGCGGTGGGTCAAAGACATTCGCGCGGGGTCCCAACGTGTCGCAGGGTCAGCTTGCTTGCTGAAATCCTGGTCAAGTCTGGAAGTCGTCCGGGTCCACGTGATCCAAAAAGTCACGGAACTCACGTACCTGAGCGTCCGCTTCAGCCTGGTCCGGGGCGGGCTGTTCGCGCAGTTCTCCGTCCGCGCTGAGCACCAGCCCTGAATCCTCCAGTACGGATTGCGCACACACGATCTGGGACTTGGTCCGTACGGCCACTGCGAGGGCGTCCGAAGCGCGAGCATCCACCACGGTCCCATTGTCGAATTCGATAGCGGCGTGGAACACCGTGTCCTCCACGGTGTGGATGACCACCCGGGAGATGTGGTGGCCCAGCGCGTCCACTACGGAGATCAACAGGTCGTGTGTGAGTGGCCGGGGCGGCTTGATGCCCTGCATCGCGAACACGATGGAGGTTGCCTCGTTGGTGCCCACCCAGATGGGCAAGTGCCGGGCACCACTGAGTTCACGCAACACCACCACTGGTTGTCCGGTGGGTACGTCCATGCGCACTCCCGCTACTTCCATGGGTACGTCCGGGGAAGCCAACTATCGCTCCTGTTCGAATGGACGGAGGGTGTCTTTGAGCTGCGAGTTCACGAGAGCCGTGGTCATCGTCAGACATAGCGACGCAATTTCTCGAGCCCTCTGTGGCGCCTTCTCGCGAGAAACCGGGTCGCGCCGGCTGATGAGCGGGGCAATGGTGCCCTCCACCAGTCCGATCATGCGCTCTGAAGCCCCGCGCAATGCCCTGAGGTGCCTCGGTTCGATCCCGTACGCGCTCAGTCGCTTGGCGGTCGCCGCAACGGTGAGCGCAAAGTCGTCGAAGTACCCCGAGCGTTCCACGAGCCACCCGTTATTCATCAGCTCCCGCAACAGCGTGGTCTCAGCTCCCGTGCGGGCAGCCACCTCGCGCAGCGTGTAGCGCCTCCCGGACACACGAACCGGGCTGGCCATTGCTTGCTGGGGGTCCTGCGATTCGTTGGGTGAGACGGACGACGTCGCTCGCTCCCCCTGGCGAGGTTCCTGCGGTTCGGCGTCCGCTCCCGGATCCTCGCCACGATCCAGGCGATCACGAATGACCCTCAGCGGGAGGTAGCGCTCTTGCTGAAGGCGCAGAACCGTGGCCAATCGCTCAATGTCTTCTTCCGAGTACTTGCGGTACCCCGAGGGCGTGCGGTGCGGATGTACCAGCCCTTGGTCCTCCAGGAAACGGATCTTGGAGGCGGATAAGCCGGGGAACTCAGGCTGTAATTGCCGCAGTAGTGCCCCGATACCCACCAGCGAGGAATGCGAGTGACCGGATTCAGGCATGAGGAGAGTCAGGAGTCCTTTTGTACGGAGTGGTAGAAGGTGAACCGGAACTTACCGATCTGAACCTCGTCCCCGTTCTCCAAGTTTTTAGAGTCCACCCGGTCACCGTTCACGTAGGTGCCGTTGAGCGAGGACTGGTCAACCAGTTCGTATGAGTTCGAGCGACGCAGGAAACCCGCGTGCCTACGGGACACCGTGACGTCATCCAGGAAGATCGAGCATGCGGGGTGACGACCGGCGATCACCTCGTCACGGTCCAACAGGAAACGTGAGCCCGTGAGTCCACCGTTGGTCTCGAGTAGCAGCGCGGAGCCCGGGGGCAGCGCTGCGACGGCGTTCTGCTCGCTCTCGGTCATCTTGTGACGAGCGGCAGTGGAAAGGACATCCGCAACAATCTGAATGGATGTGGTTTCCGGCCCCGAGTTGGGTACGGAGTTGTCCTGCTTTGACATAAGTATCTTTCTCCTGGGTGTGGAGTATGCGGGTCAGTCCAGCTGCTGCTGATACTGGTCAGCGTCCAAGAGGTCCTTGGTCGCCTCCGGAGAATCAGCACGGATCGTGAAGAGCCAGCCGTCCTCGTAGGGGGAAGCGTTCACAGCACCGGGGTTGTCCTCGAGCTCGGGGTTGACCTCGGTGATCTCGCCGGAAACCGGCGCGAAAAGGTCACTCACGGATTTGGTGGATTCGATCTCGCCCACAACAGAGCCTGCGGAAACTTGATCCCCTGCCTGGGGCAAGTCCACGAAGACCACTTCACCCAGTTCGTCCTGGGCGTGATCAGTGATGCCCACCCGGTAGGTGTTGTCGTCCTTGAGATCCTTAACCCATTCGTGCTCTGAGGTGTATGCGAGTTCCGCGGGAATGTTACTCATGCCGCTTAGTTTAGGGCACAGAGGGTGTAACTTGTCTGCGTGCCTCGCACCTACTTGCGACAACGGCCGGAGATGACACCGGATTGCATTGCGTGCCTCAGGTGCGGAACCGCGTGAGGCGGCGCAGTTGCGAAGCTGAGGCGGGCGGTGTCGTTGACGGAAGACAGAAAGCCTCAAGTCTTGCCTGCAGATCCGCGTGGTCCAGTTCTAGGCCGATTGCCACGAGCGATGACGCTGCCGGTTCCTCCTGAGCGCGGGCCATTGCGTCCACCGTGACATACCCGGCCACCGAATGGACCGCGAATCGTCGCGCGCCTGAGGCGGTCACCACGTCCACGATGGCCTTGACCCGGTAGACGGTCTCCGGAGGGTCAAGCGCGAATTCCGAGAGCGCCACGGGATCGACCGGGCCCTCGTGTTCCACCGTCACGGACTGATGATGGACGTGGTGGTGACGCGCATGATCGTGGTCGGCTTGGGATTCCCCCAGCGTTTCGCCCGGGTTCCATAGAGCCAACTGACCGAACTCAAGTTCATCATCGTCGCTGGCATCCACGAACAGCGCGGGGTCGAAATTTCCGTGGGGCGCCTCAATGATCATGGCGTGGGGGTTCGCCCGCTGAATTCGCGCCTCGAGAGAATTTCTAGCGCCGGGATCCGTTACGAGATCGGTCTTGGTCAACAGGACGACGGCGGCAGCGCGCACGTGCTGCTCCAAATCCCACCCGGCGGCTTCTGCCTGCGGGATGTGAGCAGCATCCACGACCTCGATCAGTCCGCCGAAACGGATCTTGGGGACTCGTGAGTCCATGACGAGCCGTAGCAACGCCGGTGGTTCGGCAACCCCGGAACCCTCGATGACGATGGCGTCCAGACGGAGATCCGGACGAGTCAGTTTCTTGAAGGCGTCATCCAACTGCTCGGGATCTGAAATGCAGCACAGGCATCCGCCCGCCACGGATACGGGTTCGTCCACCTGGCCAGCTACTAGAGCTGCGTCAACGTTCACATCGCCAAAGTCGTTGATGATCACGCCGATGCGTGCGCCACTTGCTGCGAGGAACCGATTGAGGACCGTAGTTTTCCCAGCGCCCAGGTATCCGGTCAGAATGAGAACGGGAATGCGCGCGGAGCTGGGCAACTGTACGGAACCTCCTGGTGAGACGGTGCGGGTCGCCAGTGTAGCCCGTGGCTCACGTGGTGGATGTCGTTCGGGCGGCGAGGGGAAACGACAACCGCCACCGCACTTCTAGAAGACGGCACGCCCCACTGTGTGGTCAGACCAGGCGTAGAATCGTGGTAACAGCCGTGTCGATGCGTTCGGAGCCCGCCGTGGGAACAGCCCAAGCCACCCAGCCAACAGGTCGTTCGAAGGACACCGTTTCCATGCTCTGGAAATTCGGAGTCATGCTGGTGGTCGGTGCGGTCATCTTCTTCATACCCCCGCCCGAGGGCGTCGATCCGCGCGGCATGCACATGCTCGGCATTTTCGTGGCCACCATCATCGGGCTGATTCTGCAGCCGCTACCCACACCGTCGCTAACGCTTATCGGGCTGGCGGTGGCCATGGTGACCGGAACGATGAGCGTTCCAGACGGCGAGGCTCTGGCCGGCTTCGCTAATTCCACGGTTCTACTCATCGTCGCGGCGTTCTTCATCGCGGACGGATTCCTGCTCACGGGTTTGGGACGACGCGTCGCGCTCATGTTCGTGTCCAAACTCGGCAAATCCCCCATCGGAATTGCTTACGGAATGGCCGCCACCGACCTGATCCTCGCGCCGGCGACTCCTTCTAATACCGCTCGCGCGGGCGGCGTGGTCTACCCGATCATTCGGTCTATCGCCGAGGTCCAGAACTCGACTCCGGAAACCGAAGAATCCCGCCGGAAACTCGGTTCCTACCTGACATTCACGGCCTCCCACGTCAATGTGGTCACATCCGCCATGTTCGTCACTGCCATGGCTGGCAACCCGGTGGCACAGCAAGCCGCCGTCGATATGGGTATCGAAGTCACATGGGGCAACTGGGCACTGGCCGCCATCGTCCCCGGCCTGTTGAGCTTGGCAGTCGTACCGTGGGCCATGAGCAAGATCTACGGTCCCACGGTCACAAAAACTCCCGAGGCCCCTGCCATGGCGCGAGGTGAGCTCACCAGCATGGGCAAGATCTCCCGCGGTGAGATCACCATGATCTTCACATTCGTCCTACTGCTGGTGCTCTGGATCTTCGGCTCGAGCATCGGCATCGACGCCACCACCGCAGCCTTCGTGGGCATTGCCATTATGCTCCTGACCCGTGTACTCACCTGGAAGGACATGGCCGCTAACGGCTCCGCGTGGAACACCCTCATCTTCTTCGCCGTGCTCGTGGGCATGGCGGGCCACTTGAACGACCTGGGTGTGATCGATTGGATCGGCTCAGTGGTTTCCGGGCTGGTCGGCGGCATGCCGTGGGGACTCGCCTTCGGAATTCTGGCGATCGTGTACTTCTACGTCCACTACCTGTTCGCATCCAACACCGCGCAGATCGTGGCCATGTACGCCGTGTTCCTCGCCGCAGCAGTCGCGGCCGGAGCACCCCCGGTGTTCGCAGCGCTGGCCTTCGGCTTCATCGGCAACCTGTTCGGCACGCTGATGCACTACTCGTCCGGCCCCGCTGGCGTGATCTACGGTTCCGGTTACGTGAAGGTCAGCGAGTGGGTGCGCGTCGCGTTCATCATGTCCATCATCCTGATTCTGATCTGGACCGTGGCGGGCGGCGCCTGGATGGCCCTTCTCGGTATGTGGAACTAGAAACGTCCACTGGTACAGCAATTATTGGGGGTACGTGCCTCCCGGAAAACGTTCATCAGTGCACGAGTTCTCGTTGCTTCGCAGCCTTGAGGGCGCGGACGACGCCGCGCGCTGCCGTTCTGCCCGCACGCGTCGCTCCCAGCGTGGAGGCCGACGAGCCGTAACCCACCAGGAACACGCGCGGGTCGGCGTCGACCCGCACGCCTTCCGTGCGAATGCCGCCGCCGTGCTCGCGTAAGTGCAGCGGTCCCAGGTGATCGATCGAGGCGCGGAAACCGGTGGCCCACAGCACAGCATCGGCATGCACTTCTTCTCCGGCGGCCAGCTGAACTCCGTCCTGAGTCAACGATGTCATCGGTCCCGCGGAAACCAGGATCCCGTCCTCGATCCCCCGCTGGTACTGCGGGGTCAAGGGCAAACCGGTCACGGACACCACACTCTTGGGCGGCAATCCGGCGCTGGTGCGTTCACGCACACGCCGTTCCACATCGCGACCCCATTCAGAGTCGAACGACCGCGGCTCGAACACGGGTTCCCGGCGAGTGACCCACGTGGTCGTCGCGCCGGCTTCATTGAGCTGCAGCAAGAACTGCACGGCGGACGTACCGCCACCGACAACCACTACGTGCTGACCGGTGAACTCGGACGCGGACCAGAAATCCCGGGTATGGAGCTGCCGCCCGCGAAAATCGGCGCGTCCCGGATACCACGGCCAGAAGGGCTTATCCCACGTGCCGGTCGCGTTGATGAGGTACCGCGTGCGGAAGGCGCTGGCATCCGTGTGAACGAGCAGAGCGGCGTCGTCGTCATCGCTTTCGGACACCACGGAGGAAACTCGAGCCGGGCGGATGACCGGCAACGAAAAACGCGCCTCGTACTCCCCGTAGTAGCGGGCCACCACGGACGAAGCCGGCTCGGTCGGATCCGGGGTGCCGAGCGGGAGACCGGGTAGATCGTGGATCCCGTGAGCGGTGCCGAACGTGAGGGAGGGCAACCGGTGCCGCCATGCGCCGCCGGGACCGGGGTTGGCGTCGAGCACCACGAAGTCCTCGTGCGGACATAAGCCGGCCTTGACCAGGTGATAGGCAGCGGACAGACCCGCCTGCCCGGCACCGATGACCACTACCTCCAACGTGCTCATTCGGACAGCATGTCCTTCACGAGCGGGGCGACCTTGGTGCCGTAGAGCTCGATGCTCTTCATGATGTTCTCGTGGGACAGCGGCCCTGTGCTCACCTTGAGGTCGAACCGGGAGGCGCCCAGTGACTTGATGCCAGCTGCGATTTTGCGGGCAACGGTTTCCGGTGAACCAACCGCCATCGAGCCGTGCTTGACCTCGTGCTCGAAAGAATCGCGGGTGGGGGCGGGCCATCCGCGTTCCGCACCAATGCGGCGCGTGGAAATCACATAGGGCTTGAAGAACTCCTCCATGGCCTGCTCGTCGGTCTCAGCGACGTATCCGTAGGAGTGGTAGCCCACGGGGTTGCTCTCGGTGTTCCCGAACTCGGCGAGCGCCCGGCGGTAGAGGTCGGCGAATGGGGCGAAGCCGTCCACCGGGCCGCCGATGATCGCCAGCATGAGCGGGATGTCGTAGTGGGCGGCGCGCACCACGGACTGGGGGCTGCCGCCCACTGCGATCCACGATGTAAGCAACCCGTTCTCGACCGGCGGGTACAGGGTCACGTTGTTCAAATTCTGGGTGTGCTTGCCTGCCCACGAGACCGGCTGCCCGGCGCGCAACTTGGTGAACAGCGCCAGCTTTTCCTCGAAGAGCTCCTCGTAGTCCTCCAGCTCGTAGCCGAACAGTGGGAAGGACTCGGTGAAGGAGCCGCGGCCCAGGATGACTTCCGCGCGCCCGTTGGACAGGGCATCCAGCGTGGCAAAGCGCTCGTACACGCGCACGGGATCATCGGAGCTGAGCACGGTCACGGCAGAACCGAGGTGAATGTTCTCGGTGCGCGCAGCGATGGCGGCCAACACCATCTCGGGAGAAGACACGGCGAAGTCATCGCGGTGGTGCTCCCCCAGGCCGATGAAGTTCAGCCCCACTTGATCGGCGAGCACACCTTCCTCGACCACGTTGCGCACCACGTGCGCGTGCGACAGAGGGTTCTCTTGCGCGTCCCAGGTGACGTCTCCGAAAGTGTCAATGCCAAGTTCAACAGTCATGCCAAGGGAACACTGTGGACACGTCAAGTATTCCGGCGGGTCATGACACACCCCTCGGCGTGAGCCACACGACTGTTACGATCGGAGGGATGTCCTCAACGCGCTCATTCATGCCCTCGGCCTTCGAGCCGATCTTTTGGGCACTTCCTATTTCGTTGGGGACCAACGGACAAGTTTCTTCTTGGGGTGCCAATCAGGCTGGTGCTCCGCCCTCGTACGCGCACGCCTCATCACCGGCCTGAGTTCGTCCCCCCGCTTTGCGAGAACGATGCGAAACTTCTGGCCCGCCCATTTCCTGATGCCCGGACCAAGGTGGTTTCTTGCTACTCACATGTTTGGTTATCGCGCTTCTCACCTGCTTCGTCTCGCCCCTGGTCACTAAGTTTCTGGGTCGCAATGCAGGTTGGGTTCTCGCGCTGCCTCTGCTCGGCGCAGCTGCGCTAGCCGTTTCATCTTTCGCCGACGCGGCTCGTTCCGGCTCCACTGACACCTCCGGTTCGCCGGTGGTCGAACAATGGGTCCCCTGGATGCCCACGGTTGATGTGGGCCTGGGCCTCCGCATGGACGGCCTGGCCCTGGTGTTCACTCTGCTGGTGCTGGTCATCGGTGCGATGATCATGGTCTACTCCACCCGCTATCTGGAGCCCGGTGGAAAGCACGGCACGTTTTACCTGCTCATGACGGGTTTTGCCGCGGCCATGCTGGCACTGGTGCTCGCCGACGACCTGATCGTGCTCTACGTCGCGTGGGAAGCCACCACGCTCTGCTCGTTCTTCCTGATCGCCCGTTCCGGAGCGGGGGCACGTGAACCAGCCATCCGCACGCTGCTCGTCACGGTGGCCGGTGGTCTGCTGCTGCTCGCCGCGGTGACCGTGATGATCATTGCCACGGGCACCACTCGATTGAGCGAGATCCTGGTGAATCCCGTGTGGTCCTCCAACGGTGCGTTGACCACCACGGTGGCTGTGCTGATCGCGCTGGCCGCATTCACCAAGTCCGCGCAGTTCCCGTTCCAGGCATGGCTGCCGGACTCAATGGTGGCCATCACCCCGGTCTCCGCCTACCTTCACGCTGCGGCCATGGTGAAGGCCGGCATCTATTTGCTGCTGCGTTTCTCTCCCGTGTTCGCGGACGTGTCCGTGTGGAACGTCATGCTGGTCACGGCAGGTCTGATCACCGCGTTGTTCGGCGCGATCGCTGCCCTGCGACGTTACGACCTCAAGGAACTGCTGGCCTACTCGACCATGAGTCAACTGGGACTGCTGGTCACAATGATCGGTATCGGCACGCCCGAAGCACTCAAGGCCGCAGTCATTCACACGATCGCCCACGCATTGTTCAAGTCCGCTCTGTTCATGTTCGTCGGTGTCATCGATCACAGCGCCCACACCAGGGACATGCGTGAGCTGGCGGACATGAAATTGCGGATGCCCATTGCCGCGACGGGCATGGGTCTTGCCGCCGCATCCATGGCCGGGGTCCCGCTGCTACTCGGGTTCGTGAGCAAGGAAACGATGCTCAAGGCGTTCCTCGATGCGCCCGGTCCGGCGTGGGCCCCGTGGGTTGTTACCGCAGCAGCTGCCGTGGCATCAATCTTCACGTTTGCGTACTCCGCGCGGCTGGTCCTGGGAGCCTTTGGCGGCAGGGCCAAGAAGGCGCAGGATTCCGACAACGTGGTTCCCGAAGCCTCCCCCGCGTTCTGGGGTGCCCCCGTCCTTGGTGCGAGCGCCGGGCTGGTACTGGGCGTCGCTCCCTTCCTGCTGGACAAACTCGTCACGGTGGGTACGACAGCTTCCGCGGGCGAGGAGGTGGAAGCGCACTTCGCGCTGTGGCACGGCTTGGTGCCCGAGCTGTTCGTCTCCCTGACCGTGATTGCCATCGGAACCATGATGGTGCTTGCCCGCCGCCGGGTGCACCGCGCCATGGAACCCTACGATTTCCCGATCTCTGGACTGAACGTCGTGGACACGGCGAGGGAGCAGACGATCCGTTTCGGCGGCGTCGTCGGCGGCTGGACCGGAAGTATTGCTCCCCGCCGTCACCTGAGCATCCCGGCCGTGGCCTTGATTGCGATTGCTGCCGTTGCCGTGGTCACCATCGACGACTTGCCCGCCGTGGTGGGCGAGCCCAGCGATCCGCTCGACTGGGTGCTCGTGGTGCTCATCGCCTGCGGTGTGGTGGCCATGATGCAGGCAAAGACGTTGATTGCCGCGATCGTGGTGACCGGTGTGGTCGGTTTCGGCATGACCGTGTGGTTCCTGCAGCTCGGCGCCACGGACGTGGCTATCACCCAGCTGCTCGTGGAGATCCTGACCGTGTGCGTCATGGTTCTGTTGCTGCGCCGTTTGCCCACCACGTTCGAGAAGACTCCCCCGCGCAAGCACGTGATTCCGTTGCTGGTCGCCGGTGGCGCGGGCCTGGCCACCACCCTGGGCGTGTGGGCACTGACCGGGCGCCGAGAGATGTCCCCCGCCTCCGAGTACTTCCTGACCGAGGGCTATAACGAAACCGGTGGCACCAACCTGGTCAACACCATCCTGGTCGACTTCCGTGCCCTGGATACGTTGGGCGAGCTCACGGTGCTGGGCGTTGCCGGCCTCACCATCGCCGCCCTACTGCGAGCGCGCAAGCCCAGCCCGGAACGCTCCGCGGACATCCAGGACCACTCGCCGCTGATCGATGCGCGGGACAACACTGTGTTCGTGCGCGTGGCCGCCAAACTGTTGGCGCCGATCATCGTGGCGGGTTCCTTGATCCTGTTGCTGCGCGGTCACTATGAGCCCGGCGGTGGCTTTATTGCCGCGCTGGTGGGTGGCTCCGGATTCGCCCTGGCCTACCTCGCGGCGCCCACGGACCGTTCGGCCCGAGTACAGATGCCGTATCTCCTGCTCATCGGTTTGGGAGTGGCCGTGGGTGTGGGAACCGGGTTCTTGGGCTATCTCGATGGCTCGTTCCTGCGACCGCTGCACCCGGAGATCTTCGGCTACCAGACCACCACCGCGCTCGTGTTTGACGTGGGCGTGTACCTTGCCGTGATCGGCGTGATCTTGGCGTCGTTCAACCTGCTGGGTCGCCCGCCCAAGCGCGGCGGCCAACCGCTGGTGGGCGGTAGTGACCCGGGCGCTCCCACGCATGAATCCGACGTGTCGGATGCTCCCACCACCGATGAGAAGCGCACCAAGGGTGACCCGGCGGCGTCGGGCTCATCGGCGAGCGAACACTCCCACGACCATGCCAACCACCCCGATGAATCGGACGAGGTGAACGCACGATGACCGTTGCCATTACCGCCGGCCTGCTCGTCTTCGGGGCCGTGTACTTGATGATGAAGCGCGAAATGCTGCGCGTGATCCTGGGGTTCATCCTGCTGGGGCACGCGGGCAATGTCGTGCTCATGGCCGCAGGCGGGACCTCCCGCCGTGACCTGCCGTATGGCTCCCCCGATGACCTTTCAACCATTGCCGATCCGCTGCCGCAGGCATTCGTGCTTACCGCGATCGTGATTGCCTTCTCCATCACCATCGTCATGCTGGTGCTCGCGGTGACCGGCAACGATGATGATGACACCGCCGCGACCGCCCAGGAGGTGCAAGAGTGAGCGCCGCACTCCTCCCCCTGTTCGTCGCGGTTCCCCTCATGATGGCCGCGCTGCTGGTCATTGTGGGCAACCGTCGCGCGGTTCACGCGGTGGGCCTGCTGGGCACCATGATTGTCGCGGTGGGTGCCGCCGTGGCGCTCGTGCTCGAGTTCCGTTCCGGCGGGGCCATCGCCCATGGCATCAGCTCGTGGCCGTTCGGCATTGCAATCCCGTTCGTGGCCGATATGTTCACCGCGCTCATGCTCGTGGTCACCGGGCTGCTCACCATTGTGTGTTCGTGGTTCGCCATCGCCTCGGGACGAGCGGCCAACGTGTACTTCGCGCCGCTCGTGCTGGTGCTCACCGCCGGTGTGAACGGCGCGCTGCTGACCGCAGATCTGTTCAACCTATTCGTGTTCATCGAGGTCATGCTCTTGCCCTCCTACGGGTTGTTCGTCCTGGCTGCCCGTCACAAGGGCACGTTGCAGCAAGTGGCCGGCGCGCGCCTTTACGTGACGCTGAACCTGCTGACCTCCACCGTGTTCCTGATCGGCGTGGGCTTCATTTACGGCACTGCAGGCACCGTGAACATGGCTGAACTGGCAGGTCTGGCCAGCACGGATCCCACGGTCGCAATCTCCGGCGCGGTATGTCTGTTTGCCCTCGGAATCAAGGCCTCGGTGGTACCGGTCCACGGTTGGCTCGCCGCGGCCTACCCTGCGACCTCACCCGCCATCACGGCTCTGTTCTCCGGGCTGCACACCAAGGTCGCGATCTACGGCATCTACCGCATGTACGCCGTGCTCTTCGACGGCGATACCCGCTGGCTCTGGATCGGCGTGACGCTGTTCTGCCTGACCATGGTCATCGGCGTGCTGGGTGCGGTCGGTGAGAAAACCACCCGCTCCATCCTGGCATTCCACATGATCAGCCAGATCGGTTACATCTTGCTGGGCGTCGCGCTGTTCACCCTGGCCGGTCTCACCGCGGGCATCTTCTACCTGCTGCACCACATGATCGTGAAGGCCTCGCTGTTCCTGTCCACCGGCGCGGTCGAGGTTCGTTACGGCACCGGTGAGATCGGGAAGCTCTCGAAGATGGCCAAGCGAGAGCCGATCATCGCGGTAGCGTTCTTCGTCGCCGCGCTGTCGCTGGCCGGCCTCCCGCCGTTCTCAGGCTTCGTCGCGAAGTTCACCCTGATCCTCGCCTCGGTTGAGGCGGGGCAGATCGCAGCGGTTGTCGTAATGCTCCTGGTCAGCCTGATCACGTTGCTCTCGATGCTCAAGATCTGGAACGGCGTGTTCTGGGGCGATTCGAAGGCCTCGAATTCCGACGACGACGCTCCCGCGGTTCCTGCTGCTCCCTCGCCTTCCGGTGGAGTCGCCACGAAACAGGCTCCAGTGTCGTCGGCGACTGCCGTGGCCGAGCGGCCTCGAATCGGTTGGGCGTTGGCCGGACCCGCCGTGTTCACCGCAGCGATCACGCTGGGTCTAGGACTGGGTGCTGAGCTGCTGCTGGGCCTGTCCGCGACTGCGGCCGAAGGATTACTCGACACCACGGCATATGTACAGGCGGTGATGGGTTCATGAGTTGGTTGACATGGCCATTCAGATGTATTGCGTTCTTCCTGTGGTTCTCCAAGGAAATGGTGACCTCCAGCGCCGCGGTACTGAAGGACAACCTGACGCCCGGGCAGAACTCCACTCCGGGCATCACGGCGTTCGACAGTCAGTGCCGCAACGATTACGAAATCACGCTGCTCGCGGCTCTCATCACCCTGACCCCGGGCACCCTCACGCTGGGGCTGAACGCGGATTCCAAGGTGTCGCAAGCGGACGTGGCCGGCTCGTCTCCCGCCAAGACCGGACCGCTGACGATCTACGTGCACAGCCTGTATTCGGGTAGCGCGGATGCCACCCGTGAGGAACTGCGGGACATGGAAACCCGGATGCTGCGCGGGATCCGCAGGGAAGGAGCGCCCTCATGATCGGCGTGGACGTAGGAATTCTGATTATCGGCGTCGCGTGTTTGGCGTCCGCGTACCGCATCCTCACGGGACCAACCGAGGCCGATCGCGCCGTGGCCGGTGATCTGCTGCTGTTTGGTTTCGTGGGGCTCATCGCGTTGTTCGGGGTGCGGGTCGCCAATGAGTACACGTTCGACATCGTTCTGGTCGCCGCACTCGTGGGCTTCCTGAGCGCCCTGTCGCTGGCCCGAGCCCTGACAAGGGGGAAGCGCTGATGGATCTGTTGACGCTTATCGGAAACATCACCATTATCATTGGCGCGCTGATTTTCGCGACCGCGGCGCTGGGCGTGCTGCGCTTCCCGGACGCCTACATGCGCGTCTCGGCGGTGGGAACGGCGGGCGGTGTGGGCATCGTGCTGATTGTCGTCGGCGCCCTAGCCCTCCAGCCCTCGATTCCGAACGTGGTGAAGGTGGTGCTCATTTTGGTTGTGCACCTGGCCTCATCCGCGGTCGGCACCATGGCGATCGCCCGCGCCACCTACATCACTCGCACTCCCCTGGAGCACTTCGAGTTCGATGAGCTGGCGCAGGCCACCCCTGAAACGGATGCGGAAGAAGAGGAATTGTCGGCCGAGCGCGGTGCCGAGGATCGCCGTTCCTGAATCCGAGAAGAGGCAATCCTGGAAAAGCAGCTCCCAGCGCGAAGCGTGCACAAGTAAACGTTTAGAGGGACGGACACGCCCCGAAAAAACCGTGTACCAATGAACTGCTATTCACTCGGTCCCCCGAGCTTTGCGACGAATTCGTTCATTGGTACACGGTTATTGAAGAGAGCATTCCGAGGGCACCAAATCGGAGCCCCGTGCTCGTCTCTGGCGTTCAGATCGACACAGAAGTGCCGCGGGATTGCGGCCCACCGACTATGACTGCGTGAGCTGATGGGCCAGCTTCAATCGCAGACTTTCCAGCTCGTCCTCCTGATCCCGAGCCCGATCGAGCAATTTCTGGAGCAGTGTCTTGTCCAGGCGGTCATCCTCGACCTCCAGGAGCATGCGCCAGCCCAAAGATTTGGCATGAACCGCAGCGGTGAGTGCCTCCAGCTCTTCAATGTCGGACAGTGGCGACCGCTGAACCAATCGTTCGTTGGGCTTGAACCGTGCCACCTTTTCGGCAATGCGCGCAGGAATGTCCTTGAGCTGGCTGGGCTTCACGTCGAATGCGGACATGATCTTTTCGAGCGATCTCTGGTCCTCAGCAATGTCGTAGGACATACGCGTGACCTTGGCACGCACCTCGTGGTCGCCATGCCCCTGCGCCACCCGCCGGAACGCGTCCACACCTGCAGCAGACCCAGCATGATGGTCCTGCAGGTACGTCTCGATCGTCTTACTGGTCATGAGGTAAGCCGCCTTTCTATTGTTTTTCACCACGCTACGTAACCGCGGCGAGAGGCGCCACCCCCGTACGAGGGTGGGCGCGGCGTCGTCGGCGACACTTTGGAGAGCAGAAAGGCCGCGATCAGTAACGACCGCGGACCTTTCTTTGCTAGCTATCAGGCGTGCGGGGCGACGACGGCGCGCGCGGACAGCTTGCCGTCACGCAGCTTCTCGTAGGCCTCGAGTGCGTTGTCGAGCGTGTACTTCTCGACCGCCGGGACAATCTGGCCGGCACGGTACATGGCGACCACCTCGTGGAGTTCCTCGATGGTGCCCCAGTAGGTGGACGAGAAGTTCACCTCGTAGGGCACGGCGAAGAAGTTCCACGCGAATTCGCCACCGGCAATGCCCACAACCGTCAGTGAGCCGCGCTGCGCAACGGTCGCGGCACCGAGCGCGATAGTTGGGCCAGCGCCGACGAAGTCGAACACAGCGTCGACGCCGCGGCCACCGGTGAGTTCGCGGATCTTGGCGGCCTGGCCCTCACCACCGGGAACGGTGACGGCGCCGAACTTCTCGGCCTCGGCCATGGCCTCGGGCTTCATATCGGTTGCAATGACCGTGGCTCCGGTGAGCGCCTTGAGGATCTGCACGCCCACTAGGCCCAGGCCGCCCAGGCCGATGACCAGAGCGGTGCTGCCGCCCTTGTCGAGATACGGGAGGGCACGCTTGATGGCGTGGTAGGGGGTGAGGCCCGCGTCGGCGAGGGGTGCGGCGGCGACGGGATCGACGTCGTCACCGAGCGGGACCAAGTTGCGTGCCGGCGCGACCATGTATTCGGCCATGCCGCCGTCGCGGCCGATGCCGTTGGCCATGAAGCCGACTTCCTGCGGGTTCTCGCAGTACGTGTCCTGACCGCGCGTGCACGGCGGGCAGTGGCCGCAGCCAATGGGTCCGTAACAGAGGTAGGCGTCGCCCTTGGTGAATCCGGTGACACCAGGACCGACTTCCTCAACCCAACCGGAGTTCTCGTGACCGAGGATGAACGGTGGTTCCATGAGACCACCGTTGGGATCAGATTCGAAGTCGTTGAAGATCGCAACGTCAGAGTGGCAGGCACCCGCGCCGGCGATCTTCAGGAGCACCTCCCCCGGGCCCGGAGTGGGCTTCTCCACCTCTTTGAGAACGGGGAATTTCTTGAACGATTCGACGACAACTGCCTTCATCACTGCTCCCTTCGGTATAAGAACAATCTTATCGGGAGCGGGTTACGGCCCGGTAAATGAACACACCTTGTGCGCCGGTATGCCGCGGATTTTCAGCGCTGGGCAGGCCGCCACATGCCAATCGTCTCCACGGTGCCCCGACTTGGAATGCGACTGCGCTCCACGAACCCGAACTTCTCGTAGTACGACATGTTGGTCTCGGAAGAGGACTCGAGATAGGCGGGTGTCCCGGTGGCATCCGCGTCCGCCAGCCGGTGCCGGATCAGCGCGGATCCAGCGCCGCGGCCTCGGGCACGTTCCGTGGTGCCAATGGCCTTCAGGTACCAGTGGGGCACGAGCGGGCGGTGCTTGTCCGCGTTTTTATCGGTGATGGCAGCGTCCAGCATGCGTGAGCGGAAGATACTGAGGTAGGCGGGCAATTCCGGAGCCTGCGAAAAGAACCCCGGGTTCGTTCCCGGTGCTCCCCACTCGGAGACGCCCAGCAATTCACCGTTTGACGAGTCGATCGCCAGCCACACGTGCCCTCCGTACTTAAAGGTGTGCTTGAGCTGGACCTTAAAAATCTTGTACAGCTGGCTCGTCACGTCGCCGGAAGGCAATAGCCCGGTCGCGTAAGCATCCTTGGAAAAAGCATCCGCAAGAACCTTCGCGGCTCGGTCCAGGTCTGAGAGCGCAGCGGGTTGTACTTTGATGTCGGCTTTCGCCGTGTTCTGCTGGGGGGATGTGGTTGCTTCGGTTATTTAGCCCATAGCCCGTAGTTTAGTAGGGACACCTTAGTGTCACTTCTGCCCGGAGAGTTGGCCGAAGACACGAAACCCTAGGAGGACAGTTGGAATCGAGCGATGTAGTTCCCGGACATATCGCCGTACGCGGTGCCCGCGAACATAACCTGGATTCGCTCGATGTCGACATCCCCCGCGACACCGTGGTCGCGTTCACCGGAATCTCCGGATCGGGGAAATCCTCGCTCGCATTCGGCACGATCTACTCGCACTCCCGCCAGCGCTACCTCGAGTCGGTCTCGCCCTACGCACGCAGGCTCATCGATCAGGGATCCGCTCCGCACGTCCGGCTCATCAGCGGGCTCCCACCGGCCGTGGCCCTGCGCCAGCAACATGCGGGCAGCACCCGCTCGTCGGTCGGCACCGTGTCCCGGATTTCAAACGTGCTGCGTATGCTGTTCTCGCGGTCGGGCACCTACCCGGAGGGCTACCGTCCCGCGGACCTCGCGGGCACCTTCCCTCGCGACGCCGCTCCCCTGGATTCCGACAGCTTCTCCCCCAATACCGCCGTGGGTGCCTGCCGAGTGTGCTCGGGCATGGGGCGTCTCTTGCTGGTCGACCAGAACAAACTCGTCGGAGACCCCTCGCTGAGCATTGACGACGGCGCGATCGTCGCCTGGCCGGGCGCCTTCGGTGGCAAGAACAATCGGCGCATCCTCAGTGTGCTCGGCGTCGACATCAACGTGCCGTTCGAATCGTTGCCCACCGATACTCGCGAGTGGGTCCTCACTACCGATGAGCAACCCACCGTTCGCATCGGCGATCGCTACAACGGCACCTACATGAGCCCCAAGCGGTGGGTCGAGCACACCTTCGCGGATTCGCCGTCGGCCCGGATGCGCACCAAGGCGGCGTCGTTCATGACCGACCAGCTCTGCCCCACCTGCCACGGCAAGCGCCTCAATCCTGAAGCTCTGGCGGTCACGATCGCAGGCATGGATATCGCCGACGCCGCTCGCCTCCCCCTTGCCGATCTTTCCTCCTTCCTCGAAGACGCCCGTACCCACCCGGACACCGACGAGCTCTCCGTCGAACGCAACCAGGCTGCCCAAGCACTTATCGACGTCCTTCAGGACCACATCGCGACCATGATCGATATTGGACTGGGCTACCTCGAAACCGCTCGCCCCACGTCGACGCTCTCCAGCGGTGAGCTCAAGCGACTGCACCTGGCTACCCAGTTGCGCAGCGGACTGTTCGGGGTCTTGTACGTGCTCGACGAGCCCTCAGCGGGGCTCCATCCCTCCGACCTCGAACTGCTCCTCGGCGCGCTGAAGCGGCTCAAGGACGACGGCAACACGGTCTTCGTCGTTGAGCACAATGCTCAAATCATCCGCACGGCCGACTGGATCGTGGATCTCGGTCCGGGTGCGGGCCGCTACGGCGGGCGGGTGCTCTACAACGGGCCCTCGGACGGTCTCGCCGATGTGGAAGAGTCCGCCACCGCACGTTACCTCGGGCCCTCGGCCCCGCAGCCACCGGGACCGAAAACCTCGCGCGAGCTCACCGATTGGATCGAGCTGCAAGGCGTCACGGGGCACAATCTCTCCGGGGCTGACATCCGGTTGCCACTCGGCGCGTTCACTGCGATCAGTGGCGTTTCCGGATCGGGCAAGACCACTGTCCTCACGGCGCTCGCCAATGAGGTCAGATCGCGACTCGACACCGGGGACGTCCAGGCGGACGAGGAACGCAATCCTGACTCTGTTGAGGTCGCCGAACAGCTCGTCAACGGCGCTCCCGTCTGGGACCTGGGCAGCGAACAGATCGAGGCCGAGTCCACGTCCGGCTTGGACGCCTTCGACCGCATCATTATGGTCGACCAGCGTCCCATCGGGCGCACTTCCCGCTCGACCCTGGCCACCTACACCGGACTGTTCGACGGCGTCCGCAAGCTTTTCGCTGCGCAGCCCGGGGCCAAGAAGCGTGGCTTCGGCGCGGGTCGCTTTTCCTTCAACCAGCCAGAGGGCCGCTGCCCCACTTGTCTCGGCGACGGCGAGGTCAGCATCGAGTTGCTGTTCATGCCCACGGAGACCGCTCCGTGTCCTGATTGCCACGGCAAGCGGTACAACCCCGAAACCCTTGAAGTGACCTACCGCGACCATACGATCGCGGATGTGCTCGCCATGACCGTAGACGAGGCAGCTGACTTCCTCAGTGACGTGCCTAAGGCATCCGCTATCCTCACGCTGCTGCAGAACATCGGCCTTGGCTATGTCAGTTTGGGTCAGAGCGCACCCACTCTTTCTGGCGGCGAGGCCCAGCGAATCAAACTCGTCTCGGAGCTACACCGCTCCTCGCGCGGTCACAGCCTCTACATCCTGGATGAGCCAACGACCGGGCTTCATCCCGCTGATGCCGATCTCCTGATCGCTCAACTTCAATTGCTAGCGGATGCGGGCAACACCGTGGTCATCGCCGACCACGATCTGAGAACCCTCAGCGTCGTCGACTGGATCGTCGACATGGGTCCGGGTGCTGGTTCAGCCGGAGGATCCGTGGTGGCCACGGGAACTCCCTCCGAGCTGGCGACTCGCAAGGACAGCCGCACGGGGATCTACCTCGCGCGTCGTGCTGAGGCTTCCCAGGGCGCCGAGTAGATTCCATCAGAACCGCGGGCTTGCAAACCTAAGGCGAAATTTCCCGGGATAGCAAAAAAGGCCCCGGAACCGTTTACGGTTCCGAGGCCTAACTGCTTCCCTGGAGGGAAACGTTGGTCGGGCTGACAGGATTTGAACCTGCGACCCCTTGGAAAATCCCTGATCAGAGCGGGTTTTTCCGAAAATCTTGGATTGTCCCGGGTTCCCTAGTTTCGACTGGGAAGTAGACGTTTCGCCTCCTCCGAGTGTAGCCGGTTGGTGGCGGTGCTTGGTGGGCGATTGAGATGGGTTTCCGGTGGCTGGAGGCACGTTCGCTATATCCCTCTTACTGCTCGGAAACTTTTGCCGTTTCAGCGCGGCCAAGAAGACATTAGTCCAGAAGCTCTGTTATTCGACGCGACCGAGAATCATTGGCTAACGCCTGGCGCAGCCGTTCTTCCTGGACACCGAGACGGACGCCCACCCATGCTCTTACTACCTGAATCGCTTGGAGGTAAGCAACAAGTGCGTCATCCAAATCCGGCCGGACTCTATTGGCGTGCTTTGTACCGACGTACGTTCGCCGTAGACGTTCCGAAAAGTCTTTGCCGGGGAAGGGCAGCACCGCAGAGACACTATCTGCTACAACAGTCACGAGATCAGCGTAAGACTTCTTAGCGATCTGAGTCTTGCTCGCACCTGCCTCTTCCAGTAGATCGTGCCCCAACATCTCGAATCCAATACCTACTTGCGCGATATACGCTTCAATGGAAGCGCCCTCCAAATCGAGCAGTCCGATCAACGGCGAGAGACCTCGCTCGAACCTTTCGACAAGTCGAAGCCAGCGTCCGACCCCTCTTGCGCCGACATCTGAGAAACCGAATAGGAAATCGTTGAGCCGCAGTTTTGTGGGCGCACCCTCCAGTAGGTCGGTACGCCGCGTCAGCCCATCAAGCCATACATCGCCATGTTTTTTGCCGTCCATCGTTCGAATGCCGTCAACGGCGCTCATGGCTTCATGGCTTGCAAATTTTAGAGGTCTCCATGCAACTACGCGAAGTAGATTGCGTATAGAAAAGTGGATCTTCAAATGTGAATCCCAGTCAACCGGGCGCTTTACCTCGGTTTGGATTTGCAGACGCTCGCTGATCGTTGTCTCGTCAGGTGCGACTCCCTGTCCATAACGCCAATTGGCTCGAAACTCGGCGTTCATTCGTCGACTAACGCGAATGTTCGGTGGCGACTCTAGCTTGAAATCAACTGCCTTAACTCGCCCATCCTCAACCGTGCGTTCGGCCCTGAGCGACCGCAAGCCAACCCATGTCCCCAGACCTTCAATCTCTGAGCGAAGCCCATTGATGCGTTCAAAGGCGGGCCCCGACATCGCGCCGAGAACCGTGTAGTCAAAGCGCAGGCGCCCTTCACCAATGCCCATGCCACCCATCACACGCCTTGCCCCAGACATGCGGCTTCCGACAAGGCCGACTTTGCCGGCCGCATCGTAGTAACTCAATGAGGCCGGCGGTTCGTACCGGCGTTTCGTTCGATTGGGGTCGTCACCGAACATAATCCCTGAGGAAAACCAGTACGAATATGGGTCATCAGGCCCATCAAGAAACGGAACCGTCAGCTCAATGCCATCTTCGTGTCTTTCAAGCTTGACGGCGACGCGAGGTGTTTCCTTCAGCCCATCGATCATCAAGCCGATCCGTGACTGACCGACCTCGAATGCGTTGTCTTTCGCCGTCAACCTAACGCCTCAACTTCTCTTGGTGACCTTAAACCCACTCATTGCCGAGTCAGCCGAGTTCCCCATGCAATCTAACCGTTCTATCCCTGCTATGAAACTCTTAGGGTTATCCGGAGCACTGGAAAACGCCTTTCGCTGCATAGCTCTCAGAACATCTTGCTGACTGAAACCGGTATTCACCAAGCCACACTTGCTTACACCCAGAGAGACCCTACTCATATCGGGTTGCCCACGATAGCATTGATATGACTGCCCACTCAGGGCCGCAAGGGAGGATCTCTGTGACCGAGCCGTGGCTATCCGCAGACGACATCGCCGCCCACCTCGGGGTCACCAAAGACACCGTCTACACCTGGATCGCCGAGAAGGCCATGCCCGCCCACAAGGTCGGTCGCCTCTGGAAGTTCCAAGCCAGCGAGATCGACGACTGGGTGCGCCGAGGCGGAGCGACAGGAGACGACACCCCGTGAAGGCTCGAATGTCAGAGGTTCCTGCTGAGATGGGACCCGCGATGAAGTCCGTCGTGCGCCAGATTCGTAACGCCTCGCTCCGGACAGGTGACGCGATGTGCGTGTCGGGAAGGAGGACAACCGAGAAATGACGAGGTCTCGTGTCGCTGAGAGCGACTTTACGCTTGGCACGTTGCGGACGACCGCCAGTCATACGATTGGCGTTCCCCATCTGGTGGAGCTTCTCCGTGAGGTGCCGTCCGACGCGCCTGCCGAGCAGTATCGGCAAGCAGTGGTCGAAGGCAACGTCCTCGGGCGGCCAACTCTGGCCGGGCGGCAGCGTTCGTTCCGTCATCTGCGTGAGCTGTACTTCCTTGACCCGGGGCGAGCGGAGTTCACGGCCTTGCGGTATTTCTGGGACATCGACCCATCATCACGCCCACTCCTTGCGGGACTGTTGGCGGTCATCCGCGATGAGGTTCTTCGCGCGTCGTTTACTGCGATCGCGGACTTGCCTGCGGGTTCGGGCGTGACATCGGCGGACCTCACCGCCGCGGTCGCCGCGCAGTTCGGCAACGAGATGTCGGAGTCGACACTCGGTAAGACCGGCCGCAATACCGGAGCCTGTTGGACCCAGACCGGTCATCTCGCGGGTCGGGCCAAGAAAGTGCGCATCGACGTTGAAGCACAGCCGGCGGCCATCGCGTATGCGGCGTACCTGGGGCACCTCGCCGGCGGGCGAGGCCTCGGCGTACTTGACAATCCGTGGTCGCAGATCCTCGGCCTCGCCCCTGGGCGCTCCTTGGAGGCGTTGCGCGACGCGCACACGCAGGGACTCATCGACCTGCTCGTGGCGGGCAATGTCGTGGACGTAGCGTTCCCTGCCTTCGGAGGTCGCGCATGAGCCGCGTCTCCGATCTCGTCGACGCTTATAAGGCCGAGTTGTCCCTGGCATGGAAGGACAACATCTCGGGTGGTGAGCGCGTCTGGATGCTCGTCTACCCGCCTGACCTGGAACGCAAGATGCGGCACGCTCTGCCGAGCATCGAGTTGGCGACCACTCAGGCGGGTCGCGTGTGGGTCGTTCTCGACGTCACCGACGACTTCGGGCGCTGGCTGTCCGCTCACCGACACGCGCAGGCCTTCTATGAGGAACCGAGCGACCTCACTCAGTCGATCCTGGACCAGTTTGAGAAGACACTGGTCGCGCGCATCCGAGGGGCTCTCGAAGGAGCACCTGAGAATGCCGTCGTGGCCCTTGTCGGCATTGGCGCGATCTTCCCGTTCCTGCGGGCATCGAGCGTGATCAAGTCCATCGATTCCGCCGTGACTGGCCGCCTACTCGTCTTCTTCCCCGGGCTTCACGACCCGGAGACTCATTCATTCCGCTTGCTCGACGCGCGCGACGGGTTCAACTACCGTGCGCGCGTCATCGATCCGCAGAAGGACATCGCGTGACGACCAACAACGACCTGTTCATCCGGCCTCCGCTAAGCTTTGAGATTCCGAACGATGGTGTCACCAACGTCGACCGGCCCGAGGACTCCAACCAGTGGGATGTCCTGAAGTACGAGCTGGAGAGCTTCGTATGCGAGGGCGAGTACGAGCACGGACTCCAGCGCATCCTCGACTCCTACACCGGGCATCGGAATCGCACGACCCAGCCTGCCGTGTGGGTATCGGGCTTCTACGGCAGTGGTAAGTCCCACCTCGTCCGTGTACTCCAGCATCTGTGGGCGGACACGAAATTCCCGAACGGCGCGACCGCGCGCGGTCTGACGAACATCCCCCAGGGCATCCAGGACCAGTTGACGGAGCTGACAACACTCGGCCGACGCGACGGTGCCGCACCGTGGGCAGCAGCGGGCGCACTCGATCGCAGCGGCGACACCCTCAACTCGGTGTTCCTCTCCGTCGTCCTCGGGGCCGCAGGGCTGCCTACGCGCGTCGCGCCCGCCCAAGTCGCGCTGTGGCTCGCGGGCAACGGTCACCTCGATGCCGTTAGCGACCACGTTACGGCGAACGGAGGCGACCTCGTCGAGGAGTTGGGCGAGTACAACCTCAGCACGCGGCTCGCGGACGCGATCCTCGCGGTCGACCCCGCGTTCGCGTCGTCGGCTCGGGACGTACGCGCCGCGTTGCGCAACCAGTTCCCACCGGACACTCGCTCATTCTCCACGGACGAGACGATCGCGCTGCTCAAGAAGATTCTTGAGCACGTCGGTCATGGCCAGATCCCGCCGTCGCTGATTGTCCTCGACGAGGTGCAGCAATACATCAGTGGCGATGGCGGCCGGGCGATGGAGGTGCAGAACCTCGTCGAGTCGGTGTCGCGCGAACTGAACGGTCGTGTACTGCTGGTCGCCACGGGCCAACAAGAACTGACGGCTGATTCGACACTCCAGAAGATCCAGGACCGTTTCACCGTCAAGGTCGTGCTCAAGAACCAGGACGTCGATGCCGTTGTCCGCCGAGTACTTTTGAGTAAGGAGCCCGCCAAGAAGCCCGGTCTCGACAGCACGCTGTCCTCGGTCGCCGGGCAGATTTCCCGCCAGCTCATCGGCAGCAGGATTCAACACACTGCGGCGGACGACAAGGACCTCGCTGAGGATTACCCGCTGCTCCCTGTGCGCCGCCGGTTCTGGGAGAGCGTGCTCCGCCAGGCCGATGCCGGCCGCGCTGGTCAGCTGCGTTCCCAGCTCCGCATCGTGCATGAAGCGAACCGCAAGGTCGCTCCCAAGTCGGTGGGCACTGTGGTCGGCGCTGACTTCCTCTACGCGCAGAAGAACGAAGACCTCAACGGTGCGGGTCTCCTTCTCAAGGAGACGCAGACACTCATCCATGAGCAGGGGCAGAAGGACCCCCTGCGCGGCCGCATCCTCGGCCTCATCCACCTCATCGGTCTTCTCCCGACGTCGGGCCACGGCGACATCGGCGTCCGCGCGACGGCAGACCATCTCGTCGACCTCCTCGTCGAGGACCTCGCCCACGACGGGGACCGGCTCCGGCAGCAGGTGCCTGCGGTGCTCGAAGCGCTCGCCGAAGAGGGCGTCATTCAGCAGGATGGCGAGGAGTTCCGCCTTCAAACTAAGGCGGGCCGCGAGTGGGACGAGGCATTCCGCAGGCACCATGTTCAAGTCACGGACAGTGAGGTAAGCACAGATCGTGATTCGCTGTTGGTCACTGAGGTCGGTCGGTCGATACCCGCTTCGATCCAGCAGGGTCGTGCCAAAGAATCACGCAAACTTGCGCTGCATGCTGACGCCTCTCTCCCGCCGGAATCCGATGCGATCCCGATCTGGCTGCGCTCCGAGTGGGACGAGGGCATCACGGCGAAGCAGTTCGACGAGGCCGCACGCAGCCTCGGAGTTGACTCGCCGATCGTTCTCGTCCATCTTCCCCGGCTCCAGGCTCCCGCGTTCGTCGCGGCAGTCCGTAACAAGCTCGCAGCGCAGAGAGTGATCGACCAACAGGGAATCCCGCAGGACGACGAGGGTAAGCAGGCGCGAAGTGCGATGCAGACCCGACTCAACCGTGCAACCGACCAAGTGAACGCCCACGTCCGCGATGTCATCGGCAGGGCGAACGTACTCCTCGGGGGTGGGACTTCGCCGAGCGGCGTCAGCCTACGCGAGCGGATCGAGGCGGGCGCACAGTCCGCCACGACCCGCCTGTTCCCGCGGTTCTCCGAAGCTGACGACAACCGGTGGCCGCAGGTCATCGCGCGCGTGCGGAGCGGATCGGCTGCCGACGCGCTCAAGGCCGTCCAGCACGACGCCGACCCAGGGCAGCACAGCGTCGTAAGGGAAGTCCTCAGCCACGTCGGCCCGGCGGGCACGTCCGCGAGTGATGTCGAGAAGGCCGTGACATCGAAACCGCTCGGCTGGCCGCGCGACGCGCTCATGGCCTCCCTCGGAGTGCTCCTCGACACCGGAGTGATCCGTGCGACGCTCAACGGGAGCGACGCGACCACGGCCGATGTACTTAAGCAGACCCGCCTCGGCAACGTGCAACTCCGCCACGAGGTCACAGTGCTCAAACCCGCCGAGAAAATCCAGGCACGCCAGGTGCTGAGCAACCTCGGCTTCCCGGCCGACAACGATGGACTCGTCTCGGCCGTCGAACAGGCCGTCCAGTCGCTCGTCGACCGCGCGAAAGGCGTGAGCGGGCCCGCGCCGCTCCGTGACATCACAGTGCCAGGTAGCATCCAGGCGATCGTGAACGCTTCTGGAAACGATCGCGTGCACGCCATGCTGGCAGCGAAGAGTGACCTCACGAGCTTCAACGACCAACTCGGAGACCTGGAACGCAGGCTCAAGAGTCGCACGCTTTCGCTCCAACTGGCGCATTCGCTTGCATCCTCGGCCACGGGACTGGAGCCCGCGGCGGCGGCCCGTAAGCGGCTCGGCGCACTGGCCGCGAGCCGCGATCTCCTCAGCGAGGCCGATCCGGTCGCCCCGATCGTGAGGGAACTCGCCGAGGCACTCCGCGATGCTATCCACGAAGCAGCATTGGCGTTGCGTGACGCCCGAGCGACGGCTCTCGAAGGCCTCGAACAGCAGCCGGCATGGACAGCTCTCAGCGATGCGCAACGTGAGGCTGTTCTCAGGGAACACCATCTCGGGACCGAGGCGGAGCCCAACCTCGCAGATGCAACTTCCGTCCTGGCGGCGGCGCAAGCTCGGCCGCTACAGGGGTGGACCGCTGAACTCGATGCTATCCCGCAGCGGGCCTCGCGGGCGCTGGAAGCGGCTATTCAGCTGACGACACCCGCGGCCAAGATGACCACGGTGCGGGTTGTGGCGGCGAGCCTGGGCAGCGCCGACGAGGTAGAGCGGTACGTCGAGGCCCTGCGGGCGCAGCTACTCGACGCACTGAACAGCGGTAACGACACCGTGGTAGTGAAGGGGTGACCATGACGACGGCAACGACCAAGATCCTCAACTCCGACCAACGAAGCTTTCTCGACGCCCAGACGCAGCGCGCCCGCGATGCTGCACAACGCGCTGCCGAGGATGCTCTGCGCGCTCTCGCGGTCGCCGAGCCGAGCCGTCCGGACTACTTGAATGGCGAGCAGAACGAACTCCGGCTCGCGCTCCGCGATAAGGCACGGCAGCTCGGCGATGATAATGCACGAGCGGGTGCAGCGCTTACCAACCTGGTGCGAGATGTCGCCTACGAGCAGTGGCACCGCTTGCTGTTCGCGCGCTTCCTGGAAGTCAATGGCCTACTCCGGCATCCCGATTACCGCGATATCCCGTTGTCATTGGAAGACTGCGGCGATCTCGCGTCTGACCTTGGCGAGCCGGATGCCTGGGCCGTTGCCGCGCGGTTCGCCTCAGAGATTCTGCCCGGCGTGTTCCGCCTCACCGACCCCGCGGTACAAGTCCGGTTCGCAGCCGAACACCGAGCCGCGCTGGAGCGTCTCCTCCTCGACATTCCTTCCGAGGTCTTCACGACAGAGGACGCCCTCGGATGGGTGTATCAGTTCTGGCAGACGGCCGAGAAGAAGCGCGTCAACGAGTCAGGCGGCAAGATCGGCGGGGCGGACCTCTCGCCCGTCACGCAGCTTTTCACCGAGAACTACATGGTTCGATTCCTGTTGGAGAACTCTCTCGGAGCATGGTGGGCCGCTCGCCACCCCTCGTCGGCACTCCTTGACGGCTGGGTGTACCTGCGCCGCAACGACGACGGCACCCCTGCAGCGGGCTCGTTCAGTGACTGGCCTGACCGTGCTGCCTACGTGACGGTGATGGATCCCTGCTGCGGTTCCGGTCACTTTCTCGTCGCGATGTTCGGGATGCTGTGGCGCATGCGAGCCGAGGAGGAGGGCCTCACGCCGGCGGAGGCGCAAGATGCCGTCCTCCGCGACAATCTCCACGGCCTCGAACTCGACCCGCGCTGCACTCAGATCGCCACTTTCAACGTGGCTCTTGAAGCCTGGAAGCAGGGGGGCTTTCGAGAGTTGCCGGCACCTCAGATCGCCTGTTCGGGTGTGCCGGTTCGTTCGGCGCGGAGCGATTGGGAATCGTTCGCGGGTGAGGACAGCGAACTTCGGAAGGTCCTCGGCCATCTGCATTCCCTTTTCAGAGACGCTGACTCTCTAGGCTCCCTCATCGAGCCACGGCTCGACGGTCCTGAAGACGTGCTCTTTGGGAGCGATCTCAACATCGGTGCCAGTTGGGAGTCAGTTCGAGGAGCTCTTTCGCGCGCCCTTGCGGGCGAAGCCCAAGGGAATGCGGTCCTGGGATACGCTGCGGATGACATCATCCACGCTGCTGGGCTTCTGTCAGAGTCCTACACACTTGTAGCCACAAATCCGCCGTTCCTTTCTTCTGGAAAGCAGGCTGAGGTCGTCCAGAGCTTCACACAGCGTGCGGATCGGGTCGCAGCAGGGAACCTGGCCTACTCGATGCTCTCCCGATGGAGCGGAGCAACAACTCGAGCGTTCGTGATTCCGCAGAGTTGGCGCTATCAGACCAACTACTCGGCGTTTAGAAAGGCGAGACTCAGCCTTGACGGCCCAATATTCGTCGCCGCCCTCGGTGTGTCTGGGTTCTCGGCAACCATGTGGGACTTCCATACGGATCTGCTGGTCGAAGGGGGGCAGCGCACGGAGGCGGTCTCCGGGCTAGATGCCGCGGCCGGCAACTCACCTGCGGAGGTTGCCGCAATCCTCATCGCGGCACAACTTAGTGATACAACGCGGACGCAGCAGATGGCGAACACTGACCACCGGATCACGTTGACCACGTCCAAACCGCAGGCACCCCTGTCGGGCGTGGCTCCGGGTCTTCAAGGAATCAAGACCGGGGACGATGGCCGTTTCCGCCGTTACTTCTGGGAAGTCAGCGGAGTCGGTGGGCGTCGTTGGCGCCCGTTCTTGACCTCAGTTTCTGCGACTGAGTTCTATGCCGGACGGAGTTATGTCGTTGCTTGGGATGAGGGCCAAGGTCCGATGGCTCAAAGCCGCGGCTCCCGTATTGTCGGCAAGGCAGCATGGGGAAAACTGGGCGTTCTGGTCAGTCAGATGGGGAATCTGCCTGTGACGCTCTACACCGGAGAACTGTTCGACACTAACGCGTCACCGGTCGTCCCTTATGACGAGTCGTTGGTGCCGGCGCTATGGTACTTCCTGTCTTCCCCGGAGTATTCGGCGGCGGTTCGAGAAATTGATACATCCCTGAAGGTCACAAACGCGACTCTAGCGAAGGTTCCTTTCGAGATAGAACACTGGACGAAAGTGGCCGAACAGGAAGGGCCGTTGCCAGAGCCCTACTCGCCGAACCCAACTCAATGGCTATTCACGGGCGACGTTGTCGCCGCGACGCTGCCCCTCCAAGTGGCGATCGGGCGGCTACTTGGCTACACGTGGCCCCAGCAGGGTGCCGACGAGCTTGACCGCTTTGCAGATACCGATGGTGTTGCTGCCCTACAGCCACTGCCAAACGAACCTGATCTCGCCACACGGTTGCGCAAGCTGCTTGCAACGGCCTATGGCGACCAGTGGTCAAGTGGCTTGGAGCGGAAGCTCGTCACCGATGCCGGCGGTAAGAACGGTCGCTTGGAGGACTGGCTCCGAGACACGTTCTTCGCGCAGCACGTCAAGGCCTTCGGCAACCGACCGTTCCTGTGGCACATCTGGGATGGGCGCAAGGATGGGTTCTCAGCGATTGCGAACTACCACCAGCTTGACCGGCAGACGCTAGAGAAGTTGACCTTCACATCGCTCGGTGCCTGGATTGACCGGCAGAAGCATGAGGTGCGGGCGGAGCGAGCCGGTGCCGATGCCCGACTTGCCTCGGCTGAGGAACTTCAGCGCAAACTCAAGCTGATCCTCGAAGGCGCGCCGCCGTACGACATCTACGTGCGATGGAAGTCGATGGCTGAGCAGCCGATCGGCTGGGCGCCTGACCTCGACGACGGTGTCCGTCTCAACATTCGGCCGTTTATCACTGCTGGCGTGCTGCGCTCGAAGGTCAACGTGCACTGGAAGAAAGACCGCGGGACGAATCCCGACGGGTCGGAACGGCACAACGATTTGCACCCAACTCTTGAGGAGCGCCGTGCCGCCCGGCGCGAGGCGGGAGGTGCCGAATGACGCTCGTCCGTGCCGTCGTCGTCAAAGCACTCCGCGACGCTGCTGCTTTCAACGCAGGGGTGAGTTCGGCCCCAGCGACTGTTCTGTGGACCGACCCTGAGCGCACCTGGGAGCCGGTGATTCGCAGCCTCCAGGAGGCAGTGCCCATCTTGGTGCTCGGAGAGTACGACCCCGCAGCTGCACGAGGTCCGGCGCTTTGGCTTCGAGCCGTTCTCGCCTCGCCCGAGTCAGCGGAACTACCAGCACATCTTGCCGAACGAGACGAACGTAATCCGTGGGTGATCTACCTGCCTGGTGTCAGTCGAGGTTCCGTGATCGAGGCAGCGGCTCTCGATGACTCACTCGCGCCGCTGGCCGAGGTTGCGATCCGCTCGAACTGGTGGCCCTCCGCCCACGGCCAGACGCCATGGACGCCGCACTCGTTCCTTGCGTCGAAGCAGGGTGCGGGGCTCGACATCGCGAGCGACAGTGCGACGAAGGCGGCACTCGCTCAGGTGCTGGACAAACTCCTCTTCGAGGACATCGCCGATCTCAAACGTATGGGACGTCTCGACTCGTCTCGCCTGCACACCCTCGTGCTCGACGACACGGTGCGCACCCTCCTCGAATGGATGAACGACCCGGAATCCGTGAGGGCCTCGCTCGAAGGTGCGCAATGGCAGGCCCTTCTCGCCTCCTGCAAGTCCCTCTACGGCTTGAGCCCCGACAAGGACGGCGCGCTCACCGCAGCCAGCAAGCTCGGCGGCCGAACGGGCGAGTGGGGAGCTGTCTGGCAACGGTTTGCGGAGAACCCGAGCCGCTATCCGAACCTACCTGCCTTGCTCGACCAGGCGCGGCCCTCCGTGGTGCCGCTCTTTGGAGACATGGATCCACACCCCGACTCGTGGCCCTCGTGGAACCGCGACGAGGAGGACGCCATCAGGTCCGCGCTTGATGCATTGGGCACTCATCCCGACCCGCGTGGTCGCGTTGAAGAGCTCGCTGCCGCGCACACGTCGCGCGAGGAGAACGTCTGGGCTGCTCTCGGCCAGGCACCGCTTGCGAGGGCCGTCGGCCACCTCGCGGAACTAGCAGACCGTGTAGTGGCCGCCTCGACAGCAACCGACCTCAAGGCTCAGGTCGCCTGGTACAGCGACGAGGGCCACGTGATCGAGGACCTCGCGCTACGGACGATCGCGACGGCCAAGACCGCACAGGATAGGTCCGCTGTCGCTCACGCGCTCGGTGCGATTTACGACCCGTGGGTTGATCAGTCGGCACGAGCATTCCAGAAGGCCGCAGTTGGCGCCTACCGCGGCGAGACGGGCCTCGACGTAGCTGCCGGAACGTGCGTGGTCTACGTCGATGCACTGCGTTACGACCTGGCCACTCGTGTTGCTCGCCGTCTGTCGGGGCTGGCGGCGGTCGTGGAGCCGCGCCAGGCGGCTTTCCCCAGCGTCACGCCAACCGGCCAGCCGGCGGTGGCGCCAATCAAGATCAGCATGGCTGGCGGCGCTGCTTTCGACGCGGCCGACGATCAGGGGCGATCTGTGAAGGGTGCAGTGCTGCGGTCGTCCCTCGCTGGTGCGGAGGTGCAGTTCCTCGACTGGGACACCGCTCAGGTCGGCGACCCGGCCGGAACGGCCTGGACGCAGACGAACATGATCGACTCGCTGGGCCACTCGCACGGGCACCAGATGGCGGACCTCATCGACCATCACCTCGACCTCATCGCTGAGCGTGTTCGTGCACTGCTCGACGCAGGGTGGCGGAAGGTCGTCGTGGTCACCGATCACGGGTTCCTCTTGCCAGGCCAAGCAGCGCAGAAGGTCAACCTCCCGATACAAGTCACGGAAGGCGATGCTGCCCGTAAGCCGCGTGTGGCGCGGTTGAAGGCTGCCGCGGCGCGCCCGGACTTCCCGATCCTGCCCTGGACTTGGGACTCGTCCGTTGACATGGTCAGCGCACCGGGAGCTGCTGCATTTGAGTCGGGCTGCCTGTATGAGCACGGAGGGCTGAGCCTTCAGGAGTGCGTGATCCCCGTCGTCACTGTGACACGCGGCGATTCGACCGCTGCGCCCGCCCAGATTGAAGCTGTTCGATGGACCGGACAGCGCTGCCGCATCGACTACGGCCCTGCCGAAACCGAAGTGGTCGCCGAAGTTCGGCTTCGCCCAGCGGACGCATCGAGCGCCGTCGGTGGCCCGAAGTCGCCGACCGAGCCGGGCGAGGTCAAGGTGCTCGTCGACGAGGAACAGGCCCCTGCTGGGGCGAACGCATGGGTCGTGTTACTCGACCTGAACGGTGGAGTTCTAGCGCAAGCACAAACCACGGTAGGAGGCGTCGAGTGACCGACGCAATCACGCTCGACGAGATCGACACGACCGCAGCGTCGGCCTTCGAGGGGTACGTCGTTCGCAAGGATCTCGCCCAGCAGTTCAAGGGCGCGTATCCTGTCCCGACGTACGTCGGCGAGTTCCTTATCGGGCGCTACTGCGCCACGACCGACCCGGAGGAGATCGAGGAGGGGCTCCAGGTCGTGCGACGGCTGCTCGCCGACCGCACTGTGCGGGCAGGTGAAGAGGAGCTCTTCAAGTCGCGCGCGCGTGAGCGCATGACTGTCAAGCTCATCGATCTCGTCAAGGCCCGGCTCGATGCGAAGTCGAACGCCTACGTTGCCGAGTTGCCGAGCCTTGGACTCCGCGACGTGCGTATCGACGATGCCGTTGTCCGCGAGAACGAGCGCATGCTGACCGGTGGCTTCTACGCCGAGGTCGATCTGTTCTACGACGCCGCGATCGCTGACGAGAACAACGGCAAGCCCTTCGCTATCGGGTCGCTTCGCCCCATCCAGCTCTCAACCCGCGATTCGCTCTCGCGTCTGGCCGAAGGCCGCTCACGGTTCACTACGGAGCAGTGGAAGCACCTCCTACTTCGGTCAGTGGGCTTCGAACCTGCGCAACTCACCGAGCGCGAACAGGACGTGCTGTTGCTACGCATGGTCCCGTTCGTGCAGCGAAACTTCAACATGGTCGAACTAGGGCCTCGTGGCACCGGCAAGTCCCACCTATTCCAACAGGTCTCGCCCTACGCGCACTTGATTTCCGGCGGCAAGGCCACCGTTGCCCGGATGTTCGTCAACAACGCCACTGGACAACGCGGCCTCGTCGCGCAGTACGACGTCGTCTGCTTCGACGAAGTCTCCGGCGTCTCCTTCGACCAAAAGGACGGCGTCAACATCATGAAGGGCTACATGGAGTCGGGCGAGTTTTCCCGCGGCCGTGAGTCCATCCGTGCTGACGGTTCGATCATGTTGGTCGGGAACTTCGACGTGGATGTCGCCCACCAGCAGAGGATCGGCCACCTGCTCTCTCCGCTGCCCCCGGAGATGCGCGACGATACGGCGTTCATGGACCGCATCCACGCATACCTGCCCGGCTGGGATGTTCCGAAGCTCAACCCGACCTACTTCACTCACCACTTCGGACTCGTGAGTGACTTCCTTTCCGAGTGCTGGTCGCGCCTTCGTGACCAGTCGCGCCTTACCTCGATCCAGGGGCGGGTCAACTACTCCGATGCACTGTCGGGCCGAGACCTGTCGGCCGTCAACAAGACGGTAGATGGTCTACTCAAGCTCCTGTATCCCGACGCCGAAGCCGCGATCTCCGACGACGACCTCGAATGGGCGGTGCGCATCGCCCTGGAGTGCCGTCGTCGCGTCAAGGAACAGCAGCGCCGCATTGGCGCAGCAGAGTTCCGTAATACCCAGTTCGGCTACCGCCTCGGCGAGGGGGTGGAGCAGTTCGTCTCGACCCCCGAACTCGCGAGTCCCGACTCGATCGGCCTCGATCCGCTGCCCCCCGGCCAGGTGTGGGCGATCTCCGAGGGCGGCGGCGACGTCGGCCCGGGACTCTACCGAATCGAGGCGGCGGACACGCCCGGCTCTGGCGCACGCGGTCTACTCAACCAGGCCGCACCCGCCACGCTCCGGGAAAGCTTCAAGGTCGCAGAGCAGAACCTCATCGCCCAAGCGAGACAACTCGTAGGCGACCGCGACCCGCGCGAGCACAACCTCACCGCTCAGGTACGCGCGCTCGACGCGGCCAAGACCGGTGCTGGGCTCGGGCTGCCTATCCTCCTCGCACTGGCCTCAGCGATGCTCCAGAGGTCGATCCGCGGTGGCCTCATTGCGGTCGGGAACCTGTCGCTTGGCGGCGGTGTCGAGACCGTCTTGAACGCCGCGCAGCTCGCAGAGCACGCTATGGAGAAGGGCGCGACGGCGCTGCTGCTACCGGTGTCCGCCCGCCGTCAACTCCTCGATGTCAGCGACGAGGTCGCCACGAAGGTGTCATTCATCTTCTACAGCGACGCCCAGGATGCTCTCGTGAAGGCGCTCGACGAATAGGTTATTTCAGGACCACATCATCGAGCCCACGCGTCTGGCAGATCGCGGATGAGCGGTCCGAAACAAACTACGTGAATCGCTCGTCTCCTCGATCTGCCAGAGGCGTGGCAGCTTTGGGATCGGTTGATCGAGGGGGCGGGTGACTGGGGTCTGGGAGAAGCTGTGTACCTACCCATTGGAATGAGCACGAGCGGGAGGAGACTGTCATGCCCAGGTCAAGCTCTTGCGTGTTCGAAGTAGCCCTGGGCCGGACGGCCAAGCCTGCGGGAGTGACGGACAAGCTCACTCTCAACCGTCGTTCCAAAACCCGCACGAGGCCCCATTTGCGGGATCAACGGTCCCGCCGAATCGGTGGGACCTCAAATTCTGCGAATCTTGTCACGGCGCCGCGAAATTTGCGTGACCGTGAAGTTTTCGAATCATGGCTGAATGCCGAATCCCAGGCGCGACGTCTTAGAGCCAAACTACGTCAAAGTTGCCTCCCGATCAACGCCGCGCTGCGGTCACACTTCCTTCCCGAAAACACGGTCGAGCATTTCGGCGGTCGCGGGGTTCACCATCTCGTTGCGACGGATATAGTGCTGCACCGTGATCGCCGGGTCCGTGTGTCCGAGTAGTTCGGCGGCGAGGTCGACGCCAGCCTCGTTACTGATCGCGGTCGCGACCGTGCGACGAAACATGTGCGGCGTGACGCCCTCGATGCCCGCGAGGTCGAGCACGTGCCGCAGCTGCCTGCGCACGTTGTTCGTCGTCAACGGGCCACCATCACGATTACAGAACAACAGCGCATCAAGCGAGGCATCATCGCGGCGGGCAAGCCTGAGCCGCACCGCCTCGGCAGCGAATGCGGGGAGTGCGACCGTACGCCTGGACTTTGCGGTCTTGGGGTGATCCTGCCGCTGGGTCGGTTCGCCGCGGTGCGCGACGATGGTGCCGCTAATGCGAATCGACGGCGGGGCACTCACGATGTCGATATCGCGGCGCCGGATCGCAAGCACCTCTCCGATGCGGGCCGATGTGCCGAGCATCACCTCGACGATCGCGCCGAGTTGCCCATCCGGTTTCGGTCCGGTGGGTGAGAGCCCGGTCTCCCAGAACGCGATTGCGGTGCGGATGGCGTTCACCTCGGCGGGGGTGAGCGCGTTCGGTGTCGTCGGGGGTTTCCGGAGCCGTGAGACGTGATCCATCGGGTTGCGCGGCAGCACCTCGTGCCGCACTGCGAGCCCGAGCGCAAGCCGCAACGCTACCCGGGCCTGCTTGGCACGGTTGTAGCTTTGCTTCGCAAGCTGCTTCAAGAAGTGGTCGCAGCGTGCCACGCCGATCTCGCGCAGCGTGAGGTCTTTGAACGCGGGCATCACGAGCGTGCGCATGTTGCGTTCGTACAGCTGTCGGGTGGTGGTCGAGAGCCGATCTTCAAGATCGAGATCTTCAAGCCAGTACGCCACCAGGTCGGGGAACGGACTGTCGGCAGTCAGCCCGATACCTGCGGGCTGGTAGAGCGTGCGCTCGGCAAGCTTCGCTTTCAACCGTTGTTCGGCGGCGCGCTTCGTGTCACCGGTGGCTTGCACGAGCCTGGACTTCCCATCCCAGTCGCGATACCTCGCGCGGGCGGTCACGCGACCGGTCGACGCGGTCTGGAACCCGATCGTACCGAAGGTGCCGATGGTGAGGCGTGGGCGGCTCATCGTGTCACCTCCCGCCGGGCGGGGAAGCCTGGGCGCCGTTGCGTTGCTGTTCGATCCAGACGCGCACGTCGGAGATGGCGAACTTCAGGTGTTTGCCGAAGCGGTACGCGGGCGGGCCGAGGCCTCGGGTGCGCCAGTCGTAGATCGTCGAGACGGGGATGCCCAGATATGTGGCCAGCTCGCCGACATCGATCAGGGGCTCCAGGCCCCACGGGGTGGGTTGTGCTTCGGTGTCCATGACGAACAGGTGCACGGCGCGCATCGCAGCTGACCGTACACAACCGGGGCGGTTGGGGCCCTGCCGGGTGGCTGTCGCCCGAGTGCCGCCTCGGCGTGTCAAAAAGATGGGTTTGTGATGACCGGATCAAATCTCACAACCTAAAAAGTCCCGGAAACCCTTGAGTTTCCGGGACCTCTCGGTCGGGCTGACAGGATTTGAACCTGCGACCCCTTGACCCCCAGTCAAGTGCGCTACCAAGCTGCGCCACAGCCCGCGACCATGTTCGGTACTGGGAACCAGTCCCGAACACCAGAGATACATTACCCCAACGTCGACCGAAATTCACATCGACGGGCCCGGACCGAGCAATCGCCACCGCGTAGCCCGCGAACTCCACTCCGTGCGCCCGCGTTCACGCTGGCAGCAAGAGCACTGCACGTTCATAGACGTTGAGACCAGGATCCCCAGCAGCCGGGAATCTGATCGACGTTGTGACCCGAGATTCGAGGATTGTGGGTCGTAAGGTCGATCAGATTGAGATGGCGCTCGGATCGTGGTCCTTACGTCGATCAGAGTGCACTTCGCTCCCCCGCGCACAACACCCATGCGGCCACACCAGCAACAGAAACACCGGGCCGCCCCGTGCGAAACGGGACGACCCGGCGTCGTCGTCGGCCAGGAGGTCGAGAAATAGAGAAGCCGGCGAACCGTTACTTCTTCCGCTGCCGCTTCTCACGCACGCGCATGGTCACGTCAATGGGCGTGCCCTCGAAGCCGAAGGTCTCGCGCAGGCGGCGCTGGATGAAGCGGCGGTAGCCGGGATCCAGGAAGCCGGTGGTGAACAGCACGAACTTGGGCGGCCGTGAGGACACCTGCGTACCGAAGAGGATGCGGGGCTGCTTGCCACCGCGCACGGGGTGCGGGTGAGCGGCCACGAGCTCGCCCAGGAACGCGTTGAGGCGCCCGGTGGGGATGCGCTTATCCCACGAGTCCAACGCGGTGTGCAGGGCGGGAACCAGCTTGTCCTTGTGCCAGCCGGTCTTCGCGGAGATGTTCACGCGCGGGGCCCAAGCTACGTGGGCCAGGTCGCGCTCGATCTCGCGCTCCAGGTAGAAGCGGCGCTCATCATCCAGCAGGTCCCACTTGTTGAAAGCGAGCACCACTGCGCGGCCGGAGTCCACGGTCATCTGAAGAATGCGCACATCCTGCTCAGAGAGCACTTCGTCCACGGCCAGCAGCACCACGGCCACCTCGGCACGCTCCAGAGCCGACTGGGTGCGCAGGGACGCGTAGAAGTCGGCACCCTGCTGCAGGTGCACGCGGCGGCGGATACCGGCGGTGTCGATGAAGCGCCACGGCTCGTCGCCCAGCATCACGATCTCATCCACCGGGTCACGAGTGGTGCCGGCTAGCTCGTCCACAACCACACGGTTCTCACCGGCCATCTTGTTCAGCAGCGAGGACTTGCCCACGTTCGGGCGACCCAGCAGGGCCACGCGGCGGGGGCCGCCCTCGACCTCGGGCTCGGCCACCTCGGAGTGCTCGGGCAGGGCCTTGACCAGAGCGTCCAGTGCGTCACCGGTGCCCATGCCGTGCAAGGACGATACCGGGAAAGGCTCCCCCATGCCCAGCGCCCACAGCTCGGAAGCGGCGATCTGCAGCTGCGGCGAATCGGCCTTGTTGGCCACCAGGATGATCGGCTTCTTCACGCGTCGCAGCATGGAAACCACAGCCTCATCGGTTGCAGTCACGCCCACGGTCACGTCCAGGACCAGCAGCACGGCGTCGGCGTTCTGCACGGCCACCTCGGCCTGCTCGGCCACGCGGGCGTGGATGCCCTTGGCGTCGTGCTCCCAGCCGCCGGTGTCCACCAGCGTGAAGTTCTTACCGGACCATTCGGCCTTGTAGGACACGCGGTCACGGGTCACGCCCGGGGTGTCCTCCACCACGGCCTCGCGGCGGCCGATCACGCGGTTGACCAGCGTGGACTTACCCACGTTGGGTCGGCCGACCACGGCCACCACGGGATCCGGGAGACGCGTTTCGCGTTCGTCGTCCCAGCCGTCCCACTCATCGAGCAGCGCGGCGTCTTCCTCGTCCAGCTCGTAGTCGGACAGGCCCGCGCGCAGGGCCTCGGCGCGGCGCTCTGCCTCGTCGTCGTCAATGGCGGCCAAGCGCTCGGAAATATCTTCCTGGCCACCGCCCAGTACGGATTGCTCGTACGGGTCAACCTTGTTCTCTTCGGAACCGGTCATGGCTACCTCACTTACTCTGGGCGGGGGCGCCCGGGGATTGATCGGGGCCGGCGGCCCGTTCGGTCATGGTTTCGGTGGTGCGGATCACCAGATCGATCACGCCCTGCACGGTCTGCTCCATGCTCAGTTCGGACGAATCCAGCAGGTGCACGCCGTCCTGCGCTTCGGTGAAGTTCACCACGGTCGAGTCCTTGGCGTCACGACCCACCACTTGGTCTTTCAAATTCGACGACGCCGCCGCGCCCAGTTGCTTGCCTCGCCGCGCCAATCGCGCTTCTTCCGAGGCGGTCAGCAGAATGCGCACGGTGGCATCCGGGGCGACCACGGTGGTGATGTCGCGGCCCTCGGCCACCATGCGGTGACCGGAATCGGCAACGATCTGGCGCTGCATAGCTACCAGCACCTCACGAGCCGGAACGGTCGTGGCGATCGCGGACACGTTGTTGGTCACGTCGTCCCCGCGGATCTCGGATCGGACGTCCTGGCCGTCCACGGTGATGCGCTCCCCGTTGGGGTCGGTGCCCATGTCCAGGGGAACAGAACGGGTGGCCTCAACAATGGCGTCCGAGTCGCTCAAGTCGACCTGCGTGTGCAAGCACCACCAGGTCACGGCGCGGTACATGGCACCGGTGTCCAGGTAGGCCAGGTTGAAACGACGCGCCACTTCCTTGGACACGGAGGACTTTCCGGAACCGGAAGGCCCATCAATGGCGACCACCAATCGGGCGTTCTCATCGCGTGCGTCCATTACTGCACCACCTTCCAGTTGCGTTCGTTCAAAGCGTTCACGAGTTCCTCGCGACGGTTGGGATCCACGGAGACCACGACCAGACCCACCGGCTGACCCGGTGAGTGCTCAAGGCGCATGTCTTCCAGGTTGATCCCGTCCTCACCGATCTCGGTGAGCAGGCGGGCAATGGTGCCCGGGGTGTCGTCCACGGCCACGGTGAGCGTGGCGAACGCCTTGGGTGCGCCACCGTGCTTACCGGGAATCCGAGCTTGGCCAGAGTTGCCTTCGGCCATGAGCTGGGCGATGTCCAGTCGAGCCCCGCCGGCCATCGGGTTCTCCAGGGTGGAGATCAGCCGATCCAGATCCGTACGGACCTCGTGCAAGGACTCCACGATGGGCCGAGCATTGGCCGAGAGGATCTGCACCCACAAAGACGGATCGGAGCCGGCAATGCGCGTGGTGTCCCGCAGCCCCTGTCCCGCCAGGGACAAGTGGTGCAACGGGGTGTCCTGCAAGCGAGAGGCCAGCAACGAGGACATCACCTGCGGCAGATGAGAAATCAGCGCCACGGTCTCGTCGTGCTCGGCCGCATCCATCACGGTCACGGTCGCGCCCAGGTCCACGGCCAAGTTCTTGGCGGTGGTGATGGCTCGCGCGCTGGTCGTTTCGGTCGGGCAGATCACCCACGGCATGGAGGTGAACAGCTCACCGCGGGCAGCCACGGGACCGGACTTCTCGCGTCCGGCCATGGGGTGCGTGCCCACGTAGCGGGACAGATCCGCCCCGGCCGCGGCGACGTCGTCGAGAATCGAGGACTTGACCGAGGCAATGTCGATCACCACGGCGTCCGGGAAATCGGTCAGCGCCTCGACCACGAGCTCGGCGACCACGTCCGGCGGAGCGGCCACGACCACGAGCGCGGGATCGGACAGCGTCTGACCCGCATCGTGGACGGCACGCACGGATTGGCCGGCGCCAATGTCCTGGGCCACGGCTTCCGTGGTGGGCGAGGCATCGCGCACGTACACGCGCACCCCCAGGTGTTGGAGGCCCAGGCCGATGCTGGCGCCAAGCAACCCCGCACCGATCACCAGGACCGGTCCGGAGGTTGAAACGATCGCCGGAACCACCGTTACATCCCCACCGATGCGAGCAGGGTACCCACCTCGGTGTGCGACAGCTTGCGCACCACACCCTGGCGCTGATCACCAATGGCGATCGGGCCCACCTGAGTGCGCGCGAGCCGCTCGACCGGGTGGCCCACGGAATCGAACATGCGGCGGACAATACGGTTACGGCCGGTGTGCAACACGACTTCGATCAACACGTGACCGGGCTTGGAGTCGATCAGCTTGAACGAATCGACCTTGGCAATGCCGTCCTCGAGCTTGATGCCCTCGCGCATTTGCTTGCCGATGCCCTTCTCCACGGGACCGTGCACCTGGACCAGGTAGGTCTTGGGCACCTCGTAGGAGGGGTGGGTCAGGCGGTTGGTGAGTTCGCCGTCGTTGGTGAGCAGCAGCAGACCCTCGGTCTCCACGTCCAGGCGACCCACGTGGAACACGCGCTCGTGCTTGCGGACGTCCAGGAAGTCGCTCACGCAGCGGCGGCCGTCAGGGTCCTCCATGGTGGAGACCACACCGGCCGGCTTGTTGAATGCGTAGTAGACGAGCTTCTCATCGGTCTGAATGCGCATGCCGTCCACGTGGACGCTCTGCAGCGCGGGATCCACGCGCACACCCAGTTCGTTGACGATCTGGCCGTCCACCTCCACGCGGCCGTCCAGGATCATTTCCTCGCATACGCGCCGCGAGGCCACGCCAGCCTGAGCCATGAGCTTCTGCAGGCGCACACCGTTCTCGTCGTGTGCTTCCAGACGGTCGACGGGCGGGTTCTTGGGACGACGCCGCCGGTGCGGGCCGTGCTCCTTGATCGCCGAAGCGCGGCGCTCGTACTTGTCCACGCCGCCGAAGGCGCGGGGCTTCTGCGGCCCCTTCTTGCCGGCTGATGCCTTGGGCTTGCCGGGTCCGGACTTGGGACCGGACTTGAAGCCGCCCTTGGGTCCGGCTTTGGAGCCCTTGCCGCGACCCTGCGGTCCGCGAGCGCCGCCGCCGGGCTTGCCACCGCCGCGGGATGAGTTGTTTCGTGATTGAGCCATGCTGTGATCAGTCCTCTAAGTCTTCAAGTTGGTCGGTTCCGGGGAGCAGCGGGGCGATGTCTGGTAGTTCATCCAGTGAACCGAGGCCCAGCTTTTCCAAGAACAAGGGGGTGGTGGAGTAGAGCACGGAACCCGTGGATTCTTCGCGTTCGTGTGCGGTGAGCAGTCCGCGTTGCACCAAGGTCCGCACCACGCCGTCCACGTTGACACCGCGGATCGCTGAGATCCGGGAGCGGGACACGGGTTGCAAGTAGGCCACCACGGCAAGGGTTTCCAGGGCTGCTTGCGATAACCGCGAGCTGCTGCCTTCCACCACAAAGTCGGTCACGAGCTGGGCGTACTCACTGCGTGAGTAGATGCGCCAGCCGCCGGCCACTTGGCGCAGTTCAAAACCTCGCATTCTGGGGGCCGACCCTCCATCATATCCGAGGTTCGGGGCATCCGGTGGGGCTGCGGGGGTGGGACCGATCACGCCGTCGTACTCGGCTTTCAGGTATTCCAGGCCGCTACGTGCCTCGTGCAATGGCACATTGAGGGTGCGGGCGAGTTCTTCTTCTCGAACGGGGGCTGCGGCCACCATGAGTACGGCTTCGAGGGCCGCGTGAATATCGGTTGGGGGTTGTTCGTGTGGTTGGTCTACCACGCTGACATCATCTCCTTCGGTACGGTTCACACCGATCCATGACGTGTCTTATTCTTTCAGGTTTTCCGGGCCGCCGTTGCCAGGTGCTATTCCCCCGCGCCGTGGTCCTCGTTGACTGAGGTGCCCTCGAGGGGAATCTCGGCGCCCGTGTACTCGCTGTTGAGCCCTTCCGAAGTCCAGTCGTCCGGACCGTCCCAGCGCACGAGCAACGGTCCGAGCACCTCGTCCTGACGGATCCGCACCACGCGGTCGCGGAACATTTCCAGGATCGCCAGGAATCGCACCACAATCACCAACGTGGAGTCGGCGTCCGAGATCAGGGTGGCAAAGCTATGGTCCTGGCCGTCCTTGAGGATCTCGGCCATGGTCTCTGCCTCGTCCGCCACGCGCACCACGGCACCGTGCAGGTGCTCCACGTTGACCTCGTCCGGCACGTGTCGTTCGGGGTCCAGGGCGACCACGGCGAGTTGAGCGAACTGTTCGGGGGTGAGCGTCCACTTCAGTGGCGGCAGCGCGGTGGTCACCGCGGGGTCCAGGTCCACCTGCCGCGGGATCCGCACGGACTCCGCCGCGAAGCGCCGGTTGAGTTGTCCCGCCACTTCCTTGAACGCCTTGTACTGCAGCAACCGCGCGAACAGTAGGTCGCGAGCTTCCAGGAGTTCGACGTCGTATTCGTCCTCCACCTCGCCGCGCGGCAACAAGCGCGCGGCCTTGAGGTCGAGCAGGGTCGCCGCGACTACCAAGAACTCACTGGCCTCATCGAGGGCCTTGACCGAGCCCTCTTCCTGAAGTGCCTTCACATAGCGGATGAACTCATCCGTGACCACGGACAGCGCCACGTGGGTGATGTCCATTTCATGCTTGGCGATCAGGGAGAGCAGCACGTCAAAGGGGCCCTGGAAGTTTTCCAGGGCCACCTTGAAACCGGTGTCCGAGTCCGTGGGAAGCTCGGCGACAACGCTCATGCTCGTGAAGTGACCTCGCGCAAGATCAGGCCGCGAGCGGCGCCGGCGGTGGTGATCACGGCGCTCCGCCGCGGCTGATCAGCTCGCGTGCGAGCTGGCGGTAGGACTCCGCACCCGGATGGTTCGTGGCGAAGTTGAGAATCGGTTCGGCGGCCACCGTGGCGTCCGGGAACTTCACGGTGCGCTTGATGACCGTGTCGAAGACCTTGTCGCCAAAGGCATCCACGATGCGGGCGATGACCTCGCGCGAGTGCAAGGTGCGCGAGTCGAACATGGTGGCCAGTACGCCGTCGATCTGGAGCTTGGGGTTCAGGCGATCCTGGACCTTTTCAATGGAATCCACCAGCAGGGCCACGGCACGCAACGCGAAGAACTCGCAGATCAGCGGGATGATCACGCCGTGCGAAGCCGTCAACGCGTTGACCGTCAGCAAGCCCAAGGACGGTTGGCAGTCGATGAGGATTACGTCGTAGTATTCCTCGACCTTGCGCAGCGCTGAGGACAGCACCTGTTCGCGGGCGACCTCCGTAACCAGCTGCACCTCAGCGGCCGAGAGGTCGATGTTGGCGGGCAAGAGGTCCACGTTGGGCACGTGGGTTTCCTGCACCACGTCCCACACGTCCACCGAGCGGTCCATCATCACGTTGTAAATGGTGAGATCCAGCTCGTGGGGGTTGGAACCGAAACCCGCGGACAGCGCACCCTGCGGGTCGAAATCCACCAGCAGCACCTTGCGTCCGGTCTCCGCGAGCGCGGCACCCAGGTTGATGGTGGACGTGGTCTTACCCACGCCACCCTTCTGGTTCACCATGGCGATGATGCGTGCGGGACCGTGATCCTTGAGTTCCGGCGGATCCGGGAAGGTGCGCAACGGACGGCCGGTGGGGCCTACGGCGCCCGATGACTGGTCATCGAGCTCAGGGAACCTCTCGTCACTGGCTTTGCTCACGTGCTACGGCCTGCTTTCCTCAAGTCACTGGTCAGGTCTCAACGAACTACACTACCGCCGTCCGGCGGGAGCGAACCAACCGAAGTCATGAGAACCGTTGATTGAGCCGACCGATCCCTGGACTCATGGACATGGCAACGAGGCTATTAAATTGGAACGAGCGAAACTCCAGCTACACAGCGGTTCGGCATAAAGGCCCATTACACAGAAAATCGGAGTGGCGCCATCCGGAGACAGCGCCACTCAGATTCCGGTTTGATGGTTTTCCGGCTTACTGCTTGGGCGCCAGGATCGAGTGCAGCGCCTCCAAGACTGAATCGTCCTCGATGGTCGAAGGCACCGAGTACTTTTCGCCATCGGCCATCTGACGCATGGTCTTGCGCAAGATTTTGCCGGAGCGGGTCTTGGGCAGTGCTTCCACCACGGCCACGTCCTTGAAGTCGGCCACGGGGCCGATCCCGGAACGCACCAGCTTGACCAGGTCCTTGGCCAGCTCGTCCTCGCTGATCTCGGATCCGGTCTTGAGCACCACGTACCCGGAGGGCCGCTGACCCTTGAGCGGATCATTGACACCGATCACCGCGCACTCGGCAACATCCGGGTGCGTGGCCACGATCTGCTCCATCTGACCGGTGGACAAGCGGTGGCCGGACACGTTGATCACGTCGTCGGTACGACCCATCACGTACACGTAGCCGTTCTCATCAATGAAGCCTGAGTCACCGGTTGCGTAGTAACCCGGGAAGGCCTCGAGATAGGAGGAAATGAAGCGGTCGTCGTCACCCCACAAGGTGGCCAACGTGCCGGGAGGCAGGGGCAGCTTGACCGCGATATTGCCTTCTTCGCCCTGTGCTACCGGGTCACCCAGGGGATCCAGGATTTCCACGTTGTAGCCGGGCACCGGGACAGTAGGCGAACCAGCAACGATCGGCAGCTTCTCGATACCGAAGGGGTTGGAGCAAATAGCCCACCCGGTTTCGGTCTGCCACCAGTGGTCGATCACGGGAACGCCAAGGACCTTGGCGGCCCAGTGATAGGTCTCCGGATCGAGTCGCTCGCCCGCGACGAACAGCGCCTTCAGGGATGAAATGTCGTAGTCCTTGACGAAATCGCCCTCGGGGTCTGCCTTGCGGATCGCACGCAGGGCGGTGGGAGCGGTGAACAGCGCCTTGACGCCGTGATCGTTGACGCGCTTCCAGAACGCGCCGGCATCCGGCGTGCCCACGGGCTTACCTTCGTAGAGCACCGTGGTGGCACCCACCAACAGTGGCGCGTAGACGATGTAGGAGTGGCCCACAACCCACCCAACGTCCGAGGCGGTCCACATGACCTCGCTCTCGCCCACGTCGTAGATGTTCTTCATGGACCAGGTCAGCGCCACCGCGTGGCCGCCGTTGTCGCGCACCACGCCCTTGGGCTTACCGGTGGTGCCGGAGGTGTACAGGATGTAGAGCGGATCGGTGGCCGCCACGGTTACCGCGTCCGCGGGTTCGGCGTTTTCCAGAGCCTCGGTCCAGGACAGCCACGCGGGGGCGTTCTCCACGCCTTCGGCACGTTCGCGCGCGTCCGCCACGGAGTTCTCGAAACCCTCACGCTCGTGGACCAGCACCGCCGACGGCGTGTGGTCGCTGATCTCGAGGGCCTCCTCCACGGACGGGATGTACTCGATCCGACGTTTGGGCTCCACGCCTCCCGAGGTCGTCACGATCACTGTGGGTTTGGAGTCGTCAATGCGGCTGGCCAGCTCACGGGGAGCGAATCCACCGAAGACCACGGAGTGAACGGCGCCCAGTCGAGCACAGGCCAGCATGCCGACCACGGACTCCGCGATCATGGGCATGTAGAGGAGAACGCGGTCGCCTTTCTTGACCCCCTGGTCCGCGAGCGCTCCGGCGAACAGCTGCACGCGTTCCAGCAGCTCGCTGTAGGAAATCTCTTCCTGGATATCCAGCACGGCCGAGTCATAGATCAGGGCGGTGCGGTCCCCGTTGCCCGCTTCAACGTGGCGGTCCAGCGCGTTGGCGCACGTGTTCAGTTCCGCATCGGGGAACCAGCGATAGATAGGTGCCTTGGAGTCGTCGAGGGCCTTGGTGGGCGGGGTGACCCACTCAACGGCCTGTGCAGCATCGAGCCAGAACTGCTCCGGGTTGTTGACACTGTTCTCGTAAACGGATGCGTACGTAGCCTGGGACATGATCTCTCCGACATCTTTGTTGGACTCGTTGGATTGCCTTGGTTCCAGGCTAGTGTTGTGAGTCACACCTTTCAATAGGTTTGTATACACAGCTTCCACATTTTTGGATTATTTCCCGGATGACTCGCCCATTTAAGCCTTCTGTGTATACACTCGAGGTGTTCGATGCGATTCACGAGGAGGTGTCATGCGAGCTGGGGAACGCGCTTACCAAGCTTTGCGCGCAGACATAGTCGAATGGCGCTTGCTGCCCGGACAAGTTCTGGGCGAGGTCGAGCTCTCCGAGCGGCTGGGTATCTCCCGCACCCCTGTGCGCGAAGCGCTCTCACGTCTCACGGCGGACGGCTTGACCGAACCGCACAACGGCCGCGGCGTCGTCGTCGCGACCATCTCCGCGGACGACGTCCGTTCGCTCTACGAATTCCGCGACAGCCTCGATTGCAGGGCAGCCGAACTTGCCGCACGCCGCGGTGACCCGGAAGTTTTCCGAGGCTTGGCCGAGGAGCTGCTGCACGCAGTCGAAGGCCTCAACAACGACCACGACCCGGATCACGTCTCGTACTACGAACTGGTCCAGCGCATGGATGCCGCGATCGACGAGGCCGCCGCGAATCCGTTCCTGCGACAGGCGCAGGCCGGGGTTCGGCTGCATCTGGCCCGCGTGCGCAAGCTCTCCAAGTCCGACCCGCGGCGCTTGGCATCGGCGGCCGTCGAACACCAGCGCATTGCCCAGGCCATCGCGGACGGCGATCCCGCATTGGCCATCGCGACCACCCGCGTGCACCTGAGCAACGCACTGCAACACGCTTTGAACACCAAAGAATTGGCGCCGGTGCGGTCCGCCGCATCGTAACCACAACACCCGCTACACCCGCGCGGCGCCGACCGGTCCGCGCGTAACGGATCTGAGGAAGGACTCCCCGTGACCGTCAAGCACACCGTACGTACGTACTCGTCCAAGGAAAATCTGCCCCGCGAGGAGCAGCTGGCCTACAAACTGGCCAAGGTGGCCACCGACCCGGTCGAGGTCGATCCCGAGGTTGTGGACATGGTCATCAACCGCATCATTGACAACGCGTCGGTGGCAGTCGCCTCCCTGAACCGTGCTCCCATTGTTTCGGCCCGCACCCAGGCACTGGGCCACAAGGTCACCGAAGGCTCCGGCTTCACCGGCAACGGTGCCCTGCTGTACGGCGCTCCGGACAACAACGCGCCGGTCTCCCCCGAGTGGGCCGCATGGGCCAACGGTGTGGCCGTGCGCGAGCTGGACTACCACGACACGTTCCTGGCCGCCGAGTACTCCCACCCCGGCGACAACATTCCGCCGATCTTGGCTGTGGCTCAGCACGTGGGCAGCAACGGTAAGGACCTGATTCGCGGTATCGCGACCGGCTACGAAATCCAGGTGGATCTGGTCAAGGCCATCTGCCTGCACGAGCACAAGATCGACCACATCGCCCACATCGGACCCTCCGCCGCGGCCGGTATCGGCACCCTGTTGGGTTTGGACACCGAGACCATCTTCCAGGCCATCGGCCAGGGTCTGCACACCACCACCGCCACCCGCCAGTCCCGCAAGGGTGAGATCTCCACGTGGAAGGCACACGCTCCGGCATTCGCCGGCAAGATGGCGGTCGAGGCCGTGGACCGCGCCATGCGCGGCCAGACCTCCCCCACGCCCATCTACGAAGGTGAAGACGGTGTGATCGCGTGGCTGCTGTCCGGCCCCGATGCCTCCTACGAAGTTCCCCTGCCCGAGCAGGGCGAAGCCAAGCGCGCCATCCTGGACACCTACACCAAGGAACACTCCGCGGAGTACCAGGCGCAGGCCTGGATCGACCTGGCCCGCAAGCTGAACAAGGAACACCCCGAGGTCGCGGACCCGAACAACGTGAAGTCCATCCTGATCAAGACCTCGCACCACACTCACTACGTGATCGGTTCCGGCGCCAACGATCCGCAGAAGTACGATCCCAAGGCCTCGCGCGAGACCTTGGACCACTCGATTCCCTACATCTTCACCGTTGCGCTGCAGGACGGCGAGTGGCACCACGTGGACTCCTACGCTCCGGAGCGCGCCGGTCGCGAAGACACCGTGGCCCTGTGGAACAAAGTCACCACCGAAGAGGATCCCGAGTGGACCCGCCGTTACCACTCCTTGGACATCTCCGAAAAGGCATTCGGCGGTTCCGTGGAAATCACCCTCAATGACGGGACCGTGATCACGGACGAGATCGCCGTGGCCGACGCTCACCCGTTGGGCGCACGTCCGTTCGCTCGCGAGCAGTACATCAACAAGTTCCGCACTTTGGCCGAGGGCCTCGTGGCACCGGAGGAGATCGAGCGCTTCCTAGACGCCGTCCAGCGACTGCCCGAACTCGAGGCCGGTGAACTGGGTCAGCTCAACATCGTGGCGGCCGTGGACCTGGAGAAAGCTCAGAAGGGAATCTTCTAAATCATGCTGTATTCGAAAGTCACCCCCGCCGAAAAGCGCGTGGCGTTCCGCAAGGCCCTGGCCGACCCCAAGGTCGCCCAGTTCCCCGGCGCGTTCACCCCGCTGTCCACCAAGCTCATCCAGGAACAGGGCTTCGAGGGCGTGTACATCTCCGGTGGCGTGCTGGCCAACGAGTTGGGTCTGCCCGACATCGGGCTTACCACGCTCACCGAGGTAGCCACCCGCGCCGGTCAGATCGCCCGTTCCACGGACCTGCCCGCACTTGTCGACGCCGATACCGGTTTCGGTGAGCCCATGAACGTGGCCCGCACCGTACAGGAACTCGAGGACGCCGGCCTGGCCGGTTGCCACATCGAGGACCAGTTCAACCCCAAGCGTTGCGGTCACCTGGACGGCAAGAACGTGGTGGATACGGCCACGGCCACCAAGCGAATCAAGGCAGCCGTGGAGTCCCGCCGCGACGACAACTTTGTGATCATGGCTCGCACCGACATTCGCGGTGTGGACGGCCTGGACGCCGCTATCGACCGCGCCAAGGCACTTGCCGACGCCGGTGCGGACGTCATTTTCCCGGAGGCCATGGCCGACCTGTCCGAATTCGAGCGGATGGCCGAGGCATTGGACGTGCCCATCCTGGCCAACATGACCGAGTTCGGTAAGTCGGACCTGTTCACCAAGCAGGAACTGCAGGACGCCGGGGTGTCCATGATCATCTATCCCGTGTCACTGCAGCGTCAGGCACTGGGTGCCATCGAACGTCTGCTGACCGCCATCCGCGAGGACGGCACCCAGCAGGCCGAGGTAGAGAACATGCTCACCCGCAAGCGCCTGTACGAACTCGTGGATTACAACGGGTACAACCAGTTCGACTCCGGAGTGTTCAACTTCGAGGTCCCGGGCACGCCCGGTAACTAATCGTCCGCCTACGACGCCGCTGCCCAGCGGCGTCGTAGGCTTTCTAGTGATCGACCACACACGAACAAGGAGGTCACCATGACCGAAACCGAGATTCGCAAGGGTCTTGCCGGCGTCGTCGCCGACACCACCGCTGTGTCCAAGGTCAACGCCGAGACCAACTCGCTGCTGTACCGCGGTTACCCGGTGCAGGAGCTGGCCGCCAAGTGCTCCCCCGAGGAAGTCGCGCTGCTGCTGTGGACCGGGGAGCTGCCCACCGAGGATGAGCTCGCGGACTTCAAGAAGCGCGAACGCGCCAACCGTGCGCTGACCCCGGAACTGAAGAAGATCATTGACGCGCTGCCCACGGACTGTCACCCCATGGACGTGTGCCGCACGGCCGCATCCGTGATCGGAGCCCAGCACCCGGAGGCCGAAGATTCCTCTCCCGAGGCCGAGCTGCGCAAGGCGCAGGAACTGTTCGCCGTCATGCCCGCCGTGGTTTGCTACGACCAGCGCCGCCGTCGCGGTGAGGAGCTGGTTGAACCGCGCGAGGATCTGGACTACTCGGAGAACTTCCTCTGGATGGCTTTCGGTGAAGAAGCCGCCCCGGAGGTCGTGGACGCCTTCCGCGTGTCCATCATTTTGTACTCCGAGCACTCCTTCAACGCCTCGACCTTCACCGGCCGCGTGATCACCTCAACCCTGGCAGACCTGCACTCGGCCGTGGTCGGAGCCATCGGCGCCCTCAAGGGCCCGTTGCACGGTGGCGCGAACGAGGCCGTCATGCACACCTTCAAGGAACTGGGCATCCGCAAGGATGAGTCCTCCGAAGAGGCCGAGAAGCGCTCCAAGGAATGGATGGACAAGGCGCTGGCCGAGAAGAAGAAGGTCATGGGCTTCGGACACCGCGTGTACAAGCACGGTGACTCGCGCGTACCAACCATGCAGGACGCACTGTTCCGCATGCTCGACTACTACGATCGCCCGGAAATCCTGGGTCTGTACAACGGTCTGGCCAAGTCCATGGACGAAGCCAAGTCCATCAAGCCCAACCTGGACTACCCCGCCGGTCCCACGTACTGGCTCATGGGCTTCGACATTCCCACGTTCACGCCCATCTTCGTGTGCGCCCGCATCACCGGCTGGACCGCACACATCATGGAACAGCGCGCAGCCAACTCGCTGATCCGACCGCTGTCCGAGTACGACGGACCGGAAGAGCGTCACCTGGACTAAGCGCCCGCCGCGCCCAGGTACACAGAAGTCCCCGGGATTCACGCCATGACCGTGAGTCCCGGGGACGTTTCTCTGTCGCGGACCGGCTGGCATCGTCAAGCCGGGTGTCCACGCGCCGGCATCTAGGAGACGGGTTTCAGCGCCGCGCTCGTGAGCACCAGTTCTTCCCCACGGTCTATGAGGTAAGTGGCGGTCTCCTCGTCCGTGGCGGTCTGCAGGGCATCAATGTCGTCTGCTTGGTAGACATCCATTTTTTCCACGGTGCCGGTGATTTCGACCTCGTCACCGGGATTGAGCTCTTCCGGCAACTCATCGGTCATCACAATGGTGTCTTCCTCCCCCACCGTGAACACTCCGTCCGGGAGAACATGCTGGATTTCGTGAGTGATGGTCATGCTCTCACCCACCAGCTCTTCGGTGGGAATATTCGATTGATCCGCTTCGGTGACATCAGATTCAGGAGTACACGCTGTGAGAGAACTCGCAAGGACCAAACCCGTAATTCCGGCTGTTATTGCGCGTCGCTTGTGAATCATGATGATCTCCTCGTTCTCTCGAACATGTGTGGTATTTCCAGTTTGACAGTAACCTGACATTTTGCCGTGCTCAATGGGAGGCGGCATGTTCCTACTGTTCCTCAACGGGACCTGAACTCGGTGTCGCGTCCTTGGACGCCTGCTCCACGGAGTGGTCACGTAGAAAATAGGCCCCCAAAGAACCCGCAAGGGTTGCGAAGACCGCCACTGAATACATGGCAAGCAGCACGTGCAGGATCTGGGAGAAGCCGTCACTCGTGGTCAACCCACTGCCCGTGATCGTCGTGAGTGCTGCCTCATACAGGGCTTTCGAATAATCAGTGTGCGAACCCACCGCATACAACAACTGGCTGGAAGCCAGAACCACGACTGCCGTGACAGCAGCGACCCAACCGATTCTGTTGGATAGCAGCTTTCCTGCGGAACGCGATCCCCGCACACTCGCGGAAACGATCCCTCCCACGCGGGCCACGCGTGTGAGGCGCAACAGTCGCAGTGTCTGCAAAGCCCGAAAGAATCGTAGGAAGGGAATGAGCAGGAAAATGACCTGCCACCAGTTTCGTTTCCAGAACGCCGCTTGGAATTCTGCGATATAGGCGCGAAGCAGGAACTCGGCCACGAAGATCACCCAGAATACCCACCCCACAACGTTTAGGGTCCTGGTCCAGCCTGGATTCTGGACGAGAAGCTGGCCGAGTACAACGAATAGGAAGATCACACCCAAAATGCCCATGGGTCTGTCGAGTTTTGCCGCCAGAACTTCTGCCGCGGCCATCTCCTCGGCCTGGCTTCCTTCCGCAGGGGCGGCTCGAACGCTCCTCATCGTCGCCCCGTGTGGCGGACGTCTTCCAATGCAGACCCGTTACCGTACTGGCTTGAGGAGATCACGCTGAAGGTACCGTTCGTTTCTAGAATTACCGCCCTGACATCGTTCAGGTCACCAATCCCCTGCATGCGCACGGCCTGCCGAACTTCAGATTCCGCGAGCCGATGTTCTTTCATGGAGTCCGGGAGGAATTTCCCGTCTGCCAGCAGCAGCGCGGGCTGAGTGGTCAACAGGTTTCGCAACCACGGCAACCTCGAAGAACTCCAGGCAACAACGAACTGCAATCCGGCCAGTAGGATCAGCGCTGTCAGGCCTTCTAGCCACGAAACGGACGAACTCAGGAGAATGGTGGCCAGGGTCGAGCCCAGGGCTACTGTGACGACGAAGTCGAATGCGTTGAGTTGGCTGAGTGTGCGCTTCCCCGTGGCTCTAAGAATGAGAACGAGGGTGCCGTATGAGGCTGCTCCGACCAGGAGCACTCGGCCAATGGCATCCCAAGAATCGATCCACAAGAGGCTGTTCCTCCGATCCGCTGTCGAACGAGGTTCGAGTGACTGACATGACTACGGAGGTTCACGCTACCCGCAGTCGTGAGGCGGTCCGGTCATCAGTAGCGCGGGGCTTTGGGCAGACCCAGGTAGCTCTCCAGAGTGCTGTAACCGTTGTTCTTCACGCTGTTGGACGTGGGCGTTCCCACGTAGCGCAGGTGCCAGGGTTCGTAGGCGTAGCCGTGGGTTCCGGTGTATCCGTTGGGATACCTCACCACAAAGCCGTATTTGTGGCCGTTAGCGGCAACCCAGCGTCCCTGGGGCGTGTTACCGAAGCAGGCCTGCAGTCCGCACACCGCGCCCGGGGCGCCCACGTCGATGGCCAGACCGGTCTGGTGCTCGGAGTATCCGGGGCGGGCCGAAATGGTATCCGCGGTGGCTTGTCCGTACATGTTCACGTAGTTCCAGTAGAGACTGTTCTGCGTGCCGTAGGAACGGTAGCCGCTGACGGGCACGAGAGTAACGCCCTGGCTGGCCGCTGCCTTGCTCATGCGCTGGTAAGCAGCAGCGGCGTCACTGCGCAGCAACACCCCGGCGCCCACATTCTGCAGGGGGCCGGGAGCATAAGCCCGGGGGTTCAGGGGACGTTTCTTGTTCACGATCACGGACGAGCTGGCGGCACGGTCGATGTCTCGACTGACCGTGGTGCCCTTGCCCTTGGTCCATCGGATGGTGCCACGCTGATAGTGGACCACGCATGAATTGCCGCTGCAGGTTTCACGGGTCTTGGGATACCCCAGGTTTCCATGCTCAGAGCCTTCGACTCTCCAACGCTGCAGAATGCCGCCTCGTTGGGCGCGACCCCCGGTACTCGGGGACCAGTGAATGGTGCCGCCCTGATACTGGCGGTAACATCCGCCGTCGCGATACCCGCAGCGCTCAGAAGATGTGGCTTTACCCAACCAGCTGTTGGAGCCGCCCAGCGAACGGTACTCGTTGTCGATCCCGGCACCGGCCATGGCCGGAGCGGTTCCCAGCATGGAGAACACCAACGCCAGGAGTGCGGAGAAAAGGACCGTTCGGGATATCTGTTTGCGCGGCATGTTCCCAGGGTAGCCTCGGCGTTGCGTCAGGGACCCGAAATCATGTTTAAATTTCGGCACAAATCGCCAGGTGACACGGGACGCGAAGGACAGGACAGGTCAGTGAGCTCGCGGGTGCGCCGTCGCATACACCTCACGCAGCGATTCCACAGACACCTTGGTGTAGATCTGCGTGGTGGCCAGGGACGCGTGTCCCAGCAGTTCTTGGACCACACGTAGATCCGCCCCGCCCTCCAGCAAATGGGTTGCGAAGGAATGCCGCAGGGTGTGAGGAGTGACGTCCTCGCTGAGGTTCGCGAGCTCGGCGGCGTCCTTGACCATGGTCCACGCCGTCTGGCGGGAAATCCGGCCACCCCGGGCATTCAGGAAAACGGCCGGGGTCCCCTTGCCATGGCGGGACAGCTCCGGTCGCGCGCGCACCAGGTACTGATCGAGTGCTTTCTTCGCGTAGGAGCCCACCGGAACCATGCGGTGTTTATTGCCCTTACCCAGTAGTCGAACGAATGACAGTTCCGAGTCCTGAAGACCCGCCAGATCGTCCACGTCCAGAGCGACCGCTTCCGAGATGCGTGCGCCGGTCGCGTAAAGCAGCTCCAAGAAAGCCCGCGCGCGCAGGCCCGCCGGAGACTCCGGATCCGGTGCAGAGAGAATCTTTTCCACGCTGTCCAGGCCGATGGCCTTGGGCAGGCGCTGCGGCGGCGTCGGCGGGCTGACTCGCGAGGCCACGTCCACTTGGCACAGCCCCTCGGCGACCCAGAACGCATGGGCGCCCCGCACTGCCGCCAGAACCCGGGCTGTACTGCGAGTGCTCAGCGCCGGGCGCTCCGGCGATCCCCCGTGGAGGAGCCGCACAAAGGAACGGACGTGCTCTGTGGATATGTCAGCGGGCGTGGACACCGCGTCGTGCTCGGTATCAGCCGCAGCGCCGCCCAGGAACTCCTGATACCGCGTGAGGTCCCGGCGATAAGCGGCCAGAGTGTTCGCGGCCAGCCCCCGCTCGACGGTCAAATGGTCGAGGTAGCGATGAACGGCGCGTTCCAGAGCGGTTGGGGCGGAAGAACCTGTCACCGGAAATTCGGGTGACCCGGCCAGGGGCCATCGACCGGTCGGAGCGATGTCCAATCCTGTCCCCGTGCGGCATGGGCCGCCAAAATGCCGAGAACCGCGGCGGGAGAATTGATCTGCCCCGCGAGGGCGGCGGCCACGGCATCGTCAAGATCGGCGAAGCGCGCGAAAATCTCCGCTTCCTCCCCGTCGCGTTCGTGCCGGTCCGCCTCGGGCACCTCGTGAAGGCCGCGGGCCAAGAAGATGCGGTTGGCCTCCGAGGACGAACCGGGTGAATTGTGGAAGTCAACCAGCACGTGCCAGTCATCGGCCGTCATGTCCGCTTCCTCGGCAAGCTCCCGCTGGGCAGCGGCGTGGGGCGCTTCCCCATCTACGTCCAGCAAACCGGCGGGGATCTCCCACATGCGCATGCCCACGGGGTGACGGTACTGATTGATGAGCAGAACCCGGTCATGCTCGTCTAGCGCGACGATGGAGACCGCCCCGGGGTGGGTGATGAAGTCTCGTTTCAGCGTCGAGTCTTCATCACCCAGTCGGAACTCATCGCGTTGAACGTCCCAGATGAATCCTTCGTACACGGTGTCCGATGCCACCACCTTGTGGGGATCCATCGTGTCTTTCAGGTCTGCTCGGCTCACGCGCGAGAGTTCCATGCGAACCTCCGGGTTGCTCGGTTACTTACTGACCAGGGCCTTTACTGGCCGCTCAGGGTGTCACGACGGGACAGGGCCGCCTTGATGAGACCGTCGAACAGCGGGTGCGGGCGGGTCGGACGGGAGCCGTATTCCGGGTGAGCCTGTGTGGCCACGTAGTACGGGTGCTCGCTGCGGGGCAATTCTACGAACTCCACGAGCTGGCCGTCCGGGGACGTTCCGGACATCACCAGACCACCCTGGGTCAATGCATCGCGGTAGGCATTGTTGACCTCGTAGCGGTGACGGTGGCGCTCGGAGACCTCCAGGCTGCCGTAAGTCTCGGCGACCACAGAGCCCTCCGCGAGCTTGGCCGGGTAGGAGCCCAGGCGCATGGTGCCGCCCAGATCGCCGGCACCCTCAACGAACTGCTTCTGTTCCTCCATGGTGGCGATCACCGGGGTGTCGGTCTCGGGATCGAACTCGGTGGAGGATGCATTGGGCAGGCCAACCACGTTGCGCGCGAATTCCATGACCATGCACTGCAGGCCCAGGCACAGACCCAGGACCGGAACCTGGTTTTCACGGGCCCACTTGAGCGCTCCCAGTTTGCCTTCCAGGCCGCGGATGCCGAAGCCGCCGGGGACGCAGATCGCATCCACGTCGCCGAGTTCACGCTGGGCGCCCTCGGGAGTGTCACACAGGTCGGAAGCAACCCACTTGATGTGCACGCGGGAGTCATTGGCGAAACCGCCGGCCCGCAGCGCTTCCGACACGGACAGGTATGCGTCCGGGAGGTCGATGTACTTGCCGACCAGCGCCACGTTCACGTGGTGCTCGGGTTGGTGTACGGCCTCGAGCAGGTTGGACCACTGGGTCAGATCCGCGTCGCTGTAGGACAGACCCAGGTAGTCGAGGATGTAGGTGTCCAGGCCCTGGTTGTGCAGGGTGGTGGGGATGTCGTAGATGCTCGGGGCATCGGCACACGAAATCACGGCGTCCAGGTCCACGTCGCACGCGCCGCCAACCTTGCGGAGCATGCCGTCCGGAACATCGCGATCGCAACGCAGCACCAGTGCGTCCGGCTGGATTCCCAGACCGCGCAGCGTGGCCACGGAGTGCTGGGTCGGTTTGGTCTTGAGCTCACCGGACGGGCCGATGAACGGAATCAGGGACACGTGCAGGTAAAACACGTTGTTGCGGCCCACGTCCTGGCGCACCTGACGGGCGGCCTCGATGAAGGGCTGTGATTCGATGTCACCCACGGTGCCACCGATCTCGGTGATGATGATGTCCGGGGCGTCCTGATCCTCCGAACGGCGGCGCATACGGCGCTTGATCTCGTTCGTGATGTGAGGGATGACCTGAACCGTGTCTCCCAGATATTCGCCGCGGCGTTCCTTGGCGATCACGGTCGAGTAGACCTGCCCGGTGGTCACGTTGGCGGAGGCATCCAGTTTTTCGTCCAGGAAGCGCTCGTAGTGACCGATGTCCAGATCGGTTTCTGCGCCGTCGTCCGTGACGAAGACTTCACCGTGCTGGAACGGGTTCATGGTTCCGGGATCAACGTTGAGGTACGGATCCAGCTTCTGCATGGTCACTGACAGTCCGCGCGAGCGGAGCAACATGCCCAGCGACGAGGCCGTCAGGCCCTTGCCAAGAGAGGAAGCTACACCACCCGTGACGAAGATCTGTCGGGTAACTTTGCCGTTATTCTGCGTGCCTGCCTCGGGGGCGGCGTTCTGAGCGTTCACCACGGAATTTCAGCCTACCATTCCAGTTGCGTTGAGTTGACGGGTAGTTGTGTCATGCGGTGGCGTCCCGCAAGAGCTCGCGGGCGTGTTCCCGCGCCGCTTCAGAGTTTTCGTGACCCGCGAGCATGCGGGCCAATTCCACCACGCGTTCCTCGTCCGTGAGAACTCTCACGTCAGAAACCGTGGAATCCGAAGATTTGGTCACCAGCACGTGGTGGTCTGCGAAGGCCGCAACCTGCGGCAAGTGGGTCACCACGAGCACCTGGAGATTCTTGGCCAGCATTTTGAGGCGCCGTCCGATTTCCACCGCCGCTTTGCCGCCCACACCCGAGTCCACTTCGTCGAAGACGAAGGTCGGCACCGGGTCCACCTCGGACAGGACAACCTCAAGCGACAGCATGATGCGGGAGAGTTCACCGCCAGAGGCGCCCTTGCCCAGCGGGCGCGGCTTGGCATCCGGGTGGGGCGCAAGCATGAATTCGATCTCGTCGCGTCCGTATTCGGTGAATTGTTCGGACGGTTCTACCGAGACGACCAGCGTCGCATTGGGCATGGCCAGCGCGGTCAGTTCCTTGCTCACGGCGCGGGAGAGTTTCTCGGCGGTCTTCCTGCGGAGCTCCAACATGGTCTGCGAGCGCTCGAGCAATTCCTGGTGCAGAGCGTGAGCCTCCGAGCGAAGTTCCTCATCGCGCTGCGGATCATCCACCAACTCGGAGAGTCGAGTGCGGGCGGTGTCGGCCCAGTGGATGACCTCGTCGATCGTGGCCCCGTACTTCCGCGTGAGGGTCCGCAGCGCATTGCGGCGCTGTTCCACCTGAGCGAGTCGCGCGGGCCCGTCCTCGTCGAGACCGCTCGCGTACCCCGAGAGGTCCGCGGCGACGTCGGCGGCGACCACGGTAAGTTCGCGCACCCGCGTGGCCAGGTCTGCCAGCTCCGCGTCCGAATCCGACTCGTGGTCGAGGGCCTGCTGTGCGTGGGACAACAAGGCCACCGCGTTGGCGGTCGGCTCATCATCCGCGTCCGTCCCGCTCAGCGCGGCCTGCGCGGTCAAGGCCGCGGACCTCAACGATTCGAGGTTGGTGAGCTTTTCGCTCTCGGCATCCAGTTGGACGTCCTCGCCGGAAATGGGTTCCACGGCGTCGATCTCTTCGAGCGCGGTGGTCAGGCTCTGGGCCTCCAGGGCGCGCTCACGCATGTTTTCTTTGATCTCGCGCAGGGTCGCCACAATGGTCCGATACCGAGCCAGTTTCTCTCGATACGCGGCCAGCTCTTTCGCCAGGGGTGCCCCCGCGTACTCGTCCAGGGCCTTGCGCTGGGCCACGGCAGACTTCAGCCGTAGCTGGTCGGATTGGCCGTGCACGGCCACCAATGTCTCCCCCACGGCGCCCAGTGTTCCCACGGGTGCGGATCGGCCGCCCACATGCGCGCGACTACGGCCCTCCGCAGAGACGGTGCGCGACAACAAGATCTGCGCCTCGTCCTGGCCGTTCACCGTTTCGACGTCGACGACGCCGCCGGCCTCCTCCACGAGTTCGACCGCCCCGTGCGTTGCCGGCACCATGACGGTTGCCTCGGCCAGGGCCTTACCGCTTCCGGAACGTACAGCACCGGCGTCCGCACGGTTGCCCAGGAGCATGCCGAGGGCGGTGACGACCATCGTCTTACCGGCACCGGTCTCACCCGACAGGATGGACAGGCCGGGTCCCAAGGGCAGCACGGCATCCGTGATGACACCCAGGTCGTGGATGTGAATTTCTTCGATCATTGGCTCGGGTTCTCACCTGACGAGGATCGGTCCGGGGATTGGTCGAGAATGTGGCGCGCACTGTCACTGTCGCGGGCGGAAATAGGGTCGTAGGGGATTTCGCGTCCCACACTGAGTTTGGGGAACCCGTTGTCCTCGGACACCACGTTGTGCTCGGGCTGGACCATGGGCAACGCCGTGGTCTTGGCCTCCTGCTGATCGGTGGGCAACGGTCCTCGCCAACCGGCCGTGGGCAGTTCGAACTTCTTGACGAGTCGCTCCGAGAAGGGCGTGGCGTGCATCCGGGCAAGATTCACCGGCTTATCCGAACGGCGAACCTCGATGCGGCAACCGGGCGGAAGATCCGCAGTCCTGCGACCGTCGCACCACAGCACTCCGCGAGCGTCGGTGCGAGTCAGCACCTCTACGGCCATCGTGGAGCGCGGGGAGATCACCAGGGGGCGGGAGAACAATGCGTGAGCCGACAGCGGCACCATGAGCAGGGCCTCGACCTCGGGCCAGACCACCGGTCCGCCGGCGGAAAATGCGTAGGCGGTGGATCCCGTGGGGGTTGCCATGACCACACCGTCGCAACCGAACGTGGACAGCGGGCGGCGATCCACCTCGATGACGACTTCCACCATTTTTTCGCGGTTGCCCTTTTCGACCGAGGCCTCGTTGAGCGCCCAGGTGTGCAGAACTTTCTTCTGGTTCTCCCACACGGTCACGTCCAGTGCCATGCGGCGTTCCACGGTGTAGCGGCCATCCACGATTGCCTCAACGGTCTCCGTGAGACCGGAGCGTTCGGACTCGGCCAGGAAGCCCACGTGACCCAGGTTCACACCCAGCAGCGGGGTGTCCACTCCGCGGACCACTTCTGCCGCGCGCAGGATGGAGCCGTCACCGCCGAGCACCATGACCAGTTCGATGTCACGCAGAGCCACGTCCTCTTCGACGATCTCCACGGGAGCCATGGACTGGCCATCGGCCTGCAGTGCTTCGAGATCTCGGCGGGACAACACAGGAATCAGCCCGGCGTCGTGCAATTGCGCGCAGGACTGACGGGCGGCGTCCTTGGCGTCACGCCTGCCCGTGTGTGTCATGACCAAGATTTTCCGGCTCACGAGTTCGGGTCATCCTCCTGCGATTCGGTCTGCGGTCGTACGGACTTTGCTAAGACTACGCGAGCGATCAGACTCGCTGAACGGTGCTTCGCTTACGGCACCAGACGAAGAACTCCACGTTACCGTCTTGACCCGGCAGGGGGCTTTCAGCCCGTCCCTTCACATCCAGGTTGGCATTTTCGGCGGCGGCGACCACCCCGTCCACCGCGCGGCGTCGTTCCCGTTCGGAAGTGACGACGCCGGTACGGGAGATGTTGTGCGCGCCCACTTCGAATTGGGGTTTGACCATGAACAGCACGTCTCCCCCGTCCTTGGTGGCGCGGCCGAGGGCCTCCGTGACCAGCGTCAGGGAAATGAAGGAAAGATCGCACACGGTCAGGTCCGCCGGGCCACCGATCTGCTCCGGTTTCAGGTATCGCACGTTGAGGCCCTCGTACACGCGCACACGATCGTCATGACGCAGCTCGGCCACCAATTGATCGTGCCCGACATCCACCGCGAGCACTTCCCGCGCTCCGCGGCGCAGCAGCACGTCCGTGAAGCCACCGGTGGAGGCGCCGGCATCCAGGCAGCGCAGCCCGGCCGGATTGATCTCGTTAAAGGTGTCCAACGCGCCCGCAAGCTTATGGCCGGCGCGGCTCACGTATTCGTCCGCCGCCGACGCCGCTACCTCCAGCTGGTCCTCGTCACCCACCTTCAGGGACGGTTTGGTGCAGGGTGAGCCATTCACACTGACGCGTCCGTCCCGGATCCAGGACGCCGCGAGCGTCCGGGATCGAGCGAGCCCTCGAGTGGTCAGGGCTTGGTCCAACCGCTGGCTCACTGGCCCGTGAGCCCCGTGGGGAGGGAACCGGGTTGCTGATTGAGGATGGCTTCCAGTTCAGCGTGCAGCTCCTGGTATGCCGCAGCGCGTTCATTGACCGGCAATCCACTCACCGCGGCTTCTTTGGCGAGTACACGGTCCACAGAATCCAGCCCGGTGACGGGCGCCGCAGCAGAGCCAGCGTGGTCCGCAGCATTTTCTTGTGGTGCCTCCCCCAGCTCTGTGTCTCGGACAAGCGCGTCCGCGCCGTTCAAGGACCCTTCTTCCGGGGACTCTGAATCGTGGGTATCGGTGTCCGGGGCTTCCCAATTGTCATCCGGGAACTGCTCGCTCATCGCGCCGCCTCCCATGTAACCTCGGGACTCGTCGGAGATTCCGCGTCGGGGTGCAGTGCCCACCACGCGGCGCAGGCTGCACGCCAACCGTCCAGGCTGTTCTCCGGTGCGTGAATCTGCACGCCGTTGTCCCGAGCGGTGGCAACGGCCTCACGGCACCTGGCGGTGACTTCCTGATCCTCGTACTCGCCAGGGGTTACGTCCGGGTCGGGGTAAGCATCGAACAGCTCCCGCAGGTTGCCGAGCAGGTACGTGGGACGTTCCTGATCACACGCGCGCAACACGGACTCCGGGGTGTCCACACCCGTGAACACCTCGATGCTCTCCATACCCGCGGCGCGAGCACCGCGAATGTCGGTGTCGAGGCGGTCGCCCACCACCACCGGTCGCTGGCTCTTGGCGCGCTCTGCCGCTTCGTGGAACACCGGTGCCTGCGGCTTGCCTGCAACGATGGGTTCGCGACCAGTCGCGGCAGCTACCGCCGCGACCAGTGTGCCGTTGCCCGGCGCGATGCCGCGTTCCTTGGGAATGGTTCGGTCCGTGTTGGTCGCGCACCACAGCACCGACTCATCGGCCAGCGTGTAAGCAGCCTCGGCCAACTGCTCCCAGCCGATTTTGGGGTTGAACCCCTGAACCACAGCCACGGGCTCATCCGACTGGGACCAGACCGGAGTGAGGCCCACCGCGCTGATCTCGTCCGCGAGCGCCTGCGCACCAGTGATTAGTACTTTGGCCTTTTCGGGGAGCCGCCCGGCCAGCAATGTAGCGGCCGCCTGAGCGGAACTGGCCACGCTGCTTTCCTGGGTGGGAGCGCCGAGCTCAGAAATGTGTTCCGCCACCGCGGCCGGCGGGCGTGACGCGTTATTCGTCACGTACATCACCGGCACGCCCATCTCCACGGCGCGGTTGAGTGATTCCGGTCCGCCGTCAATGGCGTCGGGACCCGCGTAGACCACGCCGTCAAGATCACACAGCAGCGCGTCGAAGCGGCTGATCAGCGGCTCATCGGTCATGGTTCTCGGAAGCTTCACCGGTCTGAGCGGCCTCTCCGGGTTCCGACGCGGGAGCCACCGTATGGGACTCCCCGGTCTCCCCCGATTCCAAGGGAGGCTCGACGGCGTCCGAGTCGGCCTCGCCTGAAGACTCCACGTTCTCGCTGTGGCGCTCCCCGGCCTCGCGCACATTCTCCTTGGCGGCATCCACATCTATGTCGTCCCCGAGATCCACGATCTCGGGTTCGGCGAACTGGCCCTGGCCGAGCGCGGCCTCCGCGACAATGGCCTGACGTTCCCAGCTCACGGACTCCTTGTCTCGGCCGACGCCGCGCAGTGCTTCCGCATAGGCACGGAACAGGCGGGGGCTGTAGGAGAAGCCGCGGTTCTTGTCGAGCTGTGGGATCTGCAGGGCTTCCAGCGCAGCCTGACTATCGTCGGCATCGGCATGGATGCCGGACACGACGATGGCCAGTTCCACCTTGCCCGCGGTATCGAGCTTTTCCGCCGCTGTGGACTGAGCTTCCTCGAGCGCCTTATCAGCCTTGCCCAATGCGCGCTGGCAGTCCACGATGAGCGGCAAATGCTCCTCAGAACCGGAAATACGGCGATGGGTCCTGAGTTCTTTGAGCGCCAGGGCGTAATCCTCGGCGGCATAGGCTGCCACACCCGTTGCTTCACGCACCACCGCAATTCGGCCGGCCTTACGCACGGCCGCGTTGGCGTGCTCGAGCGCGAACTCGGCGTCGACGTCCAAATAGCGAGCCGCCATCACAAGGTGCTGGGCCACCCGCTCAGCATTACGAGGTTCCAGCGCCTCGAGCTGACGACGAGTGGGCTTGTCGATCTCGCGACCCGTCACGTCCTCGTCGATGTCCGGTGCGATGAAGCGCGGCTTATCCAGATCATTGAGATCGCGTCGAGTCATCCGCTCTTCGCGGTCAGCATCCCTGCGGCGGTCATCGCCACCGAAGTTGCCCCGACCCCGATCATCGCGGCGCCCATCGGAACGGTTGTCCCTGCGGAAGTCCTTCCGACCGTCGGGCCGGCCACCACGGTCATCACGGCGATCCCCGCCGCGGTCGTCACGACGCCCACCGGCTGAACGGCGGTCGTCACGACGATCATCCCGGCGGAAGTCCTTGCGTGCATCGGGGCGACCACCACGGTCATCGTGGGAACGGCGGTCGTCAGACCGGCCTCCGCGGTCATTGCGTCGGTTGTCGTCACGATCTCCGTACGACCGACGATCATTGCGATCTCCCCGGGGGCGATCATCCCAGCGTCGGTTCTCCCGGCGGTCGCCACCGCCGTATCCCTCACTGCGTCGACCATCCGAACGGCCACCGCGATCATCGCGACGCTTATTCCGGCGGTCGCCGGAGCGGTCGTCACGCCGGTAGTCTCGACGATCTCCACCGCGGTCATCACGGCGATCCCGAGATCCCCCGCGGTCATCCCAGGTACGGCTACGGTTGCCGGTTTCCCGCTTGCGCTCCCAGTCACCGCTGCGACGTTCCGAACGGTGCCCGTCCTTGCGATCTTGGAACCGATCGAACTGACGGCTCTGACCCTTGCGGTCACCGGAACGCGCGTCCGAACGGTCAGTACGGGGGCGATCATCCCAGCGGCGGGGTTCACGGCGTTCATCACCGCCCTGGCCGTCTCGACGCCGATCATCACGACGGTCCCTCGAATCGCCCCGGTCCTGCCAGGAGCGGTTCCGATCTCCACGGTTGTTCCAGCCGCCGGGCCCGCCCGAGCCGCGGCGTCGGTCTCCGCCGGAACGCTCGGAATTGTCGCGGGAACCGTACTGTTCGGAATCGGTCAAAGGGATCTCCTTGTGGGCCCGGGGGGCCAAAAGCGTGGAAGCGACGTGATGCGTCGCGGTAATGTTCATTGCATTCTACAAAGGGGACGCGGTCGGCGTCCCCTCAACCGTGGGTCAGCTTGGTCACCGCCGTTCGAAACGGACGGCGTCAGCGTCGTTGGTGCGGTCATAATCGTGAGAACGTGTCGTTGAACCGATACCCCTCCTTGTCCCGAGAGATCTTGAACCATGAGTCTTCGTTCCCTGTCCAAAAACCTGCTGCTGCGGGTGCTGGTGGCCATTGTGCTGGGCATCGTGTGTGGCCTGTTCTTCCCCGAAGGTGTCGCACGTGTTTTTCTGACCTTTAATGGCATCTTCAGCCAGTTCCTGGGGTTCTTGATCCCCGTGCTGATCGTGGCGCTGGTGACCCCGGCCATTGCGGATCTCGGGCGTGGCGCGGGTAAGTGGCTGGCCGTAACCGCAGGGATCGCTTACGGATCCACCGTCTTCGCGGGCCTCCTGGCCTTCTTGGTGGCCAAGGCCAGTTACCCGTGGCTGTTGGGTGACCACAGTTCGGTCGGTTCCTTGGAAAACCCCGAGGACCACGCGCTGTCCGGGTTCTTCGAAATCACCATGCCCCCGGTCTTCGACGTGATGACTGCCCTGGTGTTGTCCTTCTGCCTGGGCGTGGGCATCACCATGATCAAGGGCCAGTCGCTGCACAAGGGCTTCGACGAACTGCGCGTGATCATCATGCTCATCGTGGAAAAGGTCATCATCCCGCTGTTGCCGATCTACATTTTCGGCATGTTCATGAGCATCACCATGAACGGCCAGATCGCCACGATCATCTCCACGTTCCTCCGCATCGTGGTGCTGGCATTCATCATGACCGTGGTCATCCTGGTCATCCAGTACGTGGTGGCCGGAATCGTGGCCAAGCGCAACCCGTTCGTGCTGCTCAAGAACATGCTCCCCGCCTATGCGACCGCTCTGGGCACGTCGTCCTCCGCAGCGACGATCCCCATCACGCTCAAGAGCGCGGCCCGCAACGGTGTGGACGACCGGGTCGCCGGATTCACCATCCCTTTGTGCGCCACCATCCACCTTTCGGGCTCCACCATGAAAATCGTGTTGTTCTCGTTGGCCATCATGACCATCACGGGGATGCCCATCGACTCGTGGCAGTTCGTGGGCTTCATCTTCCTCTTGGGAGTCACCATGGTGGCCGCTCCCGGTGTCCCCGGCGGCGCGATCATGGCCGCCGTGGGCGTCCTGCAGTCCGTGCTCGGATTCGACGAAACCGCAGTAGGCCTCATGATCGCCACCTACATTGCCATCGACTCGTTCGGCACGGCCTGCAACGTCACCGGAGACGGCGCAATCGCGACCATCATGGATCGCATCCTCAAGAACCGCCGTCACAACCTCAAGTCCCCGGAGGATTCCCCGGTCTCGGCTTGATGGGGGCCTCCGGGACCTTCTGATCGCCGAC
>NZ_BAAAQA010000001.1:129459-133288 GCF_039531425.1 Kocuria atrinae
TCTCGTGCGGCGCCGTCGGCGTTAATCACGTTGGTAGTTGTGGGAAACCCGGGCGGCGGATTGAATAGGTGAACCACGGCGCGCTCGAACGCGCCGAACCCGAGGCCCCGACCAAGGAGTCCGTACCCGTGATGAGAAATGACCCGCAGAATTTTGACGGTGCCTACGAGTTGATCGATGACCGGCCCGCCATCGTATTCGAACGCGAGTACGCGGCTGCGCCCAATCAGCTGTGGTCCACCGTGGCCACGGCCCGGGCCATGAGCCGATGGTTCCCCTCGCGTGTGCAACTCAACGCGCACCAGGGCGGCGGCATCGTCTTCACCGGTGATCCACACATGGACTCCAGCACCGGCACCGTGACCAATTGGGAACCGGAACGGCATTGGTCGTTCACGTGGGGCGATTCAGAGGTCGATATCACGGTCGAACCGTGCCCCAAGGGCAGCAAACTCACGTTCATCGAGTTCCTGGAAGCCGAGAACACTGCGGCCCGCAATGCCGCCGGATGGCACGTGTGTCTGCACGCGATGCAGAGCGTGCTCACCGGTGACACCATGACCACTCCCCTGGATTGGGAGCCCATGTACCGCGGATACGAGGCCAAGGGATTGCCCACCGGGGCCGTGGTGCCGGGTATCAACGATAAGAACTGACGAGCCGCAGACACGTCGAGGGCCTCACCCCGTGTCGGGGGTGAGGCCCTCGCTCCATGCCGCGGCATTCAGGAGCCATGTCTCATCACGCGACGCCCATGAAATTGATTCCCGCCGTGGCGAATCCCGCGAACACCACACCCCACAGGGCAATGGCAATGACTTGCCACAAAATGATTTTGCCCTTGGCCACGCCCGCGCCGGCCATCATGGACGAGGTGATCTGGCTGGGTAGGAACCACTGGCCGATCAGCGAAACGCCGGCCACTCCGTACTTTTCAAAAAGACGGTAGAACTTCTGCTTGCGTTTGCTGGGTTCGGCCGCCGGCTTGTTCTTCCGGAACAGGTTGTGCAGCTTTTCTGCGCCGAGCACCAGAACGAGCATCGAGACGATATTGCCCAGTACCGCGAAGGGAACAGCGATGTACAGGGGTACGCCGACAAACACGCCCAGGAACGATGATCCGTAGGACTCGATGAACGGGATGGCCCCGCCGAGCATCAGGAAGAAAGCCTGTGCCAAGGGTCCTGCGGCTTCTACGGAGGTCTGCAACCAGTCGAGCATTGGTCTGTCCTTTCGATCTGTGAACCGGTGGTTACGGTTAGTTTGTTGAGTTCCACTCTTCCGGGAACCAAGCCATGCCGTTAGTGCCGCGCTGTCACAAGTTGCGGGTGCACTGTCATCAAACCCGTATGACAGCTGTCATATCGAGGCTGAGCAGCGCTTAGGGTGTTTCTATGGCCCTTTCCACGGACCGCTCAACCGCAGCCCAAGACTCCACGCCCAGTAGCTCGACAGCGCAGACACTGCATCGACGCCGCGATATGGCGGTGGTGTGGTGGAGCACGTACTTGTCGCTAATCTTTTTGGCGTTCTTCATTTACGGCCTCTCAGCGGTGCTCAGGGTGGCCCAGGATCCACAACCCATAGCCCTCGTGGCAGCAGTCCTGGGTGCGTTCACCATGGTCCTCTGGGCCCTCACGCTCCTCAGAGCACGCCGTGGCATAGACAGAACAACGTTCCGCTCCCGCTCCATGGTCTGGGCGTTCTTCCAGGCTCTCGCCACCGCCTTGGTCAGTGTGGGGGCTTCCCCCACCTTTGGTGTCGGTGCTCTACCGCTCGCCTTCGTACTGGCCATCTCGGCACTCTCCCTGGCCAAGGGGCGATGGTGGGTCATCCTCTTCTCAATGGTTCTGCCCGGCGCCCACATGTACGTGGCAACGCTGCTCAGCGGACAGCCAACCGACGCCCCGGACATCGTCTGGGTCACCTGGGTCTCGTTCTTCGCTGTAGTCGGCGCACCGACCTCCTTGTGGGTGTGGGCCGTCATGGTGGAGCTGGATGTCACTCGCCAACAAGCGGCGGAACTAGCTATCACCAACGAGCGGCTGCGATTCGCCGCCGACCTTCACGACGTGCAGGGCCACCATCTCCAGGTCATCAGTCTCAAGACAGATCTGGCGTCTCGCCTGCTTGCCAAGGACAGGCCGGACGCTGCCGCTCCCCACATCCTCGAGGCCCACGACGCCGCTCAGACAGCCCTGCGAGAGACCCGCTCCCTGGTTCAGGGATACCGAAAGACCACTCTCGCTCAGGAGCTTAACAACGCGTCCTCCGTATTGCAGTCAGCCGGGGTGAAAACAACCGTCACCGTGCCGGACCTCATCGCCACGTGGTCCAAGCAACCCGGGTCAGAGGAGATCGGGGCTGTCCTGGGACTCACCGTGCGAGAAGCCACCACGAACATCCTGAGGCACTCCAATGCGAGTCGTGCCGTCTTCGACCTCTCTTTCGGGACGAAACCTGCCGCGGACAACTTCCCCATCGTTGAGCTCCAGATCCGCAACGACGGCGCACCCTCCCGATCAATTTCTACGTCCACGGGAACACGAGGCGGCTCCGGGCTCGACGGACTCACACGACGCCTAGCGGACATAGGAGGGCAGCTGGATACGGAAACCACACCCGAGCAGGAATTTATCCTGCGAGTCTCGGTGCCCAGATCAATGGATAACTCAGCCGCGCAAGACAAGGACCACGGACAGTGAACAATTCCCCCATCACCATCGTGCTCGCAGACGACGAGCACCTGATTCGAGGTGCCCTGGCAGCCTTGCTGGATCTCGAAGATGACTTCACCGTGGTAGCCGAAGTCGCCAACGGTACAGACGCGCTAGACGCGGCGAAGGAACACCACCCCACGGTGTGTGTCCTGGACCTCGAGATGCCTCCCACTGATGGAGTGGACACCGCTTCCAAGATTCTTAGTGCAATCGACACTCACATCGTGATGGTCACCCGGCATGCACGTCCAGGGGTGCTGCGACGGGCCCTAGCGGCCGGCGTCAAGGGCTTCGTACCCAAGTCGACTCCGTCGGAGAAACTGGCGGAGGTGATCCGTACCGTGGCCGGTGGAGCCCGTTACGTTGACCCGGAAATCGCAGCTAGCGCCCTGACCGGTACGGACTGCCCGCTGTCAGAACGAGAACTCGACGTACTCCGCGCGACCACAGAACACGACACACTCGCGCAAACCGCAGAGGAGCTCCATCTGGCCCCCGGGACCGTCAGAAACTACGTCTCCTCCGCCATCGCCAAACTCGGAGTCAGCAGCAGACAGCAGGCCACGCAAAAAGCATGGGAAGAGGGTTGGATCTGAGCAAGACACTTTGAGACGTGACATATGTTCTCATCGTGAACCGGTGAATTGAACATGAAAAAGGCTGGCCCGGAAACCTTCATGAGAAGTTTTCCGAGCCAGCCCCTTTTATAGACACACTGTGTTAAATGCGAAGGAGGGGTACCACCCGCAGGTGATACCCCTCCTCGCTTCTAAATTAATTCCGGCGGTGACTTACTCTCCCACACCCTCCCGAGTGCAGTACCATCAGCGCTGTGGGCCTTAGCTTCCGGGTTCGAGATGGGACCGGGCGTTTCCCCCACGCTATAACCACCGAAAACCCAACCCCACCAACACGAGAACGTCGCGTAGTGGGAAACCAATAAACCGATGCTAGCCCACCACACAGTGATGAACCAACCCCTTCTGGGTTCCAGTACCCCAGCAACCACCACCCCTCAACAAACGGGGCACCGGCCACTGGTTGTGGACCATTATTCAATTACCAAACCAACCCGACCAGACCCAAACACCTAAAAGTGCTGGCCTGTG
>NZ_BAAAQA010000002.1:0-37360 GCF_039531425.1 Kocuria atrinae
ACCGGGAACAGGCCCTTGCCGTATAGGCTCTAACCGCTAGACCAGTCCAACTACTGGGGACCAGTTCAGAACGTCCTTGGGGGACTGGGTGACGAAGAAAATGCCCACACCCTTGGAACGAATCAGACGCACGGTCTGCTCGATCGAGTCCAGGAATTCCTTGGAAGCGTCGTTGAACAGCAGATGAGCCTCGTCGAAGAAGAACACCAGCTTGGGCTTCTCGGCGTCACCGACCTCCGGGAGATCTTGGAACAAGTCAGCGAGCAACCACATCAGGAACGTGGAGAATAACTGCGGTCGATCCTGGACGTCCGCCAGTTCCAAGCAGGAAATGATGCCATGGCCGTCCTGAGCGGTGCGCAACAGCTCGGCGGTGTCGAACTCGGGCTCGCCGAAGAAGACATCCGCGCCCTGATTGGCAAACGTGGTCAGTTCGCGCAGGATCACACCCGCGGTCTGCTTGGAGAGCCCGCCGATGGCCTTGAGCTCGTCCTTGCCCTCGTCCGAGGTCAGGAACATGATCACTTCACGCAGGTCCTTGAGGTCCAGCAGGGCCAGACCGTGAGCATCCGCGTAGTGGAAGACCAGCCCCAGCGAGGACTCCTGGGTCGAGTTGAGGCCCAGCACCTTGGACAACAATGTGGGTCCGAAGGATGTGACCGTGGCACGAATCGGAACACCCTTGCCCTGACCGCCCAGGGACAGGAACTCCACCGGGCTGGCGGTGGGTGTCCACTCCTGACCCACCGAGGCCGCGCGTTCGGAGACCTTGGGGTTGTCCGCACCCGGCTCGGTCAGGCCGCTCAGATCGCCCTTGATGTCCGCGAGAAACACGGGGACACCCTGAGCCGAAAGCTGTTCGGCCATGGCCTGCAGGGTCTTGGTCTTGCCGGTACCCGTGGCCCCGGCCACCAGGCCGTGCCGGTTGAGCGTTGACAGCGGCACTCGGACCGGGGCGTCGGCGTGGGCCGACTCCCCGTCCAAGGCCGCGCCGAGCTCCAGGGCAGCGGCGTCGAACGTGTAACCAGAACGAATGGCGTCGAGCTGCTCCACGGCGCCGGGAAGTGCCTGTCCTGCCACTTAGATCTCCTCGGAGGAGACGATCTTTTCGCCGTCCTTGTTGCCCTGTCCGGCCTTCAACGCCGCGAGGCGGGCTTCAATTTCGGTCTGCTGGCCCATGTCTTCCAGCGCTTCGAACTGGCGATCCAGCGACGAGTCGGCCAGCTCCTGCTGACCGGCCACGCGGGCCTCTTCGCGGCGGATCTTGTCCTCGAAACGGGAAACCTCGCTCGTGGGGTCCATGATGTCGAAGGACTTCAAGGAATCCTGGACCTGCGCCTGGGCCTGCACGGTCTTCTGACGGGCGTTGAGCTCGTCCCGCTTGGCGGAGAGCTCCTGGAGCTTGCCGCGCATGGTGTTCAGCCCGTTCTTGAGCTTGTCCACCACCTCGGTCTGCGAGGCAATCTGCGGCTCGGCGGCTTTGGCCTCGGTCTCGGACTGGATCTGACGTTGCAGGGCGACCTTGGCCAGGTTGTCGAACTTCTCCGCTTCGCTGGCCTTGCCTGCTGAACGGAATTCCTCGGCCTTGTTGGAGGCCGCCAGCGCCTTGGAACCCCACTGCTGGGCTTCCTGGAGGTCCTCCGCGTGATCCTTTTCAAGCAAACGCAGGTTGCCGATGGTCTGCGCCACAGCGGCTTCAGCCTCACGGATGTTCTCGGTGTAGTCGCGCACCATCTGATCCAACATCTTCTGCGGATCCTCGGCGGAATCGATCAAGGAATTGATATTGGCCTTGGCCAACTGGGCAATGCGCCCGAAGATGGACTGCTTCATCATGGTGTTCTCCCTTGTTGTTGAAACATTGTCTGATCTGGACGTTCAGGTTCAGCGTGCAGGACCGTGGGTGGTCTGTGGAACAGCTATGTGGCGAAATTCTCGGACAGCTGACACAACCGATTAGAAGTTGCCGCCGATGTCGAAGCCACCTCCGCCGCCTCCGCCGAAGCCTCCGCCGAATCCGCCACCGCCGATGCTGCCGCCGCCGAAACCTCCGCCGCCGAAGCCGCCTCCACCGAGCATTCCGCCCAGCAGGATGCCGCCCAGCATGGCGCCGCCCATTCCGTTGCTGCGCCGTCCCATGCCGCCGTAACCGGCGGGGTAGCTGAACTGATCGACGTCTGTCTGGGCCGCGCGCTGTGCAGCATCGGCCAAACGGATCGCCTGGTTCGCCTCGTTGAGGGCCCGCACGGGGTCCGAGTTCTGCAGTTGCTGGGCCAGGTCCAGATGCCGCTCGGCTTCTGAGAGCTGGGTGCGGGCCTGTGACCCCACGCCACCGCGGCGCGCCCAGATGTACTCACCTGCCGTGGAGAGGCTGGCTTGGGCGCTGACGAGGGTGTGGGCGAGGGTTTCCCGAGCGGAGCGGGCGCGGTCGTTCTCGGTGCGCACCGCGGCCAGCCCCTTGTCGAGTTCGTCCTTCGCCTCGGCCAGACGACGCGTGGAGCCAACGGGGTCGTAGCGACCGGAAGACATGTTCTGGGTGATGGTGCGCAGCACGGAGCGCACGCCCGCTGCGGCACCGGCCAGTTCGGGGCGGGAACCCTGTTCCACCAGGCCCTCGGCCTCGGCCACGTCTCGCTGGGCAATACTGACCGCGTCCTTCAGCGTCTCCTCGGCGCGGTTCAGATCCCGTTGTGCGTGTTCCACGGACGTCACGAGACCCTGCGCCTGACCGACCGCTTCCTCAGCGGCGCGAATGTCCAGCACGGCCTCGGACAGGTTGTTCGCGTTCAGAGCGGTGTGCGCCTCCTGGATCGCGGTCTCGGCGAACTCGAGGCGGTCCCGTGCCTGCTCACCGTTGTCGCGTACGGGCGCGAGAGCGGCGTCGTCGTAATGGGCAGCCAGGGACACGAGAAGCTTCTCGGCCTCGGACAGGCGGGGCTGTGTCTTGCGAAGCTCCGTTTCCACCGATTGCAGTGCCTCTGGTGCGCGGGTTTCGAGCTGCCGAAGATCCGCGAAGTTGCGTTCCTGCTCGACTAGCGGCGCGCGAGCCTTCTGCGTGCGGTCGATGATTTCTCCCAGCCACGACCGCTGATCGGCTTCCGTGTCCGGGATGTGATCTTCGAGCTTCTGCTGCAGCTCGAAGGACGCGCGCATGTGTTCTTTGGCCCGTGCCAGGGCGGCTTCGAAAGGCTTGGTCTGTTCTTTGCCGTACTGCAACTGGGCGAACTGCAACTCCTGTTCGGAGTGCTGGATGGCGTTATCCGCCTCGACCAGGCTTGCGCCGGCGCGCTTGCGCAGCTCGGGCAGCGGGATAAGGGGCTTTTGTGGGGGAGCGTTACGTCGCCGGGCGGGCGCGTTGCCCTGCCGGGGTTGGTTTCGGCCTCGTCCCCGCTTGCCCATGAGCGCTGCCACGCCCACGCCGGCCGCGGCGATCCCACCCAGGACGACCACGCTGCCGATCACCCCGCCGGCGCCGTCGATACTGATGCCGCCCAACTTGCTGTTGAGGCCGTCCACTGCACCCATCGCGGCTCCCTCCCAGTCGCTTGCGCGCAGGGCGGGGACCACCTTGTCGTTGTAGATCTCTTGGGCCTGGGACTGGCTCAGTGGGCCGTAACCCTCCGAGTACAAACGGGCCTGACGGGAATCGGTGGCTACTGCCAGGACTGCGTCATTCGTGCCGAAGCCGTTTTCCCGCGCGAATTGCTGGGCCCAGCCGGACGGATCCGAGGGTTCTGTGAAGCGGTCCACCATCACCACGTAGAGAGTGATGTTGTGCTCGCTCGCTACTTCGTCGATCTCCTGCTGCAGCTGGGACTCGTTGTTCAGTACATTGCTCGAATCCACGATGCGCGTGCCGGGTTCCACCGCGGCCGGCGGCTCTGCCGTGGCCGGTTGCGCGGAGACTGCCAAGGCGATGCACGCACCCGCGGTCGCAACGGTCAGACGAAGTGAGCTGGGACGGCTCATGATCCTCATTTCTTATAGCGACAGCCACGGTGAATACTGCTCAGCGTGCCGAACAGTGACGCGATCTCTTCGCTGAAAGCCTACGCTGCACCCATGTGCGCGTCACGTCATCAGAGATCATGGGGAGGACATTCAGGGAGTCATCACAGAGAACCCAGTTCATTCAGCCACGACTCAGTGCCGGGCACCATACTGGGCCTCAGAAAACGCCGGTCTTCCACCGGCACACGTTGTTGAGGAGCACACATGAACGACCCGCACGAGCCGCGCCCGGGCAGCGACCCCCAGCGTTCCGTCCCGCAGTACGGCGAGTACACCGGGGGAGCCGAACGGACCCCCAACGGTTACCAAAGCCAGCGCGATGGTGGGTGGGAGAACCAGTACACGGAGCCGCTCCCGCAGGCCGGTGATTCGTCCCCGGGTCACTACGGTGGGCACGAATACCAGCCGTACGGTGGCAACGGTGCGGCGACCACTCAGGCTCCGGCGCGCAAGAAGTTCTCGGGCGGGGCCATGATTGCGGGCATGCTGTTGGCGGGTCTTATCGGTGCCGGCACAGCGGTGGGAGCAGATGCTCTTAATGACAACGGCTCGGGGGTGAGCAGCACCGGCACTACCTCCCCGGTGATCGTCAATGACACCGAATCCGTCAACTCGACCACCGCAGCCACCCAGAAGGCTTCCCCGTCCGTGGTGACCATTTCCGTCACGGGCAACAATGAACAGGGCAGCGGTTCCGGCGTGGTCATCGACGATCAGGGGCACATCGTGACCAACACCCACGTGGTCACCCTGGACGGCACCGCCTCGAACGCGACCATCCAGGTGCAGACCTCGGACGGGTCCGTGCGCTCAGCCGAGATCGTCGGCACGGATCCGCAGTCCGATCTGGCCGTGCTCAAGGTGGATCCGCAAGGTTTGACACCGGCGGAGTTCGCAGACTCCGATCAGCTCAACGTGGGGGACATGGCGATTGCCATCGGCGCTCCGCTGGGCCTGTCCGGAACCGTCACGGACGGCATTGTCTCCACCCTGAACCGCACCATCTCGGTGGCGTCCTCCGCGGCTCCCGATACTCCGAGTGAGTCGGAGGAGAACCCCGGCGGCCCGCAGGACTTCTTCTTCAACTTCCCGGACAACGGCCAGTCCGGTTCGCAGCAGGCCCAGTCCTCGGTGTACCTGAACGTGATCCAGACCGACGCTGCCATCAACCCGGGCAACTCGGGCGGCCCGTTGATCGATTCCGAGGGCAAGGTCATCGGTATCAACGTGGCCATTGCTTCCGCGGCCGGTTCCTCGTCCAACACCGCTGCAGGCAGCATTGGCGTGGGCTTTTCCATTCCGTCCAACACGGCCAAGCGGGTCGCTCAGGAAATTATCGACAACGGTGAAGCCACCCACGGTTACTTGGGCGCGTCCGTGTCCGCGAACGCGGAATCCTCCGGAGGTAGCTCCACCCAGTTCTCCAACGGCGCGTTGGTGCGCAGTGTGGAGTCCGGTTCGCCCGCCGACGACGCCGGATTGCGCGCCGATGACGTGGTCACGGAATTCAACGGCAAGCGGATCGAGGACGCCGATGCGCTGACCGCAACGGTCCGCGAGCTGGCCGCAGGTTCCGAGGCCGAGATGACCTACATCCGCAACGGCAACGAAGAAAAAGCTACCGTCACGGTCGCCGACGCCGCCGAGCAGGGCTGAGTCACACGCCGTCGGGAAAACCGAGCTGACGCCAGGCTTCGTACATTGCGATCGAGGCGGAGTTGGCCAGGTTGAGTGATCGACGGCCCGGCAACATGGGGATGCGCACGCGTTCGGTGACGTGCGGGTCGTGCAGTACCTCGTCCGAGAGCCCGGTGGATTCGCGACCGAACAGCAGGACGTCCCCGTCGCGATAGCTGATGTCGGTGTGGCGCACTTCCGAGTGGGACGTGAACGCGAAGATCCGCGCGTCACCGAGTTTCTCCCATGCATCGTCAATGGTGGGGTGGACGTCCATGACCGCGAGGTCGTGGTAATCCAGCCCAGCTCGGCGCAAGTGCGCGTCGCTGAAGTTGAATCCCAGTGGTTCGACCAGGTGCAACCGGGCGCCGGTACACGCGGCCAGACGGATGGCGTTGCCGGTATTGCCCGGGATCTCCGGGGTGTGAAAAAGGATGTGCAGCATAGGGGCGATTCTAAGTCTGCGGAAGCTGACACGTGCGGCGGTGATTCTCGGGGACCCGTGTGGCTTTTGGAGGTGACCGTCACAGCCAGGTTGGCGCATCGGACCTAGAATGGCGCGCATGTCTGAACACGTCTACATGGATCACGCCGCCACCACAGACATGCTGCCCGAAGCCCTGGAAGCTTATACGGAGCAGGTGCGCCGCGGTGGTAATCCGGCGTCCCTGCATTCGGGCGGGCGTTCCGCGCGCATGGCGCTGGAAATCGGACGGGAACAGGTCGCAGTGGGGATGAGCGCGGAACCCGTGGAGGTGATTCTGACCTCGGGCGGGACCGAGGCGGACAACATGGGCATCCTCGGCCTGTACCGCGCTCGCCGTGCCGTTGATCCTGCTCGCACCGTGGTGGTGTTGAGTCCCGTGGAACATCATGCGGTCACGGAGACGGCGCAGTGGCTCGAGAAGCACGAGGGTGCCCAGCTCGAATGGCTTGCCGTGGACGAGACCGGACGCGTGGCTCCGGAAACGCTGCGGGAAACTCTCGAGCGCGTGGCCGACCGAGTCGCACTGGTCACGGTCATGTGGGCCAACAACGAGGTGGGAACTGTGCAACCGATCGCGGAGATTGGTGAGATCTGCGATTCCTTTGACGTTCCCCTGCACGTGGACGCGGTGCAGGCGTTCGGCTCCATTCCCGTCAACGCTCATCTGACCGGCATCAGCACGCTCGCGGTCTCCGCTCACAAGCTGGGCGGCCCGGTGGGTGTGGGTGCGTTGTACGCCCCGCGCACCGTGAAGCTCGAACCCTCCAGCTACGGAGGGGGGCAGGAACGCGACGTCCGTTCGGGCACCGTCAATGCCGCGGGCGCCGCCGCGTTCGGTACCGCGGTGGAGTCCGTGCTCGCCGATCAGCCCGCCGAGATCATCCGACTGGCCGGCCTGCGCGATCGCCTGGTCGCCGGGATTCGCCGTGAAGTTCCCGACGCCGTGCTGCGCGGCACCGCTCCCTACGCACCCGAGCGAGAGGTTGAGCACCCCACCCGGTTACCGGGTAACGCCCACTTCACCTTTCCCGGGTGTGAAGGCGATTCCATCTTGTTCCTCTTCGACGCCGCGGGGGTCTCCACGTCCACGGGCTCGGCGTGCAACGCGGGGGTTCCCCGGCCCTCTCATGTGCTGCTGGCCATGGGAGTGGACGAGCAGACCGCGCGCGGCGCGCAGCGGTTCTCCCTGGGTCACGCGACCACCGAGGAAGACGTCGATACGGTGATCGCCGCGGTGGCCGAGGTCTACGCTCGCGCCAAGGCAGCGGGTTTGTCCGGACACGTACCCACCACGGGTTCACGCTGACCGGCTCGAACGACCCTGGGAATAGATACCTCCCGGGCGCCGTTGATTAAAAGATTTCTGCAAGCTCTATTCATCAAATTTTCTGGAGGCAGTTCCGTGCGGGTTTTGGCAGCGATGAGTGGTGGGGTGGACTCCGCCGTGGCCGCAGCACGCGCCGTGGAAGCGGGGCACCAGGTCACCGGCGTGCACCTCGCGCTGTCCCGGACCCCGGGTACGCTGCGCACCGGTGCTCGGGGTTGCTGCACGATCGAGGACTCCCGTGACGCCTGGCGCGCGGCAGAAAAACTTGGCATCCCGTATTACGTGTGGGACTTCTCCGAGCGTTTCCAGGAGGACGTGGTCGAGGACTTCATTTCCGAGTACGCCGCCGGACGCACCCCTAACCCGTGCATGCGCTGCAACGAGAAGATCAAGTTCGCTGCCCTTCTCGAGAAGGCTCTGGCGCTGGGCTTCGACGCTGTGTGCACCGGTCACTACGCCAAGGTCATCGAGGACGAGAACGGCAACAAGGAACTGCACCGCGCCGCGGATTGGGCCAAGGATCAGTCCTATGTGCTGGGGGTGTTGACCGCTGAGCAGTTGGAGCATGCAATCTTCCCGTTGGCTGAGACCCCGTCCAAGGCGGAGGTCCGAGCGGAGGCCGAGGCCCGGGGCCTGACGGTCGCCAACAAGCCCGATTCGCACGACATTTGCTTCATCCCGGACGGAGATACCCGGGGCTGGCTCGAAGACCACATGGAACTCAACCCGGGTCGGATCGTGGATTCCGAGGGCGAAGAACTCGGCGAACATCGCGGGGCACAGGCTTACACCGTGGGCCAGCGCAAGGGACTGCGGATCGGCACTCCAGCTCCGGACGGCAAGCCTCGTTTCGTGCTCGAGATCCGACCCAAGACCAATGAAGTGGTCGTGGGCCCCGAGGCACTGTTGGCCATCGATGTCATGGAAGGCATTCGCCCCTCATGGGCCGGTCTGCCTCCGGTCGAGGTCCAGAACATGCCAGGGACCGACGCATCGAGTGAGCAGTTCGATGTCCATGTCCAGGTGCGAGCCCACGGCGATCCGGCGGCTGCCGTGGCGTGGTTGACCCGCACCGATGGTGAGGAACGACTCAACGTGCGACTGGTCGAGGCCCAGCGCGGCGTGGCCCCGGGACAGACCATGGTCGTGTACCAGGGCACTCGCGTGCTCGGACAGGCAACCATCGACGCCGCGTACGCCGATCGTGCGACTGCGGCGGCCGGCGCCCACTAAAGTGGCAGCATGACCAGCGCCTCTGATCACTCACACCCGACCGTCACCGACCATGCCATCGTGGACCCCAAAGCCTCTAGTTTGAGCGATCAGGCGTCCCACGATGCTCTGGCAGAGCTGCGGAGCATGCGCGGAACGATCGACAATATCGATGCCGCCCTGGTGCACCTGCTGGCCGAGCGCTTTAAGGCGACCCAGCGGGTCGGTGTGCTCAAGGCCAAAAACGACTTCCCACCGGCCGATCCCGAACGGGAGAAGGCCCAGATTCAGCGGTTGCGAGCGCTGGCCGAGGCCGCGCACCTGGACCCGGAATTCGCGGAGAAGTTCCTCAACTTCATCATCAGCGAGGTCATCCGTCATCACGAGGCGATCTCCGAAGACCACCAACGCTCCGACGCCTCGTGATCGCCCGCGACTCCTCATCCACGGGAGCGAACGCCGTGGACGCAGCGGTGACCGCCACGTTCACCGAAGCCCTGCGCGGGACCAACATGGTGGAATCCTTCACAGTGATCCGAGGCGAGTTGGGTGCACCGCACCTTGCGGCGCTTCCCGTCCTGGGAGATCGCGGGCCTCACGCTGAGCCGCTGGCCCGCACATGTGCCATGTTGGACTCCCTGTACGCGGATCGGCAGCCGCACGGTTGGCGCATCACCTCGGTCCCGGGCAAGGATTCTCGCGTGGCTGGTCACCTGCTGCACAGCGATCTCAACATCATGGCCGATGTGATCGGGCACGAATCCGACGGTGATCGCGGCCCGGTGCTCACGACCATCGTGGGGCCTATCTCACTGGCCGCCGGGGTGCACGTTCACAACGGCGAGAAATTGCAATCCGATCACGGTGCGCGACGCGAGCTCCTTCAGTCCTGGTGCTCCGGAGTCGCCGAGTTCATCGGTGACATGGCGCGCAATACGGAAGGCCGCGGCGTCGTCGTGCACCTGGACGAACGTGAGCTTCAGCGCGTGCTGGACGGTGCGATTCCCACGGCGAGCGGCTATCGCACCTTGCGTGCGATCGGTCGCCAGGAGGTGCGCAACGCGCTCACGGACGCCGTCGACGCTTGCCGCGAGGCCGGGGCGGTCGAGGTCGCGATCTCTACAGGCTGCGCCGAGGCTCGGTGGGCGCGTGACATCGGCGCCGACGCCGCGGTCGTCCTCCCGCCATCGGGCCCGGTCCAGCAATGGGAACCTTTGGCAGCCCTGGTGGAGACGGGGCAGAAACTGTGGTTCCCGGTCGTGCCGGTCTCCGGGCGGCCCGCGATCCGGGACATCGTGGACGTCATCGCGCGGCCGTGGCGTGACCTGGGCATGGCCCCCCAGACGCTTCTGGGCTCACGTGTACTGCCCGTGGCCGAGGTGGGCCAGCTGACACCTCCGGAACTCGCGGGTGCGCTGAGACGCTGCACGGACGTGGCGGGCGCGCTGACGGAAACCAGCAACGAGGGCTGAGCGGTAACTAGGCCGTAGACTTCTCGGCAGAGAAGGTCAGCGGCCGTCCAGCTCGGCCACGGTAGGAAGATGAGGGCACACTCAGCACATGAACGCACGGATTTTGGTAGTCGACGACGACGCCGCGTTGGCCGAGATGATCGGTATTGTTCTGTCCTCAGAGGGTTTCGAACCCATCTTCTGCTACGACGGCTCTGCCGCGGAAGAAACGTTCCGGTCCACGGACCCGGACCTCGTGCTGCTGGACCTCATGCTGCCCGGCATGGATGGTATTCAGGTATGTCAGACCATCCGGCAGACCTCTGACATTCCCATTGTGATGCTCACAGCCAAGTCGGACACCGCTGATGTGGTGCGGGGGTTGGAAGCAGGCGCGGACGATTACGTCCCCAAGCCGTTCAAGCCCGCTGAGCTGGTGGCCCGGGTCAAGGCACGGCTGCGTCCCATCGAGCGCGGCGCGACCCAGGAGATCACCCTGGGGGACGTGGTCATCGATGTGACGGGTCACTCCGTCACCCGCAACGACGAGCCGATCTCTTTGACCCCGTTGGAATTCGATCTGTTGACCACACTGGCCAAATCACCGAATCAGGTGTTCAGCCGTGACGAACTGTTGCGCGATGTCTGGGGTTACCCGCATGCCGCGGATAACAGGCTGGTCAACGTGCACGTGCAGCGTTTGCGCTCTAAGGTTGAACGCGACCCCGAGAATCCCGAACTGGTCCTGACGGTTCGTGGAATCGGCTACAAGGCCGGGGGCCACTCACATCGATGACGGTCGATAGCCGGGAGCCGAACTCCACGCGATTCAATCCCAGGTTGTTGCGAAGGCTTCGCCTGGGACGTCGCATCCTGTCCCGGCGGTGGCATCAGTCCTTGCAGTTCCGCGCCATTCTGGTGGCGTTGACCTTGACCCTGCTTGCGTTCTTCGCGACGGGTAGCTTCATGTCCCACCAGATCGCGGACCGTTTGTTCTCCGACCGGCTCAACCAGGTACTGGCGGAGGCGCGCACGGACATCGCGGACGTGCAGGCCAGCTTTGACGCGTCGGACGCCTCCGACCGCACCGAAGTGCAAGCACTCATCGATTCCACCATGGGTGCGCTGAGCATGGACTCGGAAGAGGCCGGCAGACACTGGATCCTCATTCCCTTCGACCGCGGCGCGGGACAGTCCTTCGTGGGTGTGCAGACCCAGAGCCCGTGGATGACCTCAGCGTCCGTGCCGCAGCAGCTCCAACAACGCGTAGCCGAAGGCGATGGCACCTATTGGCAGCCCGGCTCCGTGCGAATGCAAGAAGACGGGGCCGAGCAACCGGTCATCGTGATCGGCGACATGGTCCAGCTGAATCAGAACGCGCGGTACGGCGTGTTCTTCGTCTACGATTTCGCGGACCCTCAGATCACGCTGAACTCCATTCACGCCGTGCTGCTGCTGTCCATGCTGGCGCTTTTGCTGCTGGTCGGCACCATCGTCTGGTACGTGACCAGGGAAGTGGTCCGCCCGGTCTCCAGCACCGCCAAGGTTTCCGAGCAACTGTCCGAGGGCGATCTGGACGTGCGCATGGAAGTGCGCGGCTCCAACGAGGTCGCGAGACTGAGCCGGTCCTTCAACCGCATGGCGGATAATCTGCAGGAACAGATCACTCAGCTGGAACAGCTGTCCACCATGCAACAAACGTTCGTCTCCGATGTGTCACACGAACTGCGCACACCGCTGACCACCGTGAAAATGGCCGCGGAAGTCCTCTACAACGCCCGCGAAGAGTTCGATCCCGTGAACCGACGCTCGGCGGAATTGCTGCACCACCAGGTGGACCGTTTCGATTCCATGCTCTCGGACCTGCTGGAGATCTCACGCTTCGACGCCGGTGCGGCCCGCTTGGATATCGCGTCCACCGATATTTTCTCCGTGATTTACGACGTGGTGGAGGCCGCCGGGCCCCTGGTTCTCAAGTGCGGTTCCACTCTGACCGTCCGTTCCCAGCTGACGCGTTGCGTGGCGCAGATGGATCAGCGGCGTATCGACCGGATCATTAGAAACTTGGTGTCCAACGCGCTGGAGCACGGCGAAGGCAAACCGGTGGAGATCTACGTGGCGTCCAACGAGAATTCCGTGGCGGTGGCCGTGCGTGACTACGGAATCGGTATGGAAGAAGAGCAGACAGCCAGGGTTTTCAACCGGTTCTGGCGCGCAGATCCGGCCCGCGCCCGCACCGTGGGTGGTACCGGACTGGGTCTGTCCATCGCGCAGGAGGACACCCGACTGCACCGCGGTCAACTGGATGTGTGGGCGCGCCCGGGGGAGGGCGCGTGCTTCCGACTGACGATTCCGCTCATCCGAACCCAGCCGCTGGATCCGGAGCTTCCGAACCCGTTGCCCATGCCACCCGCGCCCGTTCTGGCGGAATCCACCGCTCACGTGACCGACACCGGCTCCCTGGCGCTCACGGCTCAGGTGGACCCGTACGCGACAGCCACCGGTTCCCACGCGGTTCAACCGAGCGAGCGGACCCTCACGACCGCGTCCGGAAGTCTCGACACCGCGACCGGCTCCACCGCCGTGAACGATCAGCCAGGAACGGAGGCGCCATGACCCGGGAGCCGAGTGATCAGCGACCACGGCGACGTCGGCAATGGGCGGCGGCCTGTGCCCTGGCCGCCGCCCTGGCCCTGACCAGTTGCGGGGCCATGCCCCGCTCGGGTCCCGTGCACAAAGTGGTCGAGCCCACGGCCGAGGCTGAAGAGCAACCCACGCAGTACTCGCCGGCCACGCCCCAAATGGGTGCGAGTGCGCAGGAGATCGTGGAAGGTTTTCTCGCCGCCGGAGTGGGCGCCCAGGACGACTACGCGGTGGCGCGTCAATACCTGACACCTCAGCTGGCCAATACCTGGAGGCCGGACTCGCGCGTGCTGGTCCACACGGGAGAACCAAGCACCGTCCCACGTCTCAACGATGGACAGTTCCGAACCAGCCTCGAGGTCAGCGCCGAGCGTTCCGCCAATGGCGTGTTGGAACAACAGCCTGAGGGCACCACGCGCGTCCTGGATTTCACGCTCACCTCCGTGGACGGTCAGTGGCGAATTTCTGAGGCTCCGGACGGTGTGATCGTGCCCTTCGGTGATTTCCCCGAAATCTTCAAGGCCTACACGCTGTACTTTTTCGACGACGAGTTCGGCCGCTTGGTTCCCGATTCTCGTTGGTTCGCCGAGCGCTCCACGGTTCCCACCGCGATGGTGCGCGAACTGCTTGCCGGCCCGGCACCGCATCTGGACGGCGCAGTCACCTCGGCGCTACCCGGGGGAGCCAGCCTGGCTCGTTCCGCAGTGCCCGTCTCCGATTCGACCGCCTCCGTGGACCTGAACCTGGCGGAATTCGACCCGGCGGACGTGGAACAGGGCAGGCGCATGGAACAACAGCTGGAGGCCACGCTGCAGCGTGTGCCCAGCGTGGACTCAGTGGAACTCAACATCAACGGTGCCCCGGTCGAGACCTCCGGCAGCGATACGGAAGAACCAGTGCGTGAAGTCACCGTGCCCAACAGGCAGATCGGGATTTCGAATAATCAACTCGCGTTCTATCAGGGCGGGCAGACAGAGCTCATCGACGACGTTCCGATATCGGAGAACTCGAACATCGTGCGGCCCGGTATGGACCAGGCGATGGAGCATTTCGGCTGGATTGACAACACGAGCGGCACATTGTTCACCGCAGTACAGGGGGACGCCCCCTTGCAGCGTTGGAAGGGCCAGGAACTCACCCGGCCCAGCTTCGACATCCAAGGTTGGGTGTGGGGTTCCGGGGCGGACGGTGTGGTGCATGCCGCCCGAACTGATGCCGATGAGGACGCGGTGTCCGTGTCTGCGGAGTGGCTCGACAACGAACCCATTGCCGGATTGCGGATCTCCCGTGAAGGAAATCGCGCGCTCATTGTCACCGTGGACTCGGAACGGGAAAGCTCCAACGTGTGGCTCGCGGGTATCGTGCGTGACGAGTCGGGTCGCCCCACCGAGCTCAATCAGGGAAACTTGGTAGCCGCCGACGTGGACGTGGACACGGTGCAGTGGATCAGTGGCACGGAATTCGTCACCACTGCACTGGGCGAAAGCGACAACGCGCAGCCTCGCCGGTACAACGTCTCCGGAAGCAACGAGGCACTACCGTCCCTGGTGGGTGTCACGTCTCTGGCCGGCGGCAACGGGCACACCGCCATTTATGGTGCCGCGGACGGCAATCTGTACATGCTCACGGGTAACTCGTGGGCGCAGCAGAGTGACAACGTCACGGACACCGCTTTCGCAGGGTGATCCTCGACGGGCCGGTGGCTCGGTCCGAGTCATTTCGGGACGGTGACCGTTCAAGGTCCGGTGTGTCTTTGAACGCGGGCCGCACGGTGAACCCACTGCACATGGCTGGCTAGTCCCTGGTGTCTCGGCTACTCCGTTGCTTGGCTGAGGGCATGAGAAAACCTCCCTCCCGTGTCACGCGTGCCATGGACCGGGCCGGTGCCCTCCTATGGGACTGGACCGCCGCGGCGTCGGACGTGGTCTTGCCCGTGAGTTGCGCGGTCTGTGAGGCGCCCGGTGCCACGCTGTGCCGGGGATGCCGCCTGATGCTGCGCCGGTCCACGGTGCGCCCGGGAAGGGTGCCCGCTCCTCGAGTTCTCGCGGCGACGGAGTCGACCGTGTGGGCGGCCGGCCCGTACGAGCACGAACTGGCCTCGTGCCTGCTCTCCTTCAAGAACGGTGGGCGCACGGATCTCGCGCCGATATTGGGCACCGTGCTGACCGGCGCACTCTTGCGTGCTGCACAGGACATCGGGTCGCTGGGTCCGGAGATTCTATGGATTCCCGTCCCGACCTCGGGCCGCGCCCGATGGAAACGGTGGTTCGACCCCGTCCGAGAAGTCTTGGCTCGGGCCTCGCTCCCACCCGGCACACGAATTCACGCGGGCCTACAGCACCTCCACCGATCGCCCCTTGGAACGAGCTCTCAAAAAACCCTGGATGTCGCCCACCGAGCTCGCGCCATTCGAGGCAGCATGCGCGCCGTGAACGTGCGGGGAGCCACGTGTGTCGTGGTCGACGACGTCATGACCTCGGGCGCAACGGCGGCCGAGGCGGTCTCTGTATTGCGCGAGGCGGGCGCGCGAGTGCCCGGAATAGTGGTCCTGGCAACCGTGCGGGCCGGGTGTTCACCCGGGGCTGATTCGACCGTGGCCGGGTCCGATGTAAGTGAATTTCCCCACAGTTTGAACTAACGTTGGGTTACGGGAACGGAACAAATGTTTCCCGTGTGGGAGCAGCACTATCCCGCGTCATCCTCAAGATTTGGAGGGTCTCATGGAACTGAACGTCCAAGGACGAAACGTTGCGGTGCCGGAGCGATTCAAAGAATACGCGGAGAAGAAGAGCGAGCGTTTTGCGCAGCTCGGTGACAAGGTGCAGACCATCGAGGTCAAGGTCACCAAAGACAACGGAGTATCGGGACACCAAGGTATTCGCGTGGAGATCACGGTGATCGGCCGAGGTCCCGTGGTGCGTGCGGAGGCACGCAGCGACGACAAGATCGCCGCTTTCGACGAGGCCTACGCCAAGCTGATCGAACAGCTGCGCAGGGCCCGCGACCGTCGCAAGATCCACCGCGGGGGACACCAACGCCCCGTTGCCGTGCACGAAGCCACCGGTTCCCTGCCGGTACTTCCCAGCGAAGGACTTCCGGCCCCGGCCAATGAGGAAGAACTCTCCGCAGCCGAGGACGAGGCGTTCAGCGACGAGTACGCGCTGAGTGACGCCCCCACCCCGGTGGAAATCCGCCGCAAGCGTTTCCCCGCTGACGAGCTCAGCGTGGACGAGGCCGTGGACCAGATGGAACTGGTCGGACACGACTTCTTCCTGTTCGTGGACAAGGAAACCCAGGAACCCTCCGCGGTGTACCGCCGCAAGGGCTGGGAGTACGGCGTAATCAGCCTCAGCAAGGACGGCACGGCCGCTGAAGAGCAGGCTCGCGCTTACCAGGCTCAGGCCAACGTCTGAAAAGTTCAGTAACCTCTGACGGCTCAACCGTCGACACCGGGCCCCGCGGCTTCCAGCCAATGCGGGGCCCGGTGTTTTGCCGCACTATCCCGCGATCATCCAGCCGGACTCACGTACACTGATCCGCGGTGCACCACCGTCCACAACTGAGGAGCGAACACACGTGGCGTCATTCCTGGAAAAAGTCCTTCGGACCGGGGATAAGCAGGTCCTGAAGCGACTGAGGTCCTACACGGACGCCGTGAACAGCCTCGAAGAGAGCTTCAAGGCACTCAGCGACGCTGAACTGCGCGCTGAAACCGATGCGTTCAAAGCCCGTATCGAAGACGGCGAATCCTTGGACCGTTTGCTTCCGGAGGCCTTTGCTGCTGTGCGTGAAGCGGCATCACGAACCCTGGGGCAGCGTCACTACGACGTTCAGCTCATGGGTGGTGCGGCACTGCACCTGGGCAACATTGCCGAGATGAAAACCGGTGAAGGCAAAACGCTGGTTGCTACCGCACCCGCCTATCTGAATGCCCTGAGCGGTAAGGGCGTACACGTGGTCACGGTCAACGACTACCTGGCCGAATATCAGGCGAACCTCATGGGTCGCGTGTTCCGCTTCCTGGGCCTGGAAACCGGCGTGATCCTCGCGGGTCAGGATCCGGCCACCCGGCGTGGGCAGTACGCCGCGGACATCACCTACGGCACCAATAACGAATTCGGGTTCGACTACCTGCGCGACAACATGGCCTGGAGTGCGGATGAACTGGTCCAGCGCGGCCACAACTACACCATCGTGGATGAGGTGGACTCGATCCTCATCGACGAGGCCCGTACCCCGCTCATCATTTCCGGCCCCGCCTCCGGGGAAGCCAATCGTTGGTACAAGGAATTCGCCAAGATGGTCACCAACCTCAAGGCGGACACCGATTACGAGGTGGACGAGAAGAAGCGCACCGTGGGTGTGCTCGAACCGGGTATCGAGAAAATCGAGGACTACCTGGGGATCGACAACCTGTACGAGTCTCAGAACACCCCTCTGATCGGTTTCCTGAACAACGCGATCAAGGCCAAGGAACTGTTCCACGCGAACAAGGACTACATCGTGGCCCAGGGCGAGGTGCGCATCGTGGATGAGCACACCGGCCGTGTGCTTGCCGGTCGCCGCTACAACGAGGGCATCCACCAAGCCATCGAGGCCAAGGAGGGTGTGGAGATCAAGGCCGAGAACCAGACCATGGCCACGATCACCCTGCAGAACTACTTTCGTCTCTACGACAAGCTTTCCGGCATGACCGGTACGGCCCAGACCGAGGCGGCGGAGTTCATGAACACCTACGAGATCGGTGTGGTGCCCATTCCGCCCAACAAGGGCATGGCCCGTATCGATCAGCGAGACTTGGTCTACAAGAACGAGGCCACCAAGTACGCGGCGGTCGTCCGTGACATCGAAGAACGCCACGCCACGGGGCAGCCCGTGCTCGTGGGTACGGCTTCCGTTGAGAAGTCCGAGTACCTGTCCAAGCTGCTGGCCAAGCGGGGTGTGCGCCACGAGGTTCTCAACGCCAAGAACCACGCACGTGAGGCTGCGATCGTTGCGCAGGCCGGACGTAAGGGTTCCGTGACCGTGGCCACCAATATGGCCGGTCGTGGTACCGACATCATGCTGGGCGGCAACGCCGAGTTCGATGCCGTCGAGGCCATGGAGCAGAAGGGCCTGGACCCGGAGCGCGATGCTGAGAAGTACGAGGCCGAATGGCCCGCAGTGCTCGAGCACTACGAGAAGTCCACCAAGGCCGAGCACGAGGAAGTCATTGAACTGGGTGGTTTGTACGTTCTCGGTACGGAACGTCACGAATCTCGCCGCATCGATGATCAGCTGCGTGGCCGTTCGGGCCGTCAGGGAGATCCGGGTGAATCCCGTTTCTACTTGTCGCTCGCCGACGATCTCATGCGTTTGTTCAACCCCGCGGTGGCCCAGCGCCTCATGGCGGTCGCTCCCGACGACGTTCCGGTCACCGGACGCATGATCACCTCAGGTATTGCCAACGCGCAGAACCAGGTGGAGGGCCGTAACGCCGAGCAGCGCAAGAACGTCCTCAAGTACGACGACGTGCTCAACCGGCAGCGCGAGGTGGTCTACCGTGACCGCCGTCGGATCCTCATGGGGGACGATATCGCTGAGCAGATCCAACAGTTCGTGGACGAGGTCATCACCACGGCGATCGAGGATCGCACCAGCGTGGGCCACTCCGAGGACTGGGACCTGGATGGGCTGTGGGAAGCGCTGCGCGAGCTGTACCCCATCACACTGACCCAGCAGGAAATCATTGACGAGGCCGGCGGCCGCCCGCGGCTGACCGCCGATTTCCTCACCGAGCAGATCCTCTCGGACGCCAAGCTCGTCTACCAGGAACGCGAGGACGAACTCGGTTCCGAGGCCATGCGCAACCTGGAACGGCGAGTGCTGCTGTCCGTGATCGGCCGCCGGTGGCCCGAACACCTCTACGAGATGGATTACCTCAAGGAGGGTATCGGATTGCGCGCAATGGCCCAGCGTGACCCGCTGGTCGAATACCAGCGCGAGGGCCACCAGATGTTCAAGGGCCTGATGGACACGATCCGCGAGGAAACCGTGGTCACCATGTACCACTTGGAAGTTCGTCGCCAGCGCACCGGTCAGGACGGCGGAGAAGTGGAGATGGCCCGACCGCAGCGTCCGGCTTTCCTGCAGTACTCCGCTCCCAACGAGGACGGTGAGCCGATGGCCCGCCTGGAGTCCAAGGACAACCACCAGGCACCGGTGGGCGAAGGCGCGCAAGCCGCAAAGGCTGCCGAAGGTACTGGCACCCCGGAGGACAGTCCCGAGCCGACCGGCAACCGTGCTCGACGCCGCGCACGCAAGGGCGGCAGCTCCAAGAAGGGCTCGCGCAAGTAGCTCCGGTTATTGAATCCGATGACTACGGGCGGCACACATCATGTGTGCCGCCCGTAGTCATGGTGATTCGGTTCACCGGGAGGGGCATTTAGGCCGGAATGGGTGTGAGGGGCGTGAATGGTGCTCAGCCGACTTCCAAGTGCACCACGCGCCACTGCCGGTTGATCCGCTCGATCCTCAGCGCCACGGCCCGCGCCCGCACCGATTCTTCGATGATCACCGCAGCTTCATAGCACTCCGGCGCGGGGGAGCAGACCCTGACCCTGCGCACTCGCGGGGCCTTGTGGACCTCGAAGAGTGAGGCCCGATCTCGGTACTGTTCCTGAACCAGTCGGAGCATGGCAGCGCGTTGTTCGAAACGTTCCACGACATCCGTAGTCGTCCACCGGGCAAGCTGCGTGGCGGGGCGGGTGCCGCCCAGGATCTCGACTGCGGCCTGAGCGATACTTCGGGCCATGGCCGTTACGCGTTCCAGGTCATTCTTGTGTGTGAGGCCCGCTCGTGACCTGTCCGCCCGCCATGTATATCCGCCAGAAGGTGGCTGGGGCGCGGAAACTGATGTGGCAACACTCATGACGTGGCTCCTTCGACGGGCAATGCACTGGAGTGGACTTCTAGTAGGTGTGGTGGAACCCGCAGTTGGTCCCCGGGACGGATCAAATGACCACAGTTCTGGAGATCGTTGTGCTCCATCCACGTAGCCGTTTGAGCGGCAATCTGCGCTTGGTCTGCGTGCGGCCCTAAGAACTGGGCGGTCATGTCCCAGAGGGTGTCACCCCATACGACAGTCACGGTCGAGTCGGTCACGCGTTTCGGAGCGGGTAAGACTTCGGTTGTCTCGGCCCAGTCCTCAGGCACGGTGGCATCCGCAGACCCCGGGGGCGTGGCCGCATCAGGGGAGTCGGCAGCGGCCGAGTTCCAAGATTCAGTGGGCAGCGCCGGAAGCGCCGGAGCATTGTGCGGCCCGGATCGGTCAGGTCCGGACCGGTCCTGTTCGCTGTCGGTCTTCGGGGTAGCTTCGGGTGACTGCGCGGAAGCAGAATCCGACGGGCCTGTGACCGATGCTGCTGACTCTGTCTCGTCGAGCTGGCTGACGCTCGACTCGGAACCTGGCCAGAAAGGGTTGACGGGTTCTGTCGCCTGGGCCGCGGAGACGGTCACCAAGTGAATTCCGACAACGGCACCCACGGTGCGGGCGATGAGCCGCGGTGTGAGGTGTGTGGCGAACTTCTCCACACGGCGCCATCGCAGTCTGCGTGCAGTTGCAGCGCACGCGAGCATCAGCATGCCTCCGAACCACCAGGCAGCCAGCAGGACACCTGCCACGGCGGCCATGAGGGCCACGGCAAGATCCGCGTTCAAAACCGTGTGGCCACTGCGATATCGATCCAGGAGGACCAACCCCAGCGCCATGAGCACACCGGACAACAGCGGGATGATCAAGGTGGTGAGTGCGAACTCCAGGCGAGGCGCCGTGGCTTCAACCTCAGAATGCTGAGCTTGTTTCATCACTCTGGACCTCGAATCATGTCGTTTGATGCTGTTTGATGATGATTAGATCATTCAGTGCAAAGTGATGCGCGTCAACCATCCATGCGAGTTCATGGAAGTGCGGTGTCATATACCGTTCTTGCAGGGCGTGATGTACTGAATCGACATGATGGCCAATGTTGTGGGTGGCTGGACCGGGATCACCAGGGGGAGATCGTGCGCTGGGAAGAACTCTTCGCGGACATGGAAGCGCAGTTGGCCCAGGCCGAGCAGCGCAGTGTGGAGCTTGAGGCCGCAGAGACTGCCAGAGCGGAGCTGTCCCGTCTCACATTGGCCGAGCGGCTCTCGGCCCACCGCAATCAGACGGTGCGATTACTCCCGGCCCACGGAGATGTTCTCGAGGGCGAGCTCACCGACATCGGTGCGGGTTGGGCAGTCATCCGGGAGCGGTATTTCCAGCACCTGGTCCCGCTGCATTCCGTCGTGTGGTGGGAGGGCCTCTACCGCCGCTTCGAGATGACCAACGAGCGGGCTGTCCTGCGGAAGTTGGGCATGGGGCACGTGCTCCGTGCGCTGGCGGCATCGAGAACGCACGTCCGGGTATTGCTTCTGGACCCGTCCTCCCGCGGCGATGTCGAGGGCACGCTGGACGCGGTGGGCCATGACTTCTTCGACTTGGCCCTGCACCCGAATGACCAGTTCCGACGCCGCCACGCGGTCAAAGCTGTGCGCACGGTGCCTTTTAGTTCAGTCGCGTTGATTTCTTCGCCAGACAGCGCCTGAGCGCAGCCCGAATCAGCCTATCGAGCCTTCGCGGACAGCCTGCTCGGTGCGCTCGTAGCCCTTTTGGATGTACTCCTCGAGCTTCTGGGTTTCCACGCGCCATTGGCCACGGCCACCCACCTGGATGGCGGGCAGCTCTCCCGAACGAACCATGGCGCGCGCCTGGGCCACGGAGATCGAGAGAATCTCGGAGACATCCGACAGCGTGAGGAAACGTTGCTGTGCCATGGATCGATTCGCCTCATTCCAGGAGCTTTGATGCGGTTTGATGATCTCCAGTGTCCCACGGATGACTGAGAAGCGGCAGGTTGTGCACAGAAACCTTTGGCGTTGATCGTGCTGGAGCCCAAGATGTCCACATGTTTCGCAACCTGATTTCCCCCGGTGCGATTCACAGTGCACACTCATGAAAGATTCGGTGGGGGCCGAATCGACTCCGGGGGAAGGGAACATTCCATGTCCAGCGATTCGCAGCACGACACCACAACCGCACAGCGGTTCAAGAAACCTACGTGGCGAGACCCCCGGTTGGTGGTCGGATTACTGCTCGTGCTCACGTCCATTGCGGCCGTGGTCCTTCTCATCTCGGCGTTGAACCGCACTGAGCCCTACTACGTCGCCGCGCACGATCTTTCGGTGGGGCAACGTGTCACGAATGGAGACCTGGTTCCGGTAGATGTGAGGCTCCAGGACGCCTCACAGCACTACGTTTCGGCGGAAACCGACCTCCAGGAGGGCGACGTCCTGGTGCAGCGAGTCCCCAAGGGGCAACTCTTGCCCACCAAGGCAGTGGGTACGGCTGACGAACTGGACCGCAGTCCGGTGGGTATCGCCCTGGAGACCCCCTTGCCGGCTGAGGCCGCGGCCGGGTCGCGAGTGGATGTGTGGGTTGCTGATCAGAAGGCCTCAGGACGTGGGTATGAGAGCCCGCGCAAATTGGTCCCCGGTGCAGAAATCTCGAAGATCGACACCACAAACTCGGCACTGGGGAGTTCGACAGGTACCACGGTGCATGTCTTGGCCACGCCGGCCCAGGTCGAGCCGCTGGTCGATGCCCTGGGAAATAGTGCCAAGGTGACGCTCGTGCTCAACCCCACGGGTGGTGACTCATGAGTATCTCGGTGGTCACCCTGGGCACGGGTACGTGGCCGCTCGTCGATCAAATCGAGCGACAACACGGGTCCGTGACCGTGGTCCGCCGGTGCCTGGATCTTTCCGAACTGCTCGCGTGCGCCCACTCGGGCATGGCGCGGGTGGCGCTTCTGGCCGAAGGCGCGGAAGAACTGACGGCCAGTCTGTTGGAACAACTGTCCCTCAGCTCGGTTCGGGTGCTCGTGTTGGCCGGACACGATGAAACGCGTCTCACGGCCCTGGGCGTAACCATCGTGCCCGCGGGCGCCACAGGGGATGAGGTCATGGATCTCATCGAACAGGTGGCGGAATCGCCGGTGCCGTTGCCTTCGAACCGAGGACACTCCCACGCGGATGGACTCCCAGGAGCCGCCTCAGATTCGGTGAAAAGTGCGGCACCCACGCAGGAAAGCGACCCGCTGGAATCCGTTGCGAAGACTGACGCGTCGGACCGTTCTGGATCCCGTGACACCGGCAGGATCATCACGGTGTGGGGTCCCATGGGGGCACCGGGGCGAACGATCACGGCACTGAACGTTGCAGCGGAACTAGCGTTGACCGGTTCCCGAGTTCTCCTGGTCGATGCGGACACTTATGCCGCAGCAATCGCTGCGAGCTTGGGGATGCTTGAGGAAGCAGCGGGATTGGCCCAAGCATGCCGACTTGCCGACCAAGGCAAGCTGGATGCTGAAGGTCTGCAACGCTGTGCCACGCGGGTGTCGGTGGCGGGGAGCACGCTGGACGTCCTGACGGGCCTCACACGACATGATCGTTGGCCCGAGGTTCGGGCCGCCGCACTGGAAACGGTTCTGGTGCAGGCACGGAACGCCTACCAAGCGGTGGTGGTCGATACGTCCTTCAGCCTCGAATCTGACGAGGAGATCAGCTTGGACATGATCGCCCCGCGGCGGAATGCGGCCACGCTGAGCGCATGCGCGATGGCCGACACTCTGGTCGTTCTGGGGTCGGCTGACGCACTGGGAATCCCACGATTAGTCAAGACACTCCCGGACCTCGCCGAGGTAGCGCCCACCGCGCGCCTGCTCGTGGTGATCAACAAACTCCGGAAGGCCTCGGTGGGGCGTTCGGGAGCGGAATCGGTTGCTGAAGCCTGGGCCCGCTTCTCGCCCGGCCACGGTATCGACGCGACCTTTGACTGGGATCCGGGCGCGTGCGACGAGGCCCTGTTGGCCGGCGCGGTTTTGGCCGAGTCTGCCGCAAAGAGTGGCTTACGGGAGCAGATCGCGCAACTGGCAGCACGCGCGCTCAGGCCCGAGAGCGACGTCGTGGAGGGGCCCTCGTCGGCCGGAAAGGCACCGGGGACTAGGCTGGGGCAACGAATGGGCGCGTGGTTGCGCCGTTGATTTTCCTCTGAGAGTGAGTGACCCGCCGTGGCGTTTACGGACCCCCTCCGTTCGATTGATGATTTTGATGCGGGCGATGCCGAATGGCTGCACCTGTTGGTGGGGGATTGGCAGCTCGTGGCGGACCTCGGTTTTGCGGATCTGCTGCTGAGCTTTCCAACCCGGGTCATCTCAGCGGAGGACAATCCCACGGGATCCGCCATTCCGGCCCCGGACAGCGACTTCACGGTGTTGGCGCACGCACGCCCCACCACCGGACCCACGGCCTTCCACAAAGACATGGTGGGGGAGACCATCCCCGCGTCCGACGCCGCCCCCTTGCGTTCCTCGTGGGTCGACCAGCGCATCGAACGCTTCAAACTCACCGCGAGTGAGACGCAGCCGGTGAACTCGATCTTGGTGGTTCCGTTGGTGCGCAATCAACGCACCATCGCAGTGGTCAGTATGACTCTGGACCCTCATTTCGGTCGCCCGGTATCCCAAATGGAAACCATGTACCGGGAAACGGCCCAGGACCTGTTACGCATGGCCAACGAGGGAACGTGGCCGGATTTCGCGGTGCGCAGTGATTCGCGGCGGGGCGCACCCCGTGTGGGTGACGGCATGATGCGCTTGGACGCCCAGGGTCGCGTGGCGTTCTGTTCTCCGAACGGGCTGTCCACCTTCCGCAGGCTGGGGCACGAGGGCGATGTGACCGGTGAGAATCTGGTCTCCATCGCGCGAGGGCTCGATGTCCGTGGCAATGGGGTGGACGAGACGATCGCGCCCGTGCTCGCCGGGACCATGCCGTGGCGCGGTGAGCTTGAGGCCGGGAACGTGTCCGTGACCCTCCGCGCCATTCCCCTCCGCCAGGGGCCTTCGCGAACCGGGGCGCTCCTGCTGTGCCGGGATGTGACCGAACTCCGGCGTCGAGACCTGCAGCTGGTCTCCAAAGATGCCACCATCCGCGAAATTCATCACAGGGTGAAGAACAACTTGCAGACCGTTTCGGCACTGCTGCGGCTGCAATCGCGACGCATGACCTCGGACGAGGCGAAGCATGGATTGCAACAGGCCATGCGGCGGGTGAGTTCCATTGCCCGTGTCCATGAATCGCTGTCCCATGACATCTCGGAGGGCGTCGATTTCGACGAGCTGATCAGGCACCAGGTCAAACTCGCGGTGGAGACGGCTTCATCCACCCAATCGGTACGCACCGAAGTGCACGGCCGATTCGGCATGCTGCCCTCCAAATGCGCCACGTCCATGGCGCTGGTCATCAACGAGGTCGCGGCCAATGCCGTACAGCACGGACTCAAGGACCGGGACGGAACCGTGTCCATGGTGGTGGATCGACTACCGGACATCGTCAACGACGCCGGAGACGTACGCCGCGTCATCGAAGTGACAGTCAGCGATGATGGTTGGGGCATGGGGGACACCGTGATCGAAGAATCGGGTGCCAGCGCCTTCCGACAAGCAGGGGAGGGCGAAGGGCTGGGCATGCAGATCGTCCGCACGCTCGTGGCCAGTGAGCTCGACGGCAAGATCCGCTGGCAACCTCGCGAGGGCGGTGGCACCAGCGTGGTGATTCAAGCTCAGTTCGCGGCCTGAATCGGCGGACCAGTGCGCGGCGAGCAAGGTGCTCAGCAAACAGCGGCCCGGCCCGTGGATCACATGACCCGGCTATGACGAAGCCCTCGCGACAAGAACTGTCGCGAGGGCTTCGTCACTAATCTTGGGCTACGAGCCTCAGGAAGCGCGGCGTGCACGAGCGGCGCGGCGCTTGAGGGCGCGGCGCTCATCTTCACTCATACCGCCCCACACTCCGGCGTCCTGGCCGGATTCGAGGGCCCACTGCAGGCAGGTGTCCATGACCTCGCACGTGCGGCACACTGCTTTGGCCTCTTCGATCTGCAATAGAGCGGGGCCGGTGTTTCCCACGGGGAAGAATAGTTCTGGGTCTTTCTCCAGGCATGCTGCGCGACTACGCCAATCCATGATCTGCGGCGACGCTCCTTTCACATTGTCAGGTGTGCACAGAAACACGGCATCACCATCGAGCGCGGGCTGAGCGCGACGGCAGAGTGTTCGGGGGGATGTACACACAGAAAAGGCCCGCGGTGGCCGGGCCTCAAAAGATGATCTGTCCAATACTTTCTCACGTGAACATCTCGTGAACAAGGGTCTGAGCGGTATATCACATCGAAAGTTCTCCCTCATCAACCGGCCGATCATGACCATTCGAGATCGAGATTAGAGTTGGGGGTGCCCGGCATGCCCTCACGAAAGGCCTTTCTATGGTCCCCGCCTCACAGCAGAAGTCCCCAGACCGCCCGTGGGCGGTGTGGTTGATCGGGGCAATTGTCGGCGTGGAGGCTCTCGCATTGGCGTATGTGGGCGTGCGATTCGTGATCTCGCTGTTCTCCGAGCACGTCGTTCCCACGGCGGGCATTATTTTCGGCGCCGTGGTCATGTTGGGTGCTGCCGCGTGGCTGGGTTCCGCGGCATGGGGCACGGTCAAGGGCCTGCGCTGGCCCCGTGCAGCCATCCTCGTGTCCCAGGCATTCCTGGTGATCGTTGGCATCTCACTGACTCAGGTGGGCGCCCGTGCCATCGGTGTGGCGTGTGTGGCAGCCGCGATCGTCGCACTCGTGGCGCTGTTCAATCGCGCGACCGTGGCGTGGATGGGGGAGTCCACGCGTCACCCGTCCCGCTGAGGGGTTTGCACAAGATCCGCGACGCCGCGGTGGATCCAGTAGCCGCGCCCGGGCGGGCCGCCCACGGGCATGCCGGCCAGCGAGGCGCCGAATAATTCCCCGTCGAAGGTTTTTCTGGGCCTGAGCAGTAGTGTGTCCGCCACGTGGCGCCACTGCATGAGTGGAGGAAAGAGCCCCGGCAGGCCGTCGCTCAACCGCATGGTCACGATGAGTCGAAGGTCTTTCGGCTCGCCTGCGCCGCACATTCCGCCACCCGACTGCCACAGGGAACCCAAGCGTTGGATGACCTGGGCGCCCAGCGAATCGGCGTCGTCGATGAGCAGGGTCGTCCCGGTGGCTGCCCCCGAAAACTTTCGCTCCAGATCCTCTGCTGATGTCGGATGGCATCGAAGCACCGTGCGCGTACCCAGTGATTCCTCGACCGAATCCAGGAAGGTACTACGGCCCGAGCGGGAGGGCCCCACGACCAACAGCGTGGATCCGGGAGTCCAGGGGGTGGACATGGGAACGTGTCCCGTCCCCAACCCCACGAGGAGACCCGGCACGCGGCCTTCTGGCCCGGACCAGCGTTCGGGGAGCGGACGGTAGCGGGGCCAGATGATCGTGTCCGGCGCGCTCGCAGAGACGTTATCGCTCATCGGAGGAAGGACGGATGGGCCACGGCCCGTGGACATGGGCTCGCCCGGGACTTTTCCGGGGAGCAGCTTGTCATCGTGAACAACTATCCCGCTGGGTTCAGGGAATTGGATCACGGTGTGAGCACCCGGCGAGCGATGCGCGGGTGCGGGGGAGCATCGCTCCGCCGAAGCTCCCTGCAGCACACCCCGGAGCGGGAGAGGCTTGACCGCTGGAAGGCGGGGCCACTGTAAGAGGGCCTCGGGAGTCTGCTCGGCGGGAAAGTACACGCGAGTGCGTCCGGCAGAGGACGCCCGGCCAACCGCCAAGGAGCGGTCTCCGCTCACGATCATGGCCACTCCGTTCTGCGTGCCGGCCGAGGCCAGGGCCAAGAGGTCATCCTCCAGATGCGCCCACGGCCCCGAGCGCAGCAGGGCGCAGCAGCGATCCCAGTCCTCGACTAGCAGCACGGCGGGTTCGGGCGGATCGCCGCGACCATCACTTGAGTGGGACAGATACCGCTGGGATCCGTCCGAGAGGCTGTCGAGCAAGCTCTTCACGTCAGCCGCATCGTATGCGGCGGCGGTGCCGTGGACCCACCCGAGATCCGACCAGCGCCGCGCGGGGTCTTGGAGCGCAGGAGTCGCCGTCATGACGTAGAGAGCTGGTGCTCTCCCGGAACAACTGTCCGGCCGCGAACGAGCTCGTATCAGTTGTTCTGCGACGGACAGCAGTGCCCGTGAGGTATGCATCGGCTGGCCGATCAAAAACAGTGTGCCGTCCTCCAGGGGGCGCCAGGCAGCTCGACCGGTCCAGTGCTCTGCCGAATTTTCCGCGGGGCCCAGGTCTACTTCGTCCCCACTGCTCGCTCGTGGCACGGCTGTTTCGGGCAGCGGCGCGGGAACGGGCCTCGCAATCGGGTTGTCCCGCGATGAACCGTTCGTGTTGTCTGAGCACTCGACCTCCGGCCCGACCAGGCAGCGATGAGCTGCTGCGATGTCGGCAACCACTCGGAGCACCCCGGAATCCACCGTGTGCGCCTGGCCGGCGCCGCGCGGCAAGCGGGCCGAAGGTGCCGTTTCCGGAAGCCTGATGCGTACCTCATCCACCGGTGGAGTCGAGCATCCAGTGAGGATTGCTGTCTGGACTTCCACAGGCTTGCCCTGACCGGTGTCGATGAAGGCCCTGCCCGGCGTCGTCGAAGAAATCCCGGCGGCAAGCGAGGTGCCAATGACGTCGGCGGAATCCTGCTCCGTCCGTACCCGTAGGCACATGGACTGCGTGACATTGGCCCGAACATCCGCGGGGATCGCGCCCTGCGGCCGCTGGGTAGCCAGAACCAAGTGAATTCCGAGTGAGCGCCCCACGGTGGCGATCTTGGCCAATTCGTCACCGGCGCTCGAGAATGCGTCCACGAGCATCTTGACCTCGTCGACCACGACCACCAGTTCCCGGAAGACCAGGGGCTCCGTGTCGGGGGTGGTGTGCAGGAGCTGGTGAAAGTCGGACAGGCCGTGTTGGGCCAGGAGACGTTCGCGGCGCCGTAGTTCGGAGCGCAAGAATTCCAAGGCCCGTTGCACATCGGCGGCGGCCAGGTCGGTGAGCAGCGTGGAACGTTGCGGTAGCCCGGTGAGGGGTGCCAACGCAGCACCGCCCTTGAAATCCACGAGCAAGAATTCAAGTCGCTCCGGCGGATAACGGCAGGCCAGCGTCGCTACGAGAGTACGCAGTACCTCTGACTTACCGCATCCCGTGGTCCCCGCAATCAACAAGTGGGGGTGCTCATCGCCGAGGGCGAGGCTTTCCACGCCGTGGTGGGACACACCGATCGCTGCCACCAATGAGGGTAAGCGTGCGTTCGCGGCCCACTGCTCCGGGATCTTAGATGGCTCGGGCAGGACCGGTTCGGAGCCCAAGGACGAGGGCAGCCCCGCTGCGTGCCGCAGCGAAGGAATCGCGGCTTGCGCCCGTGACCACTGCTGCATCGAGCGGCCGAATACCGCCGAACTCACTGCGTCCACGCTGAGCTCGAGTCGGTTACTGCCCGTGCTCGCATCCAGACCGGGTACCGCTTCCTCCACGTCGCAGGCCAGTGTTGCGGCGGCACCCCACGAGAGAACGGCGCCCGAACTGTCACCTTCGGTTCGGTCGCCGGCTACTGAGATCACGATGCGCACACGACCCTCGGCAGACGGGATCGCGGTGGCGGACCGCGCCGAGTACACCTCCAACGCCGGGCCGGTCACGGACCGGTGGTGCTGGACTTCCACCACACGAAGCGCGGGAAACGGTGGCGGTGACCAGCCGACCACCGGGTCAAGAATGAGCTGCTGGAGCGCTCCGGGACCCGTCAGCAATTGCAGCGCAAGGGAATTAATCACGTCCGCGCGGTGACGGGACGGCAGGGTGAGTTCCAGGTGGGGCACTCGAGACATGTCGAGAAGCACCGGGGCCAACCGGTGTGAGGCCGGCGCGGCACTGGGCCCATCGCCCAGCTGCACCGTTGCGACCCGGCCTGCCTCGCCCAACCGCACCCAGCGTTCGTGTGGCCCGGGCATGGTCGAGTGCCCGGGCCGGGCCATGGAGGCTCCGGAATCCAGTTTCTGCAGACGATCCACCAAGTCCGCCGCCGACGGCGCCGCCTCCCGGCACCGGCTCAGGTCACGTGCCAGCGCGGCCGTCAGCCGTGCTCGCTCTCGAGTTCTCACGGCTCGTCCTACACTCCAGCTGACCACTGCCACGATCGCTCCCACAGCACTGAAGAGCATGAAGAACCACATACCGGTGACCACGGTGATCACCACTCCCAGGACCAGGGGGAGCAGTCCCATGACCAAACCCATTCGGGGTCCCTGTCCCGAGGCTCGGTGGACCGTGATGATCCGTGCCGGGCTGTCGTCGTTGGCGGACGCGGTGGGCCAGCTCACTCGCCGACGAGTAGAGGTGTCGTCCGAGGGCATGATCAATTGCAGCCAGGAGTCCTCGCACCGCAACCGGTCACCTTCACGCAGTGGAACGGGCCCGGGCATGATGCGGACCTCGGCATGGTCCATCACGATTTCCGTTGAGTCGCTCGTGGCAGGATGTGCGGCCAGAGCAGGAACGCCGGCCACGGATTCCAACCACTGGGAGCCCCGCATGATCACCAGTTCGGTGCCGCATGCCACCCCGGCTACGACCCTGAGTCGGGGGCTGGGCATGTGCTGGTCGGCAGCGGACTGCGTCGACGCGGTGTGATGGGACGTCGGCGGGGCGGGTGCACTCGGATGCAGCGTGATTGCGGCGCCATCCAGCAGCGGTGGCTCGGCGAAACGCAATGACCGAACATCGACATTCTCGACCGTCAGCTCAGCTTCAGTGCCGAGGAAGGAACAGATCTCCCGGGCCAGGCGGCTCCCGGCGGTGCCCGGTTCTGCCTCGATAGCCACCCTGTGTTCCTGAGCGTCGACCGCACCGGCCCATTGCAGGCTGACCATGATTTCCATGGCCTTAGAACAGCATTCGTCAGCGTGAGCATCCGAGCCAGGCACGCACCGTGTGGAATCGTGCGGGAGGCCCCGTGCGGCGTCGTTCTTGTGGAGTGCGCGTGCCGTGCGGATGCGAAAGTATTGGGAAATTACCGGATGACGGCGGTGGACAGGCAGGTCACCGGGGCCGCCCACGTGAGACAGTGGAGCCTATGAGACCCCGGAAGGTTGTCATTGTCAGTAGGATTTTCACGCCGGAACCGGCGGCGGCCTCGTTCAGGTTGCGCGCACTGGCCAGGGGATTCGCCGCCGAGGGGGCGGACGTCACCGTGCTCACCACGCGCCCTCCGCGCGGCATGGCCGAAACGACCGCGGACGAACCGTATGCGGTGGTGCGCGTACCGGTGCTGCGTGACGAGTACGACTACGTGCGCGGCATTCCCCAGTACTTGAGTTTCGATATCCAGGCTTTTGCGCGGTTGCTCTTCATGGACGCTGACATCGTAGTCAGCGAGCCCCCGCCCACCACGGGACTGGCCGTGTGGGCCTCGAGTCTGCTGCGGCGTCGGCCGTATATCTGGTACAACCCGGACGTGTGGACCGCGGCGACCATCACCATGGACGTTCCGCGGATCGTCACCGCACTCATGCGCGTGGCCGAGACCGTTTCGGCGCGCTGCGCGGGCGGCGTGATCACCGTGTCGGAGGCCATGGGCGCGGAGCTCGCCAAGGTCACGGGCGTGAAGCGCGACAAGATGTTCGTCGCGGAGAACGGGATCGACACCGAGATTTTTACCCCGGACGGCCCGTCCGAAGAACTCGCCGAACCGTATTTCGTGTATGCCGGCTCCATGTCCGAATGGCAGGGAGCGGACGTGTTCATCCACGCGCTCGCCGAGATTCTCGACGAGCACCCGGACGTAAAAATCCACTTCCTGGGCCGAGGCTCGGATGTGGAACGCATGGAACGGGTGGCTCGCGAGGTCGCCCCGAACAACGTGGTTTTCGACGGCGTCCAGCCGCCCGAGCGCACGGCAGCCTTCACGCGCGGCGCGGTCGCCGCGCTCGCATCGATCGTGCCCGGTCAGGGCTACGACTTCTCCAAGCCCACCAAGGTTTATGCCTCCGCCGCGTGCGGAACGCCCGTGATCTACGCGGGTGCAAAGGGCGTGGCTGCCGACCTGGTTACGGAGAACGGTCTGGGCCAGGCGGTCGGGCACAAGGCGACTGAGGTGGCCGCCGCGATGCGCGCCGCACTGGAGCCCTCCGGTCTGCACGATCGCGATACAGGCGTACGACGCCGCTCGGACTGGGCCCGCGCCCACGCCTCCTTGGGTGCCTCGGGCCGCGCCGCAGCGAAATGGGTGCTCAGTGGATTCGTTCGGGACCGAGCGCGGTGACGGTCCACACAGCGTCAAGAAGGTACTGAACCGGCGGAGTCCGGTAGCTTAGGGCAAGATGTCTTGACCCTCACGGGGTCGTGAAGATGGTAGGGAGTAAACACGTGAACACTGATTTGGTGGTCGTGGGTTCGGGTCTGTTCGGTTTGACCGTGGCAGAACGAGCCGCCAGGGAATTGGGATTGAAGGTCACCATGATTGACCGCCGATCCCACCTGGGTGGAAACGCGTACAGCGAGAACGAGGAACGCACCGGGATCGAGGTGCACCGTTACGGCGCGCACCTGTTCCACACATCCAACGAGCGGGTGTGGGAGTACGTGAACCGGTTCACCGCGTTCACCAACTACGTGCACCGGGTGTACACCCGCCACAACGGCGAAGTGTTCCCCATGCCCATCAACCTGGGCACCATCAACCAGTTCTTCCGCTCGGCGTACTCGCCGGGTGAGGCACGGGACCTGATTCGTGAACAGGCCGGCGAGCTCGCGGGAACCGACCCGCAGAACCTCAACGATAAGGGCATTCAGCTGATCGGCCGCCCCTTGTACGAGGCGTTCATCAAGCACTACACCGGCAAGCAGTGGCAGACGGATCCCAAGGACCTGCCCGCGTCCATCATTTCGCGTCTGCCGGTGCGCTACACCTACGACAACCGGTACTTCAACGACACCCACGAGGGTCTGCCGGTGGACGGTTACACCGCGTGGCTGGAACGTATGGCGGACCACCCGAACATCGACGTTCGTTTGGAGACCGACTTCTTCGACGATTCACAGGAGTTCTCCAAGTCCAACGTGGTGGGTCAGGTTCCGGTCATCTACACCGGCCCGGTGGATCGCTACTTCGACTACACCGAGGGCGACCTCTCCTGGCGCACCATTGACCTGGAGGAGGAAGTCCTGGACATCGAGGACTTCCAGGGCACCTCGGTCATGAACTACCCGGATCCGGACGTACCCTTCACCCGCATCCACGAGTTCCGTCACTTCCACCCGGAGCGTGACTACACCAAGGACGCCACCGTGATCATGCGTGAGTTCTCCCGCTTCGCGGAAAAGGGTGACGAGCCCTACTATCCGGTGAACACCGCTACGGACCGCGAAAAGCTGCTGGCCTACCGTGATCTGGCCAAGGGCGAGAAGTCTGTGCTGTTCGGCGGCCGCCTGGGCACCTACAAGTACCTGGACATGCACATGGCCATTGGCGCCGCGCTGTCCATGGTGGACAACAAAATTGCACCGCACTTCACGTCCGGTGCACAGCTGAACAGCGGAGGCGTTGACGAGTGAGCGAGCAGACCCCACAGGACACAGCGGCTCGGTCGGGGGAGACCCAGGAGTACCTGGCCAAAATCACCAATGAGCCGACCAACGGTAAAGACCTGCGCGAAGTTGCGCGCGTGGTTTTCCCCGCCAACAAGGACCTGGACTCCTTGCCGCTCTACATTGACGGACCCATCAACGTGGAGGGCCCTTCCTCTGCGGGTTCGGACACTGCGTCGCAGCACCCGGATGACATCATTTCTCGCAGGTCTGCTCGGATTCGCCCCGGTAAGCGAGTCTCCTTCGGTTCCTACTTCAACGCCTTCCCTGCCAGCTACTGGCGTCGGTGGACCGTGGCGGATTCCGTGGTCCTGCGCGTCAAAACCACCGGTGCGGGCTCGCTGATCGTTTACCGTTCCAACGCGCGCGGCGTGGCCCAGCGCGTTGAGGACCGCCGAGTCGAGGGGACTGACACCCACGAATTCGAGCTGACGCTGGCGCCCTTCGGTGACGGCGGTTGGTACTGGTTCGATCTCATCTCGGACGACGAGGGCATGATCCTAGACGAGGCCAGTTGGCTGGTTCCTTCGGGCGATCGCCATGTAGGCCGCGTGACATTGGGTGTTACCACGTTCAACCGGCCTGACTACTGCGTCAACACGATCAAGACCATTGCCGCGGCCCAGGAATTGGACGCGGTTCTGGACGAACTGATCATTGTGGACCAGGGCAACAAGCTGGTCTCGGACGAGGTTGACTTCGCCGAGGCCGAGTCCGCAATGAATGGCAAGCTGCGCGTCATTCGCCAGGGCAACATGGGTGGCTCGGGCGGTTTTGCCCGCAACATGTACGAGGTACTCCAGGGGCGTGAGACGCCTCAGGGCGTGGAGAAGTCCGACTACGTGATCATCTTGGACGACGACATCCTCCTCGAGACCGAGGGTGTGCTGCGTGCGGCGGCGTTCGCCGACATGTGCCACACGCCGTCCATCATCGGCGGTCACATGTTCGACATGTACAACAAGCCGTTGCTCAACGCCTATGCAGAAGTTGTGAACCCCTATCGCTTCCTGTGGGGCCCCATCGACGGCCTGGGCGGAGTGGACTTCGCCGAGCGCGGTCTGCGTTCGCGGCCCAGGCTGCACCGCCGCTGGGATGCCGACTACAACGGCTGGTGGATGTGCCTGATTCCCCGTGTGGTCATGGAGGACATTGGGCTGTCCCTGCCCGTGTTCATCAAGTGGGATGATTCCGAATACTCGTTGCGAGCCAAGGAAGCCGGTTACCCCACCATTTCGCTTCCCGGTGCGGCCGTGTGGCACGTTTCGTGGGCTGACAAGGACGACGCCGTGGACTGGCAAGCCTACTTCCACGAGCGCAATCGCCTGATCGCTGCTCTCCTGCACTCTCCCTACTCCAAGGGCGGGCGGATGTTGCGTGAGTCCATCACCACGGATACCAAGCACGTGGTGTCCATGCAGTACTACCCGGCGAAGTCCGTGTTGTTGGCTATTCAGGACGTCCTGGCCGGGCCGGACGGACTCCATGAGATGCTGCCCACCCGGATGCCCGAGATTCGCGCCATGAAGGACGATTACTCGGACGCCCGTGTGGTGAAGGATCCGGCCGACCTCCCGCCGGTGCGCCGTAAGAAGCCTCCCAAGACCATGGAAGCTCCCAAGGCTCCCACCAAGCCGCAGCTCATTCCGTGGGCCGTGCGCACCGTCTTGAAGCAGACGCTGCGTCCGGTGCGGGACATGGCCAAGGAGAACCCCGAAGCCAATGTTGCCCACATGGACGGTCACTGGTCCTACCTGGCCACCCTGGATTCCGCGATCGTCTCCAATGCGGACGGTACGGGTGCCTCGTGGTACCGCCGTGACCCGGCGCAGGTGCGCGAACTGATGACCGAGAGCATCAAGCTGCACGCGGAGCTCTTTGCACAGTGGGAGTCGCTGAGCAAGCAGTACCGCGCTGCGCTTCCGGACATCACGTCACCGGAAGCCTGGGCGCGTACTTTTGCCGAGAACGGCCCCAAGAAGTAATTTTGCTCCATGCGCGACGCCGCACGTGTACGTTCGTTCGCGTGCGGCGTCGTCTTGTATCCGGTGATGCCCAAGAGGGTGCATCACGAGGAAAGGATGGCAACCCCGTATGAAAGCTCCCGTTTCGCATTTGAGGCCCCCGGGAAAAGATCGCGGGCTGCGGGACGTCTTGGAGAATCGGTTTCTGCTGAGGCTGATTGTCGACAAGGAAATCCAGATCCGCTACCGGGGAACCGTGCTGGGACTGCTCTGGTCCTATCTCAAGCCCGGGGTGCAGTTCCTGGTGTTCTACATTGCCATGGGCGTGTTCCTGGAACTCAACCGCGGTATTGAAAACTTCGCCGTGTATCTGTTCTCCGGAATCGTGGTGATGAACCTGTTCGGAGAGGTTTTCGGCAACGCCTCACGGTCGATCGTGGCCAACGGTGGCTTGCTGAAGAAGATCTATCTGCCCAGACAGCTATTTCCCGTCTCCAACCTGTTGGTGGCGTTCGTGCACTTTGTGCCGCAGCTGGCGATTCTCTTGATCGCCTGTTTTGCCACGGGGTGGCGGCCCGACCTGAAGCAATTGCTGGCCGTGCTGGTGGGGACGTTCATCATTGCCCTGTTCGCCCTGGGCCTGGGCATGCTCTTCACCACCTTCAACGTGTTCTTCAGGGACGCTGAGAACATCGTGGACCTGATCATCATGGTGTCCACCTGGGCCTCGCCCGTGCTCTACATGTGGACCATGGTCCGGGACAAGCTGTGGGACTGGGTGTACTTCGTGTACATGCTCAACCCGTTGACGGTGGCGGTGGAACTGTTCCACTACGGTTTCTGGTTCCCCACCACGGACACGCCACAGATCTGGCACGTGCCGCCGCACCTGCTGACGATGTGGACGCCGCTGGCCATTGTGGTCAGTTTGCTCATCTTCTTCGTTGGTGACCGTTTGTTCCGTGCCCAAGAGGGCAACTTCGCGCAGGAGCTGTAAATCATCGTGTCCAGTACTGCTAGCAAAACCGTTAAGGGACGTACCGAAGCGGATCTCGCGATCCGTGTGCAGAACATGAGCAAAGAGTTCGTGCTGCGCCACACCCGGTCCATGAAGGAAGCCCTCGTGTGGCTGGTCAAGGGCCGCAAGGGTGACCTCACCGCCAAGTTCAAGGCACTCAATGACGTCTCGTTCGACATCTATGACGGCGAGACCGTGGCGCTGTTGGGATTCAACGGCTCTGGCAAGTCCACGTCCCTCAAGATGATTTCCGGCGTGATGAATCCCGATTCCGGCACCATTCTTACTCGCGAAAAGGTCGCGGGTTTGATTGAGGTCGGCGCGGGTTTCCACCCGGACCTCACCGGTCGTGACAACGTGTACCTCAACGGGGCCATTCTGGGGATGACCAAAGCGGAGATTGACGAGAAGTTCGACGACATCGTGGAATTCTCCGAGATTGCCGAGTTCATCGACACCGAGGTAAAGTTCTACAGCTCGGGCATGTACCTGCGGCTGGCCTTCTCCGTGGCCGTCCACACGGATCCCGAGGTCTTCCTCGTGGACGAGATCCTGTCCGTGGGTGACGAGCCGTTCCAGAAGAAGTGCATCGGGCGCATCAAGGACCTGGTCCGCCGCGGCAAGACCCTGGTGGTGGTCAGTCACGACCTGAATCTGGTCATGGACATCTGCGAACGCGGAATCGTGATGGACCACGGGAATAAGGTCTTTGACGGGTCCGTGTACGGCGCGGTGGGCCACATGCGACGCCAGCCCGAGGACGAGGTCAAGCGCGAGCACGAGGAGAATCTCGCGCGAATGATCGAGGACAAGAAGCGGCACCGTGAGCGTGAGGCCACAGAAGCAGCCGAACGTGGCGAGGAGTTCAAGCCTCAGTACGACCCCGATCTGGATGGGCCGCTCACCGAGGAGGACGCGACGTCCTCCTAACCTGAGAACACATGACGACGGCGCTGCGA
>NZ_BAAAQA010000002.1:37393-260676 GCF_039531425.1 Kocuria atrinae
TGGTCTCGCAGCGCCGTCGTCATGACCGGGACCGTTATTGGCCGCAGCCCACGATCTCGTAGAGCTTGGCGTCCGGGCCTTCTTGGTCGATCAGGATGAACCCGTTCTCGGGTCCGAGCTCATCGCTACCGGCCGCGTTGAAGTACGCGTAGGGATTGACCTGCCGGGTGCCGAAACCCAGGACGAACCGCACATTGTGTTTCTCCAGCGCGGGGCACACTTCCGGATTGGTGGGGAGATCCTCCAGATGATGAACGATCGTGGATGCCTCCCCGTCCGCAATCAATCCGTTGTGCGGAATCAGCACCTCGGTGTCGGTGATCGCGTAGGCCAGGGAGGTGCCGGTCAGCGGGTTGCCGAAGACCACCTCGTCCTCCGCCACATGTTCGGGAAGACGTTCGATGAGGGAGGCCTCATCCTTGGAAAGCAGCGGCATGGAACGGTTCATGCCGTATTCACTGCGTCCGTAGTTGACCACTTCGGTCATGGCTTCACCTTGCAGGGCCAAGAAGCCGACAATCACCGCAATGAGGCCACCGGCAGCGCCGGCCACGCGGGAATGGCGCACGCGCTGCGCGGGGGTTGCGGAAGGCCCCTCACCCGCGGTGGCAGCGGCGGTCCGAGCCGGGGTTATACGGTCGATCAGGGTCAGTAGCTTACGGGCGACCCACGTGACGATGGCCGCACAGCCAGCCGCAGCCAGGGGCACGGCCGCGAGGGGAATCAATGCGAGAAGACGGTTGGAGTCGTTGTACCAGACACCGGTCCAGTCGTATCGGAATGTGGTGTCCAGGGACGAGGCGACCAGGACATACATCCACACCAGCATTGCCCAGGCACCCACGATCCAGCGCGCACGGGTGCGCAGCACCACGGAGGCACCCAGGAGAGTGACGATGACAATTCCCCACGGCAGGTGAGAGGAACCGGGGAAGACCGGCCCCAATGCTTCCCCCAGGGCTCCGGAGGAGGTGATGTGGGTTTGCCACGTGGAGGCATCCTGGCTGGCTCGTGCGGAGAACCAGATCTGCTGCAGCACGAAAGCACCTAGAACCAACCCAACGGCGCCCAGCCCGATCAGCCACCAAGGGCGGTGACCGGCCACGGCACGCCACCAGACGGTCAGCAGCATGATCAACACGATCAACAGTGCCAGCAAAACGCTGGAGGGGTGAGCCAGACCGGTGGCACCGATGACCAGCAGGGTCCCGAGCCACAGGGGCGTGCGTGCTTCGTTACGTGATTCGTGGGCGAGCCCCAAGGCCTCGCACAACATGCCCAGCAGTACGGGCAGGAACGCGATGGACATGGTGTTGGGGAACAGGTTGCCGTAGAAGCTGAGCAGGAACGGGAACGCAGGGAAGCATGCCGCGACCAGGCCCGTGGACACGGTGATCACGGGACGGTAGCCGAATAACCGAGTGGCTAGGTAAAGGCATCCCAGGGTCCACACCAGCGCGCAGAACACGAAAGTCATGGCGTTGGCGATGATCCAGGGGGAAATCTCTGTCACCGTGGCCACCATGGCCGCGGCGTTGTGCCAGGCCGCGGGATAGAAGGTGGCTTCAGGGGTGACGCCCAGCCCGCCCAAGGTCAGCGATGACGCGTTGCCGGTGTCGTGGATGTACTGGACGGCGTTGTAGTGGAAGTTCGCGTCGTAGGTCTGCGAGATGGCATCCGGGGTTTCCAGGATGAGCTTGAGCCGGTGGGCGATCAGACCCGCCCCCACGATGAACGCGCACCACAAAGCGATGCTCTGGGAGGTCATCTGCTCACGGAGCGCTCCCCACCTGATCTGGCCCAATCGAGGGCGAGGGTGCCGCCGGCGGACGGGGATCAGAACCGCCCAAAGCCCCGCGCCCACGACCACGAAAGCAATGGCCACAGTGAGCGGGTTCCACGGAATTCCCACCAGACCGAAGATCACGGCGGACGCCGCAAATCCGGCCACCGTCAGCGGAACGGCCATGGCTGCTCTCAGTAACCCCCGCAGATTCAGGGCGAATGTGAGTAGCAAGCCCGGGAGTACCAGGACGAGCATCACCAGGAAGTACAGGGGAATGGCTTCGAGCCAGCTCAAGACATCAGAGCTCCAGAAAATAGACGCGCGGTGGCGGGGGAAGGTTCTTGTGGAAGTTTAGTCGCTCGTCATAGTGCTTACCGGCACACAACGGTCTACAGGGTTCGGTCGGTTGCTTGTGGGAGAATACTTCGCGTGAGTCGTGCGTGGATCGTGATGCCTGTGTACAACGAAGGCCAAGTGGTGGGAGAAGTCCTGGAGAACCTCCGGAAGACTTTTCCCCACGTGGTCTGCATTGACGACGGTTCATCCGATGACTCCGCCCGGATTTGCCGTGAGGCCGGTGCCGTCGTGGTCAGCCATCCCATCAATCTGGGGCAGGGTGCTGCACTGCAGACCGGTTTCGAGTACGCGCTGCAGGACCCGGACATGGACTGTGTGGTGACCTTCGACTCAGACGGTCAACATCGCGTGGTGGATGCCTACGACATGGTCCAGCGCATTCGCTCCGGCGAGGCTGACGTGGTGCTCGGTTCCCGCTTCCTGGATGACCGCACGCAGGTCTCCAAGCTCAAGCGGCTGGTGCTGCGCACAGCGGCATTCGTGTCCAAGTTCACCAGCGGCATGGACCTCTCCGACGCCCACAACGGGCTGCGCGCCATCAACCGCAAGACACTGCAACAGATCGACCTCAAGCAGAACCGCATGGCCCACGCGTCTGAGATCGTGAACCAGTTCGCGGAAATCAAACCGCACTGGGTGGAGCATCCCGTGGAGATTATTTACACGGACTACTCCAAGGGCAAGGGTCAGTCCCTGCTCAACGGCGTGAACATCCTGACCGAACTGTTCGTGAAGTAACCGGGGGCTATCCACAGTGACGATTATTGTTCAGTTACTTCTGGTGCTTGCCGTGGGCTACGGCGCGCTCACGCTGGTGCGCGGGGGAGTCAACGCCAAACACCAGGCCATTCGCCGCCTGGTCGGTCTTGCGTTCTTCGTGTTCGCCGCACTATCCATTTTCGTGCCGGACATGGTGACCCATATGGCGCGCTTTCTGGGTATCGGCCGCGGTACTGACCTAGTGCTCTACGGGTTGATCGTGTTGTTCATGATCACCCAGTTCACGAGCGCGCATAATCGCCGCATCCAGGAAACCAATACCACGCGCTTGGCCCGTCACATCGCCATTTCCGAGGCCGAGAAACCCTGGCAACCCACCCGTGATCACTCCGACCGCCGTTCGGTGCGCGCCTTTAAACACACCTCGCCTTTGGGACCGCCACCCGCCGAGGCCGCTCGCACCGGTTCCACGGCCGTCTGAGCCGGGGTTCCCGGCTGGCTTGTACGGCCGTGTCCAGGGAAATCAGAGGCTATCGACCCACGTCGTTAACATCTGACCGGTAGCTTTGTTCGTCATGAACTCTTCGCGAAAAACCCGTACCTCCGTCAATTTTGGGCTGCTGATTCTCCGCGTAGTCGTGGGCATCACCTTTGTGATGCACGGCTGGCAGAAGTTCAACGAGTGGACCATTAGCGGCACCACCTCCAACTTCGCCGAGATGGGTGTTCCCCTGCCGGAGATTGCCGCGCCCTTTGCCGCTTTCACCGAGCTGATCGGAGGTATCGCGCTGATTGTGGGACTGTTCTCCCGCATTGCCGGCCTGTTGCTGGCGGTGGTGATGGCCGGCTCCATCTACTTCGTGCATGCACCCGCGGGCTTCTTCGTCTCCGACGGTGGCTTCGAGTTCGTCATGGTCCTCGGTGCGGCTGCGCTGGCCATCGCGTTCGCCGGTCCGGGACGTATCGCCCTGGGTGGTGGGCTGACCCATCGCCGGGGCCTGAGCGTCTTCGCGTAGTGGTCACAGGCAGCGTCCGAACTCTTACACAGGTGTATGCGTTTTCATTTTTGGTCAGTAGATGACAGCCCAAAGAGGCTGATTTTGTCCTGAATGGGCGGGTTTTCCACAGGTTCCAAGCCCTGGAATAACGGCTCGCGGAGTTTTCCCCTAGGTTCGATTACGAACTAGCCACTCAGTTGGGTTCGGGGAACCCCAGGGGGAATCATGGTCACAGTGGTAGCTGAAGACGCTATTGGGTTGATCGAGGCGGACGTCAGGGAGCAGATTCGCAGGAGCGGGCTGGACCCGCTGCACGAGGTTGAATCCACGCGCCGCATTGTCGATGCCGCCGTCGAGGACTACGACCTACGTTCGGCCCGCGCGGGACTTCCACGCGTTGATGACCTTGCCGCCGTGCGCAAAAATGTGCTGGACCTTGTGGCTGGTTACGGGCCACTTCAGCCGTATCTCGATGACCCCGACATCGAAGAAATCTGGATCAACGGTCCGGCAGAGATTTACGTCGCCCGGGCTGGTGAGTCGGAGCTCACCAGCTTGGTGCTGAGCGAAGCACACGTACGCACTCTCGTTGAACGGATGCTCAAATCCTCCGGGCGCAGGCTGGACCTCAGTTCACCGTTCGTAGACGCAGCGCTTCCGGACGGTTCCCGTCTCCACGTGGTGATTCCGGATGTGACCCGCAAGCACTGGGCCGTCAACATCCGAAAATTCGTCGCCCGTGCTCGCCGCCTTCAGGACCTGGTTGCCCTGGGTTCACTCAGTACTTCCGCGGCCAAGTTCTTGGAAGCCTCGGTCGCCAGCGGACTCAATATTCTGGTCTCCGGCGCGACTCAGGCCGGAAAAACCACGATGCTCAACTGCCTGTGCTCGTCCATAGGTCCGCGGGAGCGGGTGGTCACGGTGGAAGAGATCTTCGAGCTCAAGGTGGCGTTGCGCGACGTCGTCGGCATGCAGTGCAGGCAAGCGAATTTGGAAGGCGCGGGAGAGATTCCGCTGCGGCGCCTCGTGAAGGAAGCGCTGCGCATGCGTCCGGATCGCTTGATCGTCGGTGAGGTTCGTGAGGCCGAGAGCTTGGACATGCTCATTGCGCTGAACGCTGGGCTCCCGGGGATGTGCTCCTTGCATGCCAACTCTGCTAGGGATGCAGTCACCAAGATCTGTACGTTGCCCCTGTTGGCCGGCTCGAACATCAGTACCGCGTTCGTGGTTCCCACCGTGGCCTCGTGCTTCGACATGGTCGTGCATTGCCACCGCAACAACAATGGACATCGGTTCGTGGCCGAGATTCTGGCCGTGGGCAATCGAGTGGAAAACGGCATCATCGAGACGTATCCGCTGTTCCGCCACATCGACGGTGAACTGGTTCCGGTTGCTGCGGAAGTCCCGTCGCCGGACAAATTCTTGAGATCCGGATATCAGCCATCCACCCTTCTCGAGGGAGCTCCCGCTGCCAATAGGTCCTCCCAAGGGCGGACGCAATCGAAGAAGACTCGAGCGAAAACCTCATGAGTGCGCTGTTGGGGGTCCTGATGGGCGCCGGGGCCTTTCTCATGTGGTGGTCGTTCTGGAACCAGCCGGCCACCAAAAAGACTCGGCATGCGCGCACTGGCCGATTGAAGATTCAGCTGCTGCGCGCAGGTCTTCCCAACATGGCCCCGGCGACATTGGTGGCCGTGAGTATCGCGGTCGCTGTAGTGACGGGGCTGGCGGTCACCGCACTGACATCGGCCCCGGCGTTCGGACTCTGCGCGATGCTGGTTGCTGGCTACATTCCGCTCTGGTTCGTCAAACGGCGCGGGGACCGTCGTTCCGCGGTGCTGCGCGAGGTATGGCCCGATGTAGTGGACCACTTGCGATCAGCCATCCGTGCGGGCATGGGATTGCCTGAAGCACTCATGCAGTTGCAGTACCGCGGTCCCGAGGTTCTCCGCCCCGCCTTCGGGCAGTTCGCGGCGGATTACCGGGCCAGCGGTCAGCTCCACGGTTCGCTGACGCTGCTGAAGAACCGCCTGGCGGATCCGGTGGCGGACAACATCGTGGAGGCCCTTCGTGTGACTCGCGAGGTGGGCGGCACCGATCTGGGCAAGCTGCTGGGAACCTTGTCATCGTTCCTTCGAGAGAACGAACGGACCCGAAGCGAGCTCGAAGCCAGGCAATCCTGGACCGTGAACGCCGCCCGACTCTCAGTCGCAGCCCCCTGGCTCGTGCTGGCGTTGATGTCTACGCAGCCGGCCGCCATCGAGGCCTATAACACTCCCACCGGCGCGTTGGTGATGTTGGGCGGACTGGCGATTTCCGTTGCTGCCTACCGACTGATGCTGCGACTCGGGGCCCTGCCTACCGAGCGGAGGGTCCTGCGATGAACACATGGACCACGGGAGTCCTCATCGCTCTTGTGCTCGCCGGCGGACTGTGGCTCATGCTCAGTGCTGCTCGGGCTGTGGGCGCGCCCAGCTTTGCCGATCGAATCGCGCCCCAGCTGCGTATGGTTCACGTCAGTTCGGCCATGAACAGACGCGGAGTCGTGAGAGCCAGCCGATCAGCGGGTAACGACCGCATCGGACCCGCCCTCCGGCAAGCATTGACATGGGCTACCGACAAGATTGCTCCCTTCGCCGGAAGCGCTTTAGTCCTTGAGCGTCGACTCATTCGAGCCGGACAGGAGAAATCGGTAGTCGACTATCGAGCGGAGCAGGTGGTCTTTGCAGTGCTCGGTGTCCTGTTCGGCAGTGTGCTCAGTATCGGGCTCATTCTGCGGGGAAACGTCAGTGTCGCGATCGTCATGGTCGGTGCCGTCCTGGGTGCCTTCTGCGGTGTATGGGTCAGGGATTTCCTTCTCAAACAACGCATCGCCAAACGGGAAAAGCTCATGCTCGCTGAGTTCCCCGCGGTGGCCGAGCTCATGGCCTTGTCAGTGGGAGCGGGGGAGAGCGCCGTCGGCGCACTGGAGCGGGTGTGCCGCGTCGCGGAAGGTGAGCTCGTGGATGAATTCCGGCAAGTACTGGCGCAGACCCGCGCTGGTTCCGGACTGGTCACGGCGCTACAGGATTTCTCTTCCCGCACCGATGTGATCCCGCTGGGGCGGTTCGTGGACGGCATCATCGTGGCCATCGAACGCGGAACACCGTTGGCTGAAGTCCTGCGCGCTCAGGCCCAGGACGTTCGCGACCACGACAAACGCGTACTCATGGAGATCGCCGGCAAGAAAGAAATCGCGATGCTGATTCCCGTCGTATTTTTCGTCCTTCCGCTCAGCGTTGTCTTCGCTGTGTTCCCTGGACTGGCCGTGTTGGAAATGGGCTTTTGACCGCGACACCCATGAAGAAGAGTTAGCAAATATCAAAGGAGCTAGACATGAAGAACTATCTATTCCTCACCGCACCGTTGCTGGCCATGTTGACTTTGAGCAACGCCGTGCGCTCGAGGTTGAGCGACGAGGACCGCGATCGCGGCGACGTGCCCGGCTGGGTCATGCTGACACTGATGTCCGCGGTCCTCGTGGCCGGATTGCTGCTCATCGCCCGCCCCGCACTCGAAGGCCTGTTCCAGGATGCGATCAACCGAGTCTCCGGTCTCTGAGGACTCTCGGGACGCAGGTAACGCCATCGCCGAATACGTGATGGTCCTGGCGCTCGCCGTGATTATTTTCGCCGGCATCCTGCAATTGGGTTTTGCTTTGCACGTTCGCAACACCCTAATTGACGCCGCGGCAGCCGGCGCGCGGTACGCCAGTTTGGCGGACCGCACCGACGGCGACGGCGTGGCTCGCGCCCGCGGCATCATTGCCAATTCGGTGGGGGAGAGCTACGCCCAAGACATCAGCATCTCCCGAACCCAAGTGGGGTCGTTGCCAGCCGTCGAAGTCACGGTTGTCGCGCCTCTACCCGTGGTGGCAATGTTCGGGCCCCCGGAAGCATTGAATGTGAGTGGTCATGCAGTGGCCATGGACTAGCGGTGTACCACTGGGGCAGAAGGCCCGGAAGACGGCCGGGGAGCCGGATCATCCGGATCGGGGCAGTGCCATCGTGGAATTTGTCGCATTGGGTTTGCTGCTACTCATCCCGGTGATCTATTTGGTGGTCACGGTGTCCCGCGTGCAGGCGGGTTCTTTCGCCGTTGTCGCGGCGTCGGAGCAGGCGGGTCAGGCAATCTCGGTGATGGAAGCGGATAACTTCAATCAGGCTGCTATTCATGAGATCGCCGCGGTCGCCGCGCTGGATCACGGGTTCGATGCGCAGGACCTTGCCCTCGAGGTGAGCTGTTCTGATGGCTCGTGCACCTCACCCGGTGCTGTCGCGACGGTTCATGCACGACTCACCGTGGGGCTGCCCGCCGTTCCGGGCTTTGTGACGGCCAACGTGGCCACGCTCAATTCGGACGTGACGGTTGTGTCCGGGAGGTATTCATGAAGATGCTGCATGGACTTGAACGCCCATCATCCGTCACGAGCACTGTGGCGGGGCTGTGGCGGCGGTTTCTCGGGGATTCTCGTGAACGGGATTCCGGACAGACCACCATCGTCCTGCTGGGTTTCACCCTGGTGACGCTGTTGCTAGTCATTACGATCATGGCCATCACGAGCGTGTATATCGGGGAGCGGAAACTTCAGTCGCTGGCCGATCGCGCATCCAGTGCTGCTGCGGATACCTTCACCGACCTGGATCGGACGGAGGTCGCGGCGCCGTCGCCAATCCTGACGCACGACGGGGTGGCGGGCGCGGCGTCGAGCTACCTTGGAACCGTGGGAGCATTCGACGAGGTGCAGCAGCTATCGCTGGGTGCACCGACCGGAACCCCCGACGGGCTCACTGCGCAGGTCACCTTGAACGCCGTGGTCCATCCGCCGGTGGTCAATTACATAATTCCCGTGGGCGTGCCGATCACTGCCACCGGTGACGCTCGAGCGGTGATGGGCCGCTAGTAAGGAGTGGAGGGAAGGAAGGCCTATGGCGCGCATTCTATTTGTCCCTGAAACGTTCAACCTTGGTGAAACTACGCGCGCCATTGAAATCGCCCGAGCAGTGCGGAGGCTCGGACACGACGTCCACTTCGTGGGCTACTCCAGGCGATTTTCCTCGCGGGTGACTAATGCGGGATTCTCGTTCGACCTGCTCAACCCGGAACTGTCCGAGGCGCAGGCCGACATGTTGATCGCAGCCGACCAAGGGCGTTCCATCCGGCACCCTTTTACTACGGCCATGCTCAGGCAACGAGTGGCCAGCGAGCGGGCCGTTTACGACCAGTGGGAACCGGATGGGGTGGTTATCGGTTCCACGTTCAGCACGTTCATTTCCGCCCGCGCAGCAGGCATACCGCTCATCTATGCGAAGCCGTACGCCATGAGCCTGGGGCATCTGGGCACTCTGCGGAGTTATCCGCTGTGCGCGGAGACCAACCGCGCACAGCGGCTGGTGAACCAGGTCGCTGGCTCTGTCACCCGGATGATGGCTGATTACATGACCTGGAAACCCAGAGCGTTCCGGCAGATAGCCCGAGAGAACGGTGTGGAGCTGCCGCGTCGTACCATCGACGCGATTTCGGCTGACCTGAATCTGGTGTGTTCGCTCCAGCCTGTACTATTCAGTGCCCCGATGGGACCACGCGAAGCCCCCGTAGGCCCTGTGTATTCCCGGAGCGACGAGGAGCTCCCGACCGACATCCTCGACCTCGCGAGGAAGCGAAGTCGGCCTATCGTCTACGTGGGAATGGGGTCCTCCGCGAGACCATATCTGGTGAAGTCCGTACTTGAGCAACTGAGTGCTTTGAACGTAGACGTCATCGCTGCGGTGGGCAAGTATTTCGGTGAAGGCCAATTACCCGAGCTACCAGCGAATGTTCGAGTTTGGGATTTCCTACCCGCGCAGAAATTGGCGGGAATCATCGATGGTTCGGTCATCCACGGGGGAGAAGGAACCGTGCAGACTGCCTGTGCTTCGGGAGCGCCCTTTGCTGGCATGGGCCTACAGGCTGAGCAACGGTGGAACGTTGAGATGTGTGTGAAATTCGGAAACGCTGTCAGCTTCAATCAGCGGTCGGTGAAGAGAAACGAGCTGCCCCTACTCGTGACTGAGATGGTCCAGGACAGTGACCTTCGAACTGCCGCACAGAGGATGAAGGAGCACATGGATCAGCTGAACGGCGCGGCTGAGAGTGCGCGTCTAATCATGGATTTTATTGACGGCGGTTGACGTTGTGTGGCGCTTGCCTACAGGCATCTGAGCAGGAATCCGGCACACCCTTCTTCATGAAGAAGATTCCCCAGGGTCACCTGATGGTTCAACTCTCCTCACCGCCCCAGTTTAGGTTGTGCCCTATGCGAAATAACTTTCTGAGCAGCGCCGTTGCTGCCTCCGCCGCAGCCGCCTTTTGCTTCTCTTCAGTCTTCACACCAGCCAACGCAGCCCCCGACAACCCTCCGAGCCCTGCGAACATCGGCCAGGAGGAACAACACCTCCAACTTCCCCAGTCCGACAAGGCCTACCCCTGGATCGCCTCACACCGTGGTCAGTGGCGCATCGCACCGGAGAACTCCATCAAGGCCGTTACAACCGCCATCAACGACGGCGCCGAAATCGTTGAAATTGATGTCCGACGTACCGCAGACGGTCACTTGGTACTCATGCACGATGAAACCGTGGACCGGACGACCAACGGGTCTGGCAAAGTCTCCGAGCTGTCCCTCGCCGAGATCAAAGAACTTCGTCTTCAGGAAGGACTGGGCAACGGTCCGGCGCCCCTGACAGACCACCAGGTTCCGACGTTTGAGGAGGTGCTGGAAGCTGTCGAGGGCAAAAACGTGCTTCTCAACCTGGACAAGGGTTGGGACGTTCGCGAACAGATGTACGAGGAACTTGCCGCGCGGGACATGGTCGACTACGGCGTGTTCAAGGGGGCACCCAATGTGGAAGAGGCCAACGAATTCATGGCCGCACACCCCGAGGCCCACTACATGCACGTGGTCAACGACGCTCAGGCAGGGGATTTCGAGCAGTTCACCTCCCACATGCCGGTGGCCTTCGAGCTGGTTTTCGATAACCCGAACGATCTCCAGGCTCAGCAGGAGTACTGGGACAAGGTCGACGCCGTCTCGGACATCTGGATCAACACGATGTGGAGCTCTCTTGCGGACGGGAACACGGATGAGGCCGCCCTCCGCGGCTCAACCAAGGGCTGGCAGGCCATGGTCGACCGTGGTGCCGACATGCTGCAGACCGACAACGTCCGCACCGTGAATGCTTGGCGTGAGGGGCGTGACGTCACGAAGCTCGGTACCAAACCTTCATCCATCCGAGTGCAGGCCGAGGATTACATCGACGATCCCGCGCTGTACCACGATGCGAATCCGCGCAATGAGTGTGGTACCCGTGCGATCCGCAGTAGCTCCAGTCCCGTGGACGCTTGCGATTTGGACGGTGCTCACATCATTCAGTACATCCGCGACGGCGAGTGGTTCACCCTTCCCGTCACGGCCACTCAGCCAGGGAATTACCGACTGAGCATCCGCCATTCCTCGGATACGGAACCCGGCGGTACCGTGTCGGTGGATACGGGCAAGGGTTTCGGAAAACCGATTGCTCTACCCAACACCACTCACAATCGAGCGTTCCAGGTGACCGACCTGGGCAAGTTCAAGCTCGACCGCGGGACCCAACAGATCAAGCTCAAGTTCACCCATGCGGACTACGCATCCGTGGACTGGATTCAGCTCAACCGGGGTCAGCGGGCCGATGTCGAACTTATGAGGTAATCAAATAATGGGTGGAGGGGCGGAGCCGACTGAGATCGACTCCGCCCCGAAAAATGGACAGTAATTCAGTCGCCGATATACTCACCCGTTACTGCGTCAACAGTGCCTGCCTGAATACCCTCGCATTGAGACACCCCGCCATCCGTCGTCGGTATGTAGTTCTCGCAGAAGGCCTCGTAGTAAGGCATACCGCCTTCCCACGCAGCATAGGCCTCGGCGTAGGTGAACTTGTCGCCACCACTTTCACCCGGTGCGGACGGTGCGCTCGGGGGTTGCTGGGCTGAGGCTGGGGACTTTGGGGCCGCGGCGGGAGCGGGGATTTCGTAGATTGCCTGTCCGAAGCCCAATACTCCCGGCGAGAAAATGAGCTCCCACTGCTTGTGATCCGAGCTCACCGTGTAAGCGAGTTCCCCTCGCATCGAGCGACCCGGACCGAGTTCTCCGTCCAGGCTCCCGCGCTCATCACCCGTCATTGCGATGTCGACACTGCGGTTCTCTGGATCGTTCAGAGTCCACATCATGACCGAAGAGATAGCCTGTGAATCAGACGAATTGTTGGTGACCTCAACGTCCAATACGAGCCATTGTGTCCCTGACTCGGGAGACATTATTTCGTCGCCCGAAGAGTACCGAACTCCGTGCACCGTATGTTCGAGATCGCCCATCGTGACGGTGTCTCCGACTTGATGCAGTGTGGAATCGGAGTCCGGCGTAGCCGCGGCTGAGGGCTGAGAGCTTGAAGAAGTCGGCTGATCATTTGTCGTTTGCTCAGGGGTGTTGGTGCTGGGTGAGCCGCACCCGGTAGCCAATGACACGCATAGGAGCGCGGCGCCAGCCCGGGCGATTATTTTCCAATGTTGTCTAAGTGGGGGATTTTGCGACATGTGATCTAGCCCTTTGCAGAGGTGTGTCAGGAGACGATGTGAATAGAGACGGCCCGACAAGGGACCGCATTCGAAGACCCCCGTTTCATCGGGATAGTCATATTCACAGCGCTGAGGTAGTAATCGGATTCTCTCCCAAACTCGAGTCAAATAGCTGGAATGTACATAGTTTCTCGACACAAGTTGGAGAACCAACAGTCTTGCTCTGCTACCCGCCCGCCCTTGACTTGCAACGACGTCACGGAAAGACTCTTCCTACATCATCTGTATCAGTACAGCTGATACAGAGTGAGGGAAGGTTTCGAGATGCTTGTCGTTGTCACAGCAGTCGTCGCGTTGGCGGTGCTCTACTTCTGCACCTGGCGGATCTGTCGCAAGGCGGAGAACGCGCTCGGTCATGCGAGGGACCCTTCGGAGACGGATGGTCTGAGATACGAGAAACCCGTCATCTGGAGCTTCATCCTCAGCCTTGTGCTGCTCGCGCCCATGGTGATCCCCTTGGGGCAGTACACAGGAGTGCGCGGAGGACAGCTTCCGGCCGAGTTCCAGTTCTTCACCAATGACTTCACGCTTCAGGCTCTGGCTGTGGTGATTTCCAACAAGGCCATGCTCATTACAGCTGCGATTTCGGGAGTGCTTTGCCTCGTTATTCCGGCCGTCTCCTACATCGCAGCGCGGTCGGTGCTCAACTACTTTGTCCCAGTAGCGGATCGAGACACCGCCGAGGTGGGGGAGTTCTACAAAGCCAATTCGGTCAATGCCATGCTGGCGTTGTCGCTGGCCGTATCCGGCGCGGCGCTCGTCGTGACGAGCAGTATGTTGGTTGGATCGGCCAGTGAATTATCGGAGTTATTCGGCGCTGGGTTGTTCGTGGCGGTGACATTCACACTCGGGTTCGTCATCGTGGCCGTGTATGCAGTCCGTCTGTCGGAATCGAGCCGGTTGGCGTACTTGAGGTCGATCCGCACCGAGTCCGTACCGCAGTCATGATCGAAATCTCTCAGGCAAGTTCACTGCCCATTTACGTACAACTCATCAACGGGGTACTTGATGAAATCCGCAACGGTGAGTTGACCGCGGGGGACAAGGTCATGTCGATCAGGAGTCTGGCCTCCCAACTAGAAATCGCACCCAACACGGTGGCACGCGCCTACGGGGACCTGGAGAAACTGGGCCTCATCGTTTCGCGGGGGCGTAAAGGTTCCTTCGTCACGGGTGATGCCAAGGTGACAGCAGAAACTGTCAGTAACGAGGCACTCCTTTTCGTGGAATCGCTGTCCAACGTTCCTGACGCGACCAGAACGGCTGTGCTGGCACAGATCGTCCGTTTACTGGGCGGATAAACGCGTGAACGAGAAGTCCGGCTCACCGAAGCGATCTACGGTGCCTCAAGATCAATACCTATTAGGGTCTGCAGCTCAACGACTCCGACAACCCATGAAACAACTCAGTACTTCTCCCACCCCCGCGGCAGCGCCGCTTCGTGATCGAACTCATCCCGCTGGCTGACCTTGCCCTCGCGGTCGATCAGCGTGATTGCCTGGGACGATCCGCGCTGAGTACCACCGGTAATTTCCGCGCCTGAGTCGGCCACCACGTTGATCAGTTCCACCGTGGATCCCACGTGCACGTCGTCCAGTAGCACGCTGTTGCGCACTACGGCACCGGCTTCGACCACGCAATTCTGGCCGATTACCGAGTGCTCCACCGTGCCGGCCACGCGCGCGCCGGGAGCAATGAAGGAGTTGGTGACAGCGGCGTCGTCGTTGACGAAACCGGGCAGGAGCGGAACCTGACCGGTCCAGATGGGCCACCCGAGGTCGTCGAGAGTGGCGCCGTTGCCATCGATCAGCTGCATCTGGGCGGTCCAGTAGGACTGCACCGTGCCCAGGTCCATCCAGTAGCCCAGGTGGCGGTGCTCGAACACCTTGTGGTGCTCCATGAAGTAGGGGATCAGGTCCTCGCCGTAGTCGGCGAGCTGACCGAGCTCGTCCTGCAGGGTGTCCAGGGCGGAGAGCAGCTTGTCCGTATTGAAGAGGAACATCTCACCGGCCACGATCTGGCTGGCCGGCTCCTCGGGTTTGTACGCGAAGGAGGTCACTGTTCCGGACTCTTCAGTGGTCACCACGCTGTAGCGAGAGGTGTCCTCGTCCACGTGGGTGGTGACCATGGTCAGATCCGCTCGCTTGGTCAGGTGAGTGTCGATCACGTCGCGGAAATCTACCGTGTAGAGATGATCGGCGGAAAGCACGAGCACCAGGTCCGGGTCGGCCTCACGAATCAGCTCGGTCTGGCGGTAAATGGAATCCGAATTGCCGGAGGCAAAACCCTCACCGTTGCGGCCCTCGAACGGCGGAAGGATCTGTAATCCACCGTGGGAGCGGTCCAAGTCCCAGGGGCGGCCGTTGGCCAGGTACTTGTTCAGGCTGTGGGGGAGGTACTGCTGCACCATCCACACGTCAGGGATGTGAGAGTGGGCCAGGTTGGACAGTGAGATGTCGATCAACCGGTAGGTGCCACCCACGGGGAGAGCGGGCTTCACCACGTGATCCGTGAGCGCCCCCAACCGCGATCCTTTACCTCCGGCAAGAACAAGTGCAAGAACCGTGGGACGATCCATAGTCACCCTCCTGATTGATTGTGGCTATCCACCAGAATAACGGCACTGAAGGACCCGCACGTATGCCGTAAAGTGGTGTCCCATGGCCTCTATTGATTTTGCAGCTGAAATTCGCGATCTGCGCTCCACCTATGCGTCCGTGGAGGCCGTCACAGACGTTGCCGCGCTCGAGCGGGAAATCGCCGAGCTCTCGCAGCAGGCCACGGCCCCGGACCTCTGGGACGATCAGGACCGTGCGCAGAAAGTCACCTCGCAGCTGTCCCACAAGCAGTCCAAGATGGACCGCCTCAAGAAGCTCAACGAGCGCATCGATGACCTTGAGGTCATGGTGCAGTTGGCCGAAGAGGAAGACGACCAGGACACCCGCGACGGCACGGTGGAAGAGCTTGAATCCATCCGCAAGGCGCTGGGTCAGCTCGAGGTCCAGACCTTGCTGGCTGGCGAGTACGACGAGCGCGAGGCTGTGGTCACCATTCGCTCCGGCGCCGGTGGCGTGGATGCCGCTGACTTCGCGGAAATCCTCATGCGCATGTACCTGCGCTGGGCCGAGCGCCACGGCTACCCGACCAAGGTGCTGGACACCTCCTACGCGGAAGAGGCGGGCCTGAAGTCCGCCACGTTCGAGGTCAAGGCCCCGTACGCGTTCGGCACGCTCTCGGTCGAGGCCGGCACCCACCGACTGGTGCGCATCTCGCCGTTCGACAACCAGGGCCGCCGCCAGACATCGTTCGCTGCGGTGGAAGTGATTCCGCTGATCGAATCCGATGACACCATCGAGATTCCGGAAGCTGAGCTCAAGGTGGACGTGTTCCGTTCCTCGGGCCCCGGTGGGCAGTCGGTGAACACCACGGATTCGGCGGTGCGCATGACCCACATCCCCACGGGCATTGTGGTGTCCATGCAGAACGAAAAATCGCAGATCCAGAACCGCGCCGCCGCCCTGCGTGTGCTGCAGTCCCGACTGCTATTGCAGCGTCAGGAAGAAGCGGACGCCAAGAAGAAGGAAATGGCCGGGGACGTCAAGGCATCCTGGGGCGATCAGATGCGCTCCTACGTGCTCAACCCGTACCAGATGGTCAAGGACCTGCGCACCAACTACGAAGAGGGCAATCCCTCCAACGTGTTCGACGGTGGCATCGACAAGTTCATCGACGAAGGCATTCGCTGGCGTGCCGACGCGCGCCAGCACGACGAAGACTAACGAGCTCTCGTCCAACGACGACGCCGCCGCGCCCAGCAGGTGCCCCAGGGCACCAGGGCGGGGGAGCGGCGTCGTACTGGGTGAGACCCGCTGAAGGAAGTAACGGCCCATGGCCAAGAAGAAGAACGATGACGGCCGCCAGATCGTGGCCAACAACAAGAAAGCCCGGCACGACTACAACATCTACGACACCTATGAGGCCGGTCTGGCGCTCATGGGCACCGAGGTGAAGTCGCTGCGCATGGGGCGCGCGTCCCTGGTGGATGCGTTCTGCCAGTTCGACCGCAGTGGTGAGCTGTGGCTGGAGCACGCGCACATCCCGGAGTACCTACAGGGTTCGTGGACCAACCACTCGGCCCGGCGCCGCCGCAAACTGCTGCTGCACCGCTCCGAACTGGACAAGATCGCGGGCAAGACCCGCGAGGCCGGCTACACCATCATTCCGCTGTCCCTGTACTTTGTGGACAACAAGCGCGTGAAGGTGGAGATCGCCGTGGCCCGGGGTAAGCGCGAGTACGACAAGCGCCAGACCCTGCGCGAGAAGCAGGACAATCGCGAGGCCCAGCGGGCCATGCGCTACCGCAACATGGGGATATAATGCCGCCTGTTGACGCGTAACAACTAGCAGGCGTAAGCTGATGTGTCCGCGACCGAGAGGGAGCGGATTTGGTAATTGCATACGGGGATGATCGGTTTCGACGATGTGAGTTGAGACAAGGGAAGCGGGTCGAGGACGCAGAGTTATCTCGTAAACGCTCTCTGTAAAACAATAAGTGCCAAATCCAAGCGCACTGACTTCGCTCTCGCTGCGTAAGTAGCGACAGCAGTCTGGCAGCCCAGGTTCACCTTCGACCTGGATCCTGCCATCAGCTAGAAGGTCACTGCTGCGAACGCAGGTTACGGGCGTTCGTGGGACTTTTACGTAACTGAGTTCGGCGGTCACTTGTGTGCGAGATGACCGGAACTGAGAAACCTATTAGCACACTGCACCCGGAGAAGCCTTGACAATGCTGCATCGGACGGGGGTTCAATTCCCCCCATCTCCACAAATTTCCCGTATCGGGAGAAAGCCTCGCGTTATATACGCGGGGCTTTTTTCATGAGCTGTCGCCACGCTTGCACGCTGATAGAAAACGATCAGGCGGAAGCACTGAACCTATCGGCGCCCTGTGGAAGACTTGGCAGCAGATCCCACGAACAGTCAGCTAGACAGACAGGTAGGTGCATCCCATGGGTGATCGTCCCAACGAGCCGCAGTCCGGTTCTTCCTCCGCTTCCGGACACACCTCGGGCAACAACCAGCCCGAGTACGGTCAGCGCGTGGAGGGCAACGACCAGGCCTTCGGCCAGAACGCCTACGACCGGTCGCAGCAGAACTACGGCTCGCAGCAGCCCGAGTACGGCCAGTACGGAGATTCCCAGCCCAACGGTCAGCAGTACGGTAACGACCAGTACGGCAACCAGGGCTACGGCAACCAGCCCCAGTATGGCGACCAGCAGTACGGCCATGACCAGTACGGCTACCAGGGCCAGCAGGGCTACGGTAACCAGGGCTACGGCAACGATCAGTACGGCAACCAGGCGTACGGCCCGGGCGGGGCGAACAACGCCACGTACTACCAGAACGATTACAACCAGCAGCCCTACGGGGACCAGAACTACTACGGCAACGGCAAGCCCGCGGGTAACGGCCTGGGCATCGCGTCCCTGGTACTGGGCATCATCGGGATCCTGACCTTCTGGTTCTTTGGTTTGGGTGGCCTGATCGGTTTGGTCGGTCTGATCTTGGGTATCGTCGGGCTGGTCAAACTCCGCAAGACTCCCGGATCCTCCAAGGCGCTGCCGATCGTGGGTATCGTGCTCTCGATCCTGGCGATCATCGGCGGCATCGTGATGGCCTTCGTGTTCTTCTGGGCCTTCGACATGGTCAGCGAGTGCGTGCCGCTGCTCGAGTCCGGTTCCCAGACCGCTTACGAGCAGTGCGTGAATGACGCCGTCAACCAGAACATGGGCCTCGACAGCTAACGCGCCCTCCACAGCATCGTGCCCCGGCACAGTCGACGACGCCGCTCCACGCGGTGGTCTCGTCCGTCCGGGGCACGAGTTGGTTAAGACGAGCGCATCAGTCCCGGCTGAGGCTTGGCACTAGGAACCTTCGCGAGTGCCCAGGACGTCCAGAGCGGCGTCGTGGAGCACGCCGTTACTCGCGACCGCGTTGGCACCGAAGGGGCCGTCCTGGCCCTTGAGTGAGGTGAAGCGGCCGCCGGCCTCGGTCACGATGGGCACCAGGGCCGCCATGTCGTAGAGGTTGAGCTCGGGCTCGGCTGCGATGTCCACGGCGCCCTCGGCCACCAGACAGTAGGACCAGAAGTCGCCGTAGGCGCGCGTGCGCCACACGGAATCGGTCAGTTCGATGAATTGGTCTCGCACACCCAGGTCTCGCCAGCCGGTCAGGGACGAATAAGACAGCGACGCGTCGGAGAGCTGATTCACGGATGACACCGACAGCCGGGTGGCCTGCGACAACGAACGGCCCGTGAAGGCACCAGAACCCAGGGCGGCCCACCAGCGACGGTTGAGCGCGGGAGCGGAGACGACGCCGGCGACCACCTGGTCGTCCTCGACAAGGCCGATGAGGGTGGCCCACACGGGGACACCGCGGACAAAGTTCTTGGTGCCGTCGATCGGGTCGATCACCCATTTGCGGGAACCGGATCCGGACGTGCCGAACTCCTCGCCGATCACGGCGTCGCGGTTACGCACTCGACCCAGCTGCGCACGGATCACCGATTCGGCCTCGCGGTCCGCGTCCGTGACGGGGGTGAGATCCGGCTTGGTCTCCACATGGAGATCCTGGGCCTTGAACCGACGCATGGTCAGCCCGTCCACAGAATCGGCCAGGATGTGCGCGAGACGGAGGTCATCCGTGTAATTGCTGGGTGATCGCATGAGCTTTACGTTATCGCCTGTCCTAGTTGCTTTTCGTCGGCACCCGACTGTGTTTCCCCGCGCGACGCCCCCAGTAGCCTGCGTAGCGACTCGAGCCTGAGCGGGGCGGCAGGGGAAGCCTCAGGGCGCTGTACCCACTCGTCCAGTGCGCAGCCGGGGGAATCCTGGGTGTGCAGACAGCCGCGCGGGCAGTCTGCGGTTGCAGGCACCAGGTCCGTGAACGAGTTGAGGAGTTCTTCCTCGCTCACATGGGCCAAGCCCAAGGAGCGGATGCCTGGCGTGTCGATGACCCACGTCCCGGGGGAGGTGTCCGGCATGCGGAGGGCGCGGGCGGAGGATGAGGTGTGTCGGCCGCGGCCCGTCACATCATTGACGCCGCCGGTGGCCCGCTCAGACCCGGTGAGTGCGTTGACCAGTGTGGATTTTCCGACCCCGGAGGGGCCCAGGAATACACTGATGTGCCCGTCCAGGATCGTGCGCAACCGATCGATGGAGGCGTTCGATATTGCCAGCGATTCTTCGTGAACCCCCGCCGCAGGGCGACCGCCATGGGTGTCAGAGGGCTCGGTGCTCACGGTTTGAACGTCCAGAGCCTCCACGTAGGTCAGGAATTCGGCCGGGTCCTTGAGGTCTGTCTTGGTCATACAGATGACCGGGGTAATGCCCGCGTCCGACGCCGCCGCGAGACCGCGGTCCACAAAGCCGGTGCGGGGCGTGGGGGATTCGGTGGCCAGGACCAGCACGAGCCGGTCTGCATTGGCAACGATCACTCGCTCGACGGGATCGGTGTCGTCCGCGCTACGACGCAGGACGGTGGCGCGGGGTTCGATGCGCACGATCCGGGCGAGGGTGTCCGGGTCTCCGCTGACATCGCCGACGACGCCCACCTGGTCGCCGGGGACGATCGGTTTGCGGCGTAGTTCCTTGGCCCGGATGCACACGACGGTTCGCTGATCGTCGCTCTGTTCATTGACCACACAGGTGTACCGGCCGCGATCCACCGCGATCACGCGAGCAATGACGGCGTCCTCGTGGCGCGGGCGCTGCTTGGTGCGCGGGCGGGAGCCCTTCTTATTGGCCCGCACCCGGACATCCGACTCGTCCCACTGCCGCTGTGCGCTGGAATTACGCGCCATGGCTGACCAGGGTGGTCCACATCTGGGGGAAATCGGGCAGCGTCTTGGACGTGGTGCCGATGTTCTCCACGCTTACGTCGGGCACCTTCAGACCGATGATGGCGCCTGCGGTAGCCATGCGGTGATCCTCGTAGCTGTGGAACAGCCCGCCGTGCAGCGGAGCGGGAGTAATGACCAGACCGTCCTCGGTCTCTTCCGCGTTGCCGCCCAGCCGGTTGATCTCTGTGGTCAGAGCTGCGAGGCGGTCAGTTTCATGTCCCCGCAGATGCGCAATGCCACGCAGTTGTGACGGGCCGCTGGCCAAGGCGCACATGGCCGTCACGGTGGGAGCGAGTTCGCCGGCCTCTGAGAGATCGAGGTCCACCCCGCTCAGCTGAGCGGGGCCGGTCGCGGTCAGCACACCGTCCACCACATCAACGTTGCCGCCGAACTGCGGCAGGATGCTCCGCCACTGATCACCGCCCTGTGTGGTGCTGGTGGGCCAATCAGGGATGCTGACGGTCCCGCCGGTGACCATGGCAGCCGCAAGGAACGGGCCCGCGTTGGAGAGGTCTGGTTCCACGGTGACATCCAGTCCGGGCGCGGCGGTGGGTTCCACCCGCCACTCGGTGTCGCTCACGCGCGTGGCGTTCACCCCGGCTTCGCGGAGCACTTCAACGGTCATGGCAACGTGCGGCAGAGACGGGACACCAGCGGCGTCGGACTCGTGTTTGAGGACGAGCGGTGCCTCGAAACGCACGGCAGAAAGCAAGAGCGCGGAGACGAACTGGGACGAGCCGCTCGCATCAATGCTCACGGAACCGCCGGCCACGCGACCGGTTCCGGACACGGTGAGTGGCAAGGTACCCCGACCGTCGTCATCGACCGTGACGCCCAGATCGCGTAAGCCTTGGATCACGGGGCCCATGGGGCGCACGCGAGCGTGCGGATCGCCGTCGAACCGGGTGTCTGCGTTAAGGAGCGCGGCCACGGGTGGCACGAAACGCATGACTGTGCCGGCCAGGCCGCAATCGATGTCGCGGGGCACAGGACGGTGAACGTCAGCTGCGGGACCCGCGGGAATGGGAATGATGGTGAGATCCGAACCGAACGGACCGGGCACTCCGGTGGGTTCGATCACCGCGCCCAGCTGTTGGAGCGCGGTGATCATGAGTTCACTGTCGCGTGAATACAACGGCTTGCGCACCGTCGAGGTCTCGGAGGCCAAGGCCGCCAGGACCAAATATCGATTGGTCAGCGATTTGGAACCGGGAATGGCCACGGTTCCGTTCACCGGGCGATCACCCGTGAAGGGTGCAGCCCACTGGGATTCGGGGTGCGACAAGCCGTTGTCTGTATTCACTGTGTGCTTGACCCTCTTAGTGGCTGACAGCGTCCTGCACGGCCTTCTCAGCCTGGGCGAACTTCTTCTTGGTGTCCTTGGAAACCTTGGCGGCGTTCTTGCGAACGTCGTCCGCCAGGTGGCTGGCGCGCCACGCGAGGGAGGGGTTACCGGCGGTGTCCACAGAAGCGATCATGACAGCGCCCACCAACGAGAGGTTCTTGAACACGTTGTTGCGGCGATTGGACTTGGCTTCCTTGGTGGAAGCATCCGCGGACTGGTACTGCACGTAAGTGTTGATCGCGGTGGTGCCCAGCAGCACGGACGCGGAAAGACGGGGCAGCTTGCTCAGCGCGAGGGCGGAAGCGGCCAATACCTGCGCCGCAGCAATGCCCTGAGCCACCTGGGCGCGGTTGGCGGTCACGGGACGGACCTGCGGCAACACCTGCTCCACCTGCTTCAAGACCGGATCCAACTTCTCGGCGGTGGCCGAGGAATTGCGGAATGCTTCGACACCGCCGGCAACGTAGCCGGTGGCGAGCAGGGGACGGGCGAGACGACGAACGATGCTCATGGTTCCTCCTTATGGTCCCGGCATTTCCGGGAGGGCACGTCTTTCATCCTAACGGGGTGCCGCTGAGCCGCGCACGGGAATAGGGGAGCGGGTCCGGCGTGTTATTTACCAATAGAAAGGAAGCGCCACACAGGTGGCTCCCAAGTTGGACGGCATCGCGACCCACGGAAGGCAGGTAGAGCATGACGAGCACCGCCCCGACCGTAGACTGGGCCGTGATGAACGATCACGATGAGCCTGAGCTGCAGGAGCAGGACACTGCCGAACCCGCGGACGTCAGCAAGGAAACCACCCAGCAGCGCCGTGCGCGCTTCGAACGCGATGCCATGCAGTACGTGGACCAGCTGTACGCGGCGGCCCTCCGCATGGCACGGAATCCGGCGGACGCCGAGGACCTGGTCCAGGAGGCCTACACCAAGGCTTTCTCCGCGTTCCACCAGTACAAGCCCGGGACCAACCTGAAGGCTTGGCTGTACCGAATCCTGACCAATACCTACATCAACCTGTACCGCAAGCGGCAGCGCGAACCGCGCCAGGCCAACACGGACACGGTGGAGGATTGGCAGCTGCATCGCGCTGAATCCCACACGTCCAAGGGGTTGCGCTCAGCCGAGGCTGAAGCCCTGGACCACCTACCGGATTCGGACGTGAAACGGGCGCTTCAAGAACTTCCCGAAGAGTTCCGGCTCGCCGTGTACTTCTCCGATGTCGAGGGCTTCGCCTACAAGGAGATTTCCGAGATCATGGACACGCCCATCGGCACCGTGATGTCGCGGTTGCACCGAGGCCGCAAGCTGCTCCGGGAGAAACTGGCCGACTACGCCACCGAGCGGGGTTTCGACACCTCCAAGGGGACCAAGAAGTCCAAGGGCGAGACAACATCGAAGGACCGAGGCTGAACCAATGGCTGACAACGACTGCCAGAACGGCTGCACCGACGAACGCATCCGTCGCATTTACGAATACCTTGACGGCGCGCTGACCAAAGAGGATCTCGAAGAGATTCACGCGCACCTCACGGACTGCCCCGAGTGCGAGCGGGAGTACAACCTGGAGTGCGTGATCCGCACCGTGATCAAGCGATCCTGCACCGAGACTGCACCCGCGCAGCTCAAGCAGTCGATCCTCACGCGCATCGAGGCGCAGTGTAGTGATCACCCGGCGGCCTGATCCCCACCGCCATCTCACGGCTTAAACAACAACGCCCGCAACCGAAAAGGTTGCGGGCGTTGTTCACGCTGCACAGAGCTCAGGAGTTGGGCCGCTTTCCGCGGTTCGCTGAGTTCTTGCGGCGGTCCTTGCGCTTACGTCCACGCTTGCTCATGGTGTACCTCCTGCGTTGATTCGTCTGGGCACCGTCCGCCAGTATCTCATAATCTTGCGTTTACTCCGAGTTGACCGGATCGCAAGGGCCGACGGCGCTTGCGGGCTATCGGGGCTCGGGCAGGTTCAGCCAGTTGTACCAGCCGCGATGGAGAACCAACCATGCCATCAGGCCGTAGCCTGCCTGGCCGGGGTGACCGTGGTTGGCCGCCAGATCCTTGCGCCACTGCTCGTGATGCTGCAGCGGATTGAAGGTGTCCACGTACACGTGCTGACGGCGGGTGGTGACATCACCGAAAGCGGCCGAGAGATCCGCGATCTTGCGGTTACGCTCCGGGTCCAACGTGGGCGGGGGACCGACCACCAGAACCTTGATATTGTTCTGGGTGGCCTGATCCACGATGTTCGCCATGTTCAACCGCGAGCGTGCCGAGGTGATGTCCAGATCCACGTCCATGGCGGACGGGGCAATGACCAAGCGGTTGTCGCACATGGAATCGAAACGGCGGGAAGCCTCGTCGAACCACCGTTCGTTGAGGGTCTCGCTGCCCTCACCGGGCGCGGCCAGGTTGTAGGCGTCCACCGGCACGATGTCCCGCGGAGTGCGGGCCAGAACTCGACCGAACCAGCCCAGGGCACGGGGGTCTTCCACACCGGCTAGCAGTTCGTCACCGACGGCCACAATGCGGATCCTGCGTTGGTCCACTGTTCCTCTTCCTTTGCTCATAACGTGTCTCGGTGGCCACCGTAAACCACGATGACCACCGAGGGGAAAACGTGCGGGTTGCGGCCCCGAATCACGGGGCCGCAACGTGGTGATGGATTACTCGCCGCGGTCGAAGGCCTGCTGGACCAAGGTTTCCAGTTCCTTGGCGTGCCGCTTGGCGGAACCATTGGCCGGGGAAGCCGACGCCGGACGCGAGGCCAGAGTGACCGGACGGTCCAGCTGCGGCACCAGGTTAACGGCCATGAACGGCCACGCACCCTGGTTGGCCGGCTCGTCCTGGGCCCAGATGACGCGTGCCTCGGGGTAACGGGCCAGTTCCTTCTTGATCTCGTTCTCGGGCAGCGGGTAGAGCTGCTCGACACGGATGATCGCGGTGGAGTGGTCCTCGGACTTCTCACGCTGTGCCGCGAGATCGTAGTACAGGCGACCGGACACCAGGATCACGTCCGTGACCTTGGAATCATCCAAGTTGCCGACATCCGGAATGACCTGCTGGAACGTGCCCTGCGTGAAGTCCTCGATGGGGGAGGCCGCAGCCTTGAGGCGCAACAACTGCTTGGGCGTGGCCACGATCAGCGGACGGCGCGGGCGCGAGTAGGCCTGACGGCGCAGCAAGTGGAAGTGGTTGGCCGGGGTGGACGGATTAACCACGGTCATGTTCCGCTCGGCGCACAAGGTCAGGAACCGCTCGATTCGTGCCGATGAGTGGTCCGGGCCCTGTCCCTCGAAACCGTGGGGCAGCAGCAGTACCAGCGAGGATCGCTGGCCCCACTTCTGCTCGGCCGAGGAAATGAACTCGTCCACGATGATCTGGGCACCGTTGGTGAAGTCACCGAACTGCGCCTCCCACACGGTGAGTGCCTCCGGGCGTTCCACCGAGTAGCCGTACTCGAAGCCCAGCACCCCGTACTCGGAGAGTAACGAGTTGTAGATGGACAGCTTGGCCTGGTCACCGGACAGGTTGTTCAGTGGTGCCCACTCAGTGCCGTTCTCGGCGTCGAAGAACACTGCGTGGCGCTGCGTGAAGGTACCGCGGCGCACGTCCTGGCCGGAGAACCGGACCGGGACACCCTCCATGAGCAGCGAACCGAAGGCCATGAGCTCGCCCATGCCCCAGTCCACGCCGCCCTTCTGGGTCATCTCGTTGCGACGGTTGAGCAGCTTCTCCAGCTTGCGGTGGGTAGTGAACCCGTCGGGGGTGTCCACGTGAGCCTCGCCGATCCGCCGAGCCACTTCTTCCGTGATCGCGGTGGATTTGGGGATCGAGACGCCCGAGTCCGCCTGCTGAGCGGAGGGACGCTCGATGTTGGCGATAGCGGCGGCGTCGCCGGTGACCAACGGGACCGTGGAGGTTTGGGCCTCGTGGGACTCCGCGAAGACCCGCTCGAGACGTTCCTGGTAGTCCTTGAGCGCGCGGTCGGCCTCTTCCTGGGTGATGTCACCGCGACCCACGAGGTTCTCGGTGTAGATCTTGCGGGTCGAGCGCTTGCCGTCGATCAGGGAGTACATGAGCGGCTGGGTCATCGAGGGATCGTCGCCCTCGTTGTGACCGCGGCGGCGGTAGCAGACCAGGTCGATCACGACATCCTTGTGGAATCGCTGACGGTACTCGAAGGCCAGCTGACCCACGCGGGTCACGGCCTCGGGGTCGTCCGCGTTCACGTGGAAGATCGGCGCCTGAACGGTGCGGGCCACATCCGTGGAATACGTGGACGTGCGTGCACCGGAGGGCGAGGTGGTGAAGCCGATCTGGTTGTTGACCACCACGTGGATGGTGCCACCCACCTTGTAGCCCTCCAGCCCGGACATCTGCATGACCTCGTACACGATGCCTTGGCCGGCCATGGCGGCGTCGCCGTGGACCTGGATGGGCAGCACGGGGAAGGAGCCGTCACCCTCGGGGCCGGCGCCCAGGACATCGGTCTTGGCGCGGGCGATGCCCTCGATCACGGGATCGGCTGCTTCCAGGTGGGACGGGTTAGCGGCCAGGTAGACCTGGGTCTCGTTGCCGTTGTCGGAGGTGAAGACACCTTCCGTGCCCAGGTGGTACTTCACGTCACCGGAACCCTCGATGGACTTGGGATCCTGGCTGCCTTCGAACTCGCGGAAGACCTGAGCGTAGGACTTACCGGCGATGTTGGTCAGCACGTTCAAACGGCCGCGGTGGGCCATGGCGATGCCCACACCGGCCAAGGACTCGTCAGCGGCATCGGAGATGATCGCGTCGAGCAGCGGAATCAGGGACTCGCCGCCCTCCAACGAGAAGCGCTTCTGACCCACGTACTTGGTCTGCAGGAACGTCTCGAAGGCCTCGGCCGCGTTCAGGCGGCCCAGGATGCGGAACTGTTCCTCGCGGGCGGGCTTCTGGTAGTCGTGCTCGAGCTTGTCCTGGAACCACTCGCGTTCTTCCGGGTCCTGCAGGTGCATGTACTCGATGCCCACGGTGCGGCAGTAGGCATCCCGCAAGCGACCCAGGATCACGCGCAGGGTCAGTAGGTCCTGGCCGCCGAAACCGCCGGTGGGCCACTCGCGTTCCAGATCCCACAGGGACAGTCCGTAGCTGCGAATGTCGAGGTCCGGGTGCTTGCGCATCACGTACTCGAGCGGGTTGGTGTCCGCCATGAGGTGACCGCGCACGCGGTACGCGTGGATCAACTGCTGGATGCGCGCAACCTTGTTGATCTGAGTTTCCGGGTTGACCTGGTTGTCCACGGCCCAGCGAACGGGCTCGTAGGGGATGCGCAGGGCTTCGAAGATGTGATCGTAGAAGTTGTCGCCGCCGAGCAGGTAGTGCTCCACGAGCTTGAGGAACTCACCCGAGCCGGCGCCCTGAATCACGCGGTGATCGTAGGTGGAGGTCAGGGTGATGATCTTGGAGACACCCATGCGTGCGGTGGTGCGGGGTGAAGCACCCTTGTACTCGGCGGGGTAGTCCAGCGCACCCACGCCCACGATGCAGGCCTGGCCCTTGGACAGACGCGGCACGGAGTGCACGGTGCCGATACCACCCGGGTTCGTCAGGGAGACCGTGGTGCCCTGGTAATCATCCATGGTCAGCTCACCGGAACGACCGCGCTTGACCACGTCCTCGTAGGCGGTCCAGAACTGCATGAAGGACATGTCCTCGGCGCCCTTGATGTTGGGGACCACCAGGTTGCGGGAACCGTCCTTGTTGGGGATGTCGATCGCAATGCCGAAGTTCACGTGGGCCGGCTGGATCGCGGCGGGCTTGCCGTCCACTTCCCCGTAGACCACGTTCTGCGACGGGTAGTTGGACAGTGCGCGGATCACCGCGTAGCCGATCAAGTGGGTGAAGGACACCTTGCCACCGCGGTTGCGGGACAGATGGCTGTTGATCACCAAACGGTTGTCGATCAGGAGTTTGGCCGGCACAGCACGCACGGTGGTGGCGGTGGGCACGGTCAAGGACGCATCCATGTTGGCTGCCACGGCCTTTGCGGGGCCGCGCAGCTTGGTCACCTTGTCCTCAGCTTCGCCCTGCTCCTGCTGTTCCTTGGCCTTGGGCTTGGCAGCACCCTCGGGCTGTGCCCGAATGGGTCGCTTGGTGGCCGAACCGTCGGAGCCGTTGGACTCCTGGTCCACGCCCTCGGGCTTGCCCTTGGCCTTGGAACCCCCGGTGGTTGCCGATGGCGCTGCGGCGCGCTTGGGTTCGTCGGACTCGGAGCGGGGCTTGGCTTGGGCCTTGGCCGCCGGGGCGGTCTTTTGCTGGGTCACCTTGGGCTTGCTCTCCTGTGTGGATGAAGAAGCAGCCGCCTTGGACGGGGCGGCTGCGGATTTCTTGGGTGCAGCACCGTTCGAGTTCGAAGCGGTCTGCGAAGGGGAAGCGGAGTCGGAGTCAGAGCCCTTGCTCATTTCCTCGAAAATGGGCCACCACTTCTTGTCCACGGAATTCTTGTCGTCCTGGTACTTCTCGAACAGCTCGTCGACGAGCCATTCGTTACCGGCGAATTCTTCGGGGATCAGGTGGTGTGGCTGCTCTGGCACGGGAGATACGCCTCTTCCATATGAACGGTGTGCTCCGGTGGTTGCTCGGTAGACCACCACCGGTCGGTGGTGCCCGAGGAATGTCTCTCCGCGGGCGGACGTGGTGGCCTTATTCCCATAAGGCCGTACTGTGTCAATAGTCTAATGAGGCGGGCAGCACCTGGCCAGTCCACCCCGACCGCTCGGTAGGTTTTTTGTGCCGCTCATGACAGGCCCTCAGTGGAGTACCTGACGAGCTCTCTGCGGGCCCGTAGTATGGGGTCTCGTGCGATTCCTCACGACTCCTAATACAGACCTGACGTACAACGACGTCTTCCTGGTTCCCTCCATCTCCCGGGTGACATCACGCTTCCACGTTGACCTGTCTCCGGCGGATGGTACGGGCGGCACCATTCCGCTCGTGGCCGCCAATATGACCGCGGTGACCGGCCGCCGAATGGTTGAAACCATGGCGCGCCGCGGAGGATTGGGCATTCTGCCGCAGGACATCCCGCTGGACGTCATCTCCAACGTGACCAACTGGGTCAAGAGCCGCTCACCCCAGTACGAGACGCCGGTGGCGCTGCACGAAACGGACACGGTACACGACGCCCTCGGGGTCATGCACAAGCGTCCCCACGGGGCCGTGCTCGTCACGGACGCCGACGACAACTACCGCGGTCTGGTGCTCGCCGCGGATTGCCAGGACGTGGATCGGTTCACCCAGCTCGCGGACGTGATGCGCACGGACGGCCCGGTCTTCCAAGTCACGGACTTCGACGGCCAGGATGCCGACACTGCAATGCGTGCCGCATACGACAAGCTCGCGGCATCGCGGCTCAATGCGGCACCCGTGCTGCGGGACCGCACGATCGAAGGGGTCCTCACTCAGAAGGGAGCGGTGCGCTCCACGCTTTATCAGCCCGCGCTCGACAAGCAGGGGCGCCTGCAGGTCGGTGCCGCGGTGGGAATCAACGGCGACGTGGCCGCGAAGGCCGCGGCGCTGCTCGACACCGGGATCGACGTGCTCGTGGTTGACACCGCCCATGGTCACCAGATCAAAGCCATGCAGGCACTCGAGGCCGTGCGCGCCCAGGACCCGCAGGTCCCCATTGTGGCCGGCAACGTGGTCACCGCCGATGGCGTGCGCGACCTGATCGGGGCCGGGGCGGACATCGTGAAGGTGGGCGTGGGCCCCGGCGCCATGTGCACTACCCGCATGATGACGGGGGTCGGCCGCCCGCAGTTCTCGGCGGTCGTCGAGTGCGCTGAAGCTGCGGCGGATCTCGGCAAGCACATCTGGGCCGACGGCGGTGTGAAGCACCCGCGCGACGTGGCCTTGGCTCTGGCGGCCGGTGCGAGCCAGGTCATGATCGGCTCCTGGTTCGCGGGCACTCACGAAGGACCGGGCGACCTCAACATTGACGCCAACGGGCGCGCCTACAAGGAGAGCTTCGGCATGGCTTCGGCGCGAGCCGTGCGCCACCGCACCCGCGGTGAGGATGAGTTCGCTCGTGCCCGCAAGGCCTTGTTCGAGGAGGGCATCTCCAACTCCAAGATGTACCTGGACCCCCAGCGGCCGGGAGTCGAGGACCTGGTCGACCACATCACCTCCGGCGTGCGCAGTTCCATGACCTACGCGGGTGCTACCTCGCTGGCGCAGTTCGCGAACCGTGCGGTCGTGGGAATCCAATCGCAGTCCGGCTATGACGAGGGGCGTCCGCGCTCGGAATCCTGGAGCTGACAAGGTCTTTCCTCGGGGGTTTTCTCGCCGGGGCTTATTGAGAATGATTAGTGATATGCTCTCCGCAGATCACATGCAATCCATTCTCAATAAGCCCCGTGTGTTGAGAATGACCCGAAGGAGATGATTCCGTGTCCGCACGCGTCCAGGGCGTATCCGCCCGCCCGTTCGTCCGTTCCGCCGCTGCCGTCACTGCGTTGAGTGCTCTGGTGCTCACGGGCTGCTCGGCGAACTCGGGCGATGTTCAGGAAGGTGACGCCGCGGCGTCGGACGGGGACAAAGTCATCGTGGTGACCTCGACCAACGTTTATTCGGATCTCGTGAAGCAAGTCTCGGGGGACCAGGTGGAGGTCACGCCCATCATCGACTCCGCTGCGCAAGATCCCCACTCGTACGAGGCCTCCCCGCAGGATCGCCTGACCATCGAGAAGGCGGATGTGGTGATCCTCAACGGCGGCGGCTATGACGCGTTCATGGAGGACATGACCACGGATTCGCAGAAGGTCGTCAACGCCGTGGATGTGTCCGATCTAAAGGGCAAGGACGAGGCCGCTGACGAGCACGACCACGCCGAGGAAGAAAAGGGCCATGCCGAAGAAGAAGGCCACGCCGAGGAGGAAGAGGGCCACGAGGGCCACCACCACGAACCCGGTGGTTTCAACGAGCACGTCTGGTACGACCTGGACACGGTTCAGAAACTGACGGACCGCATTGCCGAACAACTGGGCGAGGTCGACCAGGACAATTCCAAGCAGTACACCGACAACGCGGCCAACCTCAACGGCGAGCTGTCGGGAATGAAGGAAGACCTTGATGCGTTGGAGGCCTCGGGTGGTTACGTGGCCACCGAGCCGATGCCGGGATATCTCTTGCAGGACGCGGGACTGCACGATGACACCCCCGCTGACTTCATGACCGCCATCGACTCGGAATCGGACGTGGCCCCCGCCGTCATGAAGGAAACTACGGACCTGGTCACGAGCGGTCACATTGATCTGCTCGCGTTCAACCAGCAGACGTCAACCGGACAGACCGAACAATTGCGCAAGGATGCCGAGAATTCGGGCGTGAGCGTGGTGGAATTCTCCGAGACCCTTCCTGACGGCAAGAACTACCAGGAATGGATGCGGGACAATATCGACCGCGTCTCCCAGGCAGTGAAGTAATCGCCGTATGACCCTTCCCACCAAGGTGGCACGAACCATTCACACTCCAGAGGCCCAGCCCGCCACTCACACCGCGCCGTGGTCCGCACCCGCGGTTGCCGGGCAAACGGACAAAGCGGTGGTTGAACTCCGGAACGCGGAACTCACCTTCGGGGACCGCGTCCTGTGGCGTGACCTCGACCTGACCATTCGCGAAGGGGAGTACTTCGCCGTGCTCGGTTCGAACGGGACCGGCAAGACCAGCTTCCTCAAAGTGCTTCTCGGCCTACTTCCGCTGACGCGGGGGACGGTCTCCGTGACGGGTGAGCGCCCCGGTGTGGCGTCGCGGCACGTCGGGTACGTCCCCCAGCAACGCGGTTTCTCACCCCGCACTCCGTTGCGCGCCAGAGATCTGGTGGCACAGGGCATCGACGGGCACCAGTGGGGCATCAGGCTCCGTCGCCGTGCCGTCAACGAGCGCGTGGACGAACTCCTCGAAAAGGTTGGGGCCAGCGATTATGCCAACGCGCCGGTCGGGTTGCTCTCCGGCGGTGAGCAACAGCGACTGCGCATTGCCCAGGCCCTGGCCACGGACCCGCAAGTCCTGCTGTGTGACGAGGCGCTGCTGTCGCTGGATCTCAATCACCAGTACATCGTGAGCGAGCTGGTCAATCAGCAGCGGGTCGACTCGGGCAGTGCCGTGGTGTTCGTGACCCACGACATCAATCCCATCATCGATCACGTGGACCGCATCCTGTACCTGGCCGGCGGTTCTTTCAAGATCGGCACTCCCGATGAAGTCATGCGTTCCGAGGTGCTCTCCGAGCTCTACGGGGCGAAGATCGAGGTGCTGCGCAGTAACGGTCGCATCATCGTGACGGGCCGCCCGGACAACACCCACCACATTTCGTCCCAGGAAGGTCTCATCCCGTGATCCCCGCAGCCGTTGATTGGGATTCGATCGTCAGCTCCGTGTTCGTCTTCGACAACTACGGTGAGCTGCTGGTCCTGCTGAGCAACTCGTTGTGGGCCGGCGCCCTCCTCGGATTGGTGGGTGGGTTGGTCGGCACGTTCGTGATGATGCGCGACCTGGCCTTCTCCGTGCACGGCATTGCGGAGCTCTCCTTCGCGGGAGCGGCCGCCGCACTGCTGATCGGCGCGGACATCGTGACCGGTTCCCTGCTGGGCTCGGTCGTGGCGGCGCTGATCATTGGGTTCATGGGTTTGCGCGCCCGGGACAGCAACTCGTTCGTGGGCGTGCTCATGCCCTTCGGACTGGGTCTGGGCATCCTGTTCTTGTCCCTCTACGAGGGCCGTTCCTCCAATAAGTTCTCCCTGCTGACCGGTCAGATCGTGTCCGTGTCCCCGGTGCAGCTGACGTCCATGATCGTGCTGTCCATCGTGGTGGTGGTCGGGCTGTTGATCGTGTGGCGCCCGCTGACGTTCGCCAGCACCGATCCGGTGGTTGCGGAGGCCCGCGGGCTCCCCGTGCGCACCCTGTCCATCGTGTTCATGGTGCTGCTGGGCATTTCAGTGGCCATGTCGGTGCAGATCGTGGGGGCGCTGCTCGTGCTCGCCCTGTTGATCACCCCGGCGGCGGCCGCCATGAATCTCACGGTGGCTCCGGCGAGGATCGTGGTGCTGTCGGTGGTGTTCGCGGAGCTGTCCATCGTGGGCGGCATCCTGTTGGCGCTGGGTGGATCCATTCCGATCAGTCCCTACGTGACCACCATTTCGTTTGCGATCTGGCTTTTGACCCGCGTGATTCGCGGCATCAAGGAACGCGGTTCCTCCTACCGTCCCGGCAACTCAGAAAAGCACCCGCACGGCGGCGGGCAGAATCCGAACCTGCACGGGCAGGGGGCCCAGGGGCTCCCCGTCTCCGTGAGCAACGTGCGCGGGTAAATCCTCTGACGGGGTCTCGTGCGGGATCACGGTCACCGAGGTGACGGGTTCAAGCGCGACCTCCGCGAGGTTCTCGTGAGTCTTCAGCAGTAATCGCGGCAACAGGAACAAGAGCCGCAGCGGGCGCGCATCGGATACGGCAAACAGTTCGGCCTGTCCGTCCCGATGGTTCGCACGCGGCACGATGGTGAGGCCGCCCCCGTACGAGGACGTGTTGGTCACCGACAAGAACGTGGCCCGGCGATCGATCAGGCTCCGAGCGCCGTCGGCGGTGGTGTAGTCGATGGTGTAGTCACGAGAGGTGAGCCGCAGAATTTCCCACACGAGGGCCACCGCGTATTTGGCGGAGACACGGATTCTGCTCCAGCGGTTGGCTCTGGCATTGACGCGCGCGTCCAGGCCCAGGCACACGGTGGTCGCGCACACGTGCGAGGTGCCGTCCGCGCAGTCCACAGCCAAGAGATCCATGTGCTCGGGCGAGGTTTCCAGGCCGCGCAACACCCTGCCGGCGGCGCGTTCGGTGTCCCGGGTGGGAATCCCGCAGAACCTGGCCAGATCATTGCCGGAACCGGCGGGGATCAGACCGAAAGCGACGTCCACGCCCTGTGCACCCACGGCGCGCAGCACCTGAAGAACCAGGTGGGCCATCCCATCCCCACCCACCGCCACCACGGCGGCCACGTGCAGCGCCCTGGATCGCAGTGTGTCAGTCAGCCGCTCCGAAAGTTCCCGCGCGGAGGGGGCATCAAGATAGACGGTGGTGCAGCCGTCCGCCGCGAAAATGCCGCGGGCGCGATCACAGGCTTCGCGAGCCAGGGGAGAGGCCCCGTTGCGGACCAGAAGGATGTCGCGGGGACGGTCGTCTACCACCGTCAGCGTGACTCGCGCGCGCAGTTACCGCAGATGCCGGTGATCTCCACCGTGTGGTCCACATCCGTGAACCCGTGCTCCGCCGCGGTGTCATCGGCCCACTGCTCGATCGCGGGCGCTTCCAGTTCCACGGCGGCACCGCACGAACGGCACACCAGGTGGTGGTGATGGTGTTCGGCCTCGCACCGGCGGTAAATGGCCTCGCCCTCAGCGTTGCGCAGGACATCCACCTCGCCCGTGTCGGCCATGGACTGCAGAATTCGGTACGTGGTGGCCAGGGACACGGACTGGCCCTCATCCTGCAGACGGCGATGCAGATCCTGGGTGGAAATGAAATCCTCGAGGCTCCGCAGTGCCCCCGCAATGGCCCGGCGCTGCTTGGTATTGCGCACCTCGGGTTGCCCGGTGGTTTGTGTGCTCACGCCCGTCCCTTCCACGTGCTTGCTTCTTCAACCATGCTAACGGTTCGCATCTACGGGCTGTTCCCGGGCTAGGCTGAAGACATGTTGTTGACCAAGTTCACACACTCGTGCGTCCGGCTGGAGAAGAACGGCACATCCCTGGTGATCGACCCCGGGTCCTTCTCTGAAGTTGAGGAAGCCCTGGAGGGCACCCACCTGGTGCTCATCACCCACGTGCACCCGGACCACTACGACGCCAAGCGACTGACCGCGGCGCTCGCGGGAGACCCCGAGCTGAACATCTACGCGCCACAGTCGGTCATCGACGAACTCGCGGAGGCCTCGGGGGAGGCCGCCGGTAGGTTGCACGCCGTCACCGCGGACTCCACGCTGTCGCTGGGCCCGTTCGAGGTAAAAACCTTTGGCGGCCAGCACGCCCTGATCCACCCGCTGATTCCCACGGTGGACAACGTGGGTTTCGTCATCGACGACGCCGTGTTCCACCCCGGCGACTCCTTCACCGTTCCGCACGGGCTCACCGTGCCCACCGTGCTGGTTCCGCTGCATGCCCCGTGGTCCAAGATGTCCGAGGTCATTGATTTCATCATCGCCACCCGGGCCACCCACGTGTACCAGATCCATGACGCGCTGCTCTCCGACATCGGGTTCGGCATTGTGGAGAAGCAGGTGGCCAAGTTCTCCGAGATGTACGGCACGCAGTACCGCCACCTGGAACCCCGCGAGTCCGTGGAGGTCTAGTCGGTTTCGCCAACCCACAGGACCGAGAAGTTCGATCGAAAGGAAGTCACCGTGAGTTCAGTTTTCACCAAGATCATCGAGGGCGAACTGCCCGGCCGATTCGTGTGGTCGGACGATCAGTGTGCCGGGTTCCTGTCCATTGCTCCGCTCGCGCAGGGACACGTCCTGGTGGTGCCCAAGGAAGAGATCGACTCCTGGCTGGACCTGCCCGATGAGTTGGCAGCGCACCTGATGACCGTGTGCAAGACCGTGGGCCAGGCCATTGACGAGATCTTCTCACCCAGGCGAGTGGGCCTCATGATCCAGGGCTTCGAGGTGCCCCACGCGCACCTGCACGTGTGGCCCACCAACACGATCGAAGAATTCGATTTCGACCGGGTGGACAAGGATCCGGACCCGGAGGTCATGGAAGAGACGGCCCGCAAGGTTCGGGCCGCACTCGTTGCCGCCGGCCACGAAGCCAACGTGCCCGAATAACAGCGCCACCGGTGTCGTGCCGGGCCCCTCGGCGCCCGGCACGACACCCTGGTGAAGTCACTCTGGCGGGTTCGCTCAGCGCTGCGTCACATCGCGCAGCGCTTTGCGGACCCGCTTTTCCGATACCGTGCGCGCGGTGCCCAGCTCCTGGGCGAATAATGACACGCGCAGTTCTTCCAGATCCCAGCGCACCCGTGTGAGTGCCTCGGGAACGGGAGCGGTGGAGGGGACTGCCGCCCGTGCGCCACGGTAATCCTGTTCGATGTCCTGAACCAGCACCATGTTCACGCTGTCACGCTGGATGTGCCCCGACAGCTTGTCGAGGCGTGCATTGATGGCTTTCACATAGCGGGGCAGATGCTGCAGGGCGTGCCAACCGGTTTCGGCCACGAAGCCCGGGTAGATCAGGCGGTCGATCTGCTCGGCCATGTCCTTGAACGCGGGCACCGCGGCCAGGGACCCCGGCTTCTTGAGCCGCTTGCGCAGCGAGGTGGCTTCCGCAAGTGTCTCGGTAACCAGGGCGGTTACGGCGAACACCGTGTCGATCAGTTCGGCGCGCACGTGCACGGCCAACTCGTCGAACTCGGCCTGGGTGAAGGGCGGTTCCTCGGGCACCAGACGGTCGATTGCGGCCACGGTGCAATCGCGGATGAGCGCGTCCACGGAACCGTGCGGATTCTGCGTGAAGATCAGCCGTTCCCGCTGACTCAGGTGATCCACCACGTAGCGATGCACGGATGGCAGCGTGCGTTCCAACAACGCAATCACCCCGTGGCGCTGCGCGGAACGTTGTTCGTCCTGCTGGGTGAGGATACGCAGGTCCACGGTGGGTTCTTGCGGTGCGCCCTTCCCGGTCTTGGCGTCGGGCTTGTCCCGGCGCACCATGAGCGTGGGATAGCCGGTAATGGTCTGCCCGGCCACTTGGGTCTGCACCGACCGCGGCGGGTCCTTCTCGGGCCACGCCGTCAGCCCCGTGCGTTCCAGGCTGTCCACCGACGACGCCGCTCCGCCACCCTTACTGCCTGGCCCACCGCGTCCCTTCGCGCCCGGGCGCGGTGTCCCGGGCTTGCCGGGTTGCTGCGCACCTGAGGTACCACCGGCGGCGTCGGCGGCGTTGGCGAAGTCCGCCAGTTGGGAAGCCGCGCTACCCAGGGAATCGGCCAGGGCACGGCGGATCTGTGGGCGGAGCCGTTCCTTGAGTTCGGTGAGGTCCTCGCCGGTACCGAGTACCTTGTTGCGGGCGTCGCGCACCTCGAAGTTCATACGCAGGTGAGCCGGGAGCACCTCTGGCTGGAAGTCCGTGGCGTGCACCTGGTGCCCGCGCAGTCTGCGCAGCACCGTGGCCAGGGATTCCAGCAGGGAGTCCGTTTCCGGCGAGAACTCCGCGGACAGCACGTCCACCGCGGTGGCCGCCATATCCGGTGCGGGCACGAAATTGCGTCGCACGGCCTTGGGCAGGGACTTGATGAGTGCGGTGACCAACTCGGTACGCAGACCGGGGATGTGCCACTCGAACTGCTCCGGGGCCAGTCGATCCAGGAACAGCACGGGCACGCGCACTGTCACACCGTCCGCGGTGTCCGAACCGGGGGAGAACTCGTAATCCAGGTCCAGCGACAGGATGCCGTCCGGGGACGCCACATTCCAGGCCCGCGGGAAGGATTGGGTGTCGAGTTCTGCGACCTCGGGGGCGATCAGCGCATCCGGGTCCAGGTCCAGCAGATGTTCATTGCTGCCGCGGGTTTTCTTCCACCACGCGTCGAAGTGGCGCTGGGACACCACATCCGCGGGAATGCGCTCATTGTAGAAGTCGAACATCACCTGATCGTCCACGCGCAGATCTTTTCGACGCATGCGGTTCTCGAGTTCTTCCACGCGCTCCAGGCGTTGCTGATTGCGTTTGTAGAAGCGGTGCCGAGTCTGCCAGTCACCCTCGACCAGGGCATGGCGGATGAACAGTTCACGGGAGAGCTCCGGGTCGACCTTGGAGAACTGCACGGCCCGTTCGGTCACGAGCGGCAAACCGTACAGCGTGACCTTTTCGTAAGCCATTACGGCGCCGCGTGAGCGGGACCAGTGTGGCTCCGAGTAATTGCGCTTGACCAGGTCCGGGGCAAGTTCCTCGACCCATTCTGGATTGATGCTCGCGTTGGTGCGCGCCCACAGTCGCGAGGTCTCCACGAGCTCGGCGGAGACGACCCAGTCCGGGGAGGTCTTGAACAACGCCGAGCCGGGGAAGATCGCGAACTTGGTGCCGCGGGCCCCTCGGTAGTCGCGCGTGCGTTCATCGCGCACACCGATCTGGCTCAGCAGACCGGACAACAGGCTCTGGTGAATGGCGTCCTGATTGCCGGCCACGTCGATCTCACGCGATTTACCGGGATCAATTCCCACCTCACGGCCGATCTGCCGCAGCTGGGCGTAAAGATCCTGCCATTCACGAATGCGCAGGAAATTCAGGTACTCACGCTTGCACAGTTTGCGGAACTGCGAGGATGACAGCTCGTGCTGCTGCTCCTGGATGTATTGCCACAGCAGTCCGAAGGACATGAAGTCGGACGTCTTGTCCTTGAACCGCTTGTGGAACTCGTCCGCGGCCTGGCGATGTTCCAAGGGCCGTTCTCGCGGATCCTGCACGGTGAGCGCGGCGGCAAGCACCATGACCTCTCGAGTGCAGCCACGGCGCTGCGCCTCCACGATCATGCGCCCCAGCCTCGGATCCACGGGCAGAGCCGCCAGGACACGACCGGCCTGGGTGAGCGGCGAATTCTGCCGACCACGGCGGCGTCGTCCCCGGGACCGGCCGCGACCGGGCGACGTCGCCTGCTCGCGTGGCTCGCTCTGCCCGCCGGAGCGCAAGGCCCCGAGTTCGCGCAAGAGCACCACGCCGTCCTTGACGGCGCGAGAATCCGGTTTTTGGACGAAGGGGAAATCGGAGATGTCCGAGGGCTCACGCACCACGCCCACGGAGATCATCTGCAAGATGACCGCGGCCAGATTGGTGCGCAGGATCTCGGGATCGGTGAATTCGGGACGGGACTCGAAGTCCTCCTCGGAATACAGCCGGATGCACACACCGTCCGAGACACGGCCGCAACGACCGGCCCGCTGCCGCGCGGACGCCTGGGAAATGCGCTCGATGGGCAGACGCTGGACCTTGGTGCGCGCCGAATAGCGGGAGATCCTGGCTGTGCCCGGGTCGATCACATATTTGATGCCGGGAACCGTCAGCGAAGTCTCCGCCACGTTGGTCGCGAGCACGATCCGGCGTTTGGAGGACTGCGCGAACACCCGATTCTGCTCGGCCATGGAGAGCCGCCCGAACAGCGGGAGTAATTCGGTGCCGGCCAACGAACGATTGCGGTCGATGACCTTGGCCAGCGCGTCCTGGGCGTCACGGATTTCGCGCTCGCCGGCGAAGAAGATCAGGATGTCGCCGGGCGGCTCGGCAGCGAGTTCCACCACGGCGTCGCATACGGCGTCGATGGGATCGCGGTCCTCGTCCTCCAGTCCGTCACCGGTATCCGCCTCGTCATCGCCGCCGTCCCCGGTGCGGGGCTGGGCGAGGGGGCGGTAGCGGACCTCGACCGGATAAGTTCGACCGGAGACCTCGATGATGGGCGCGGGCTGCTCATCTCCACCGTCCTGGGCGGGCTCAGCGAAGTGCTCCGCGAACCGCTCGGGGTCAATGGTGGCGGAGGTAATAACGAGTTTGAGGTCCGGGCGGCGGGGGAGCAGCCGCTTGAAGTACCCCAGCAAGAAATCGATGTTGAGCGAACGCTCGTGGGCCTCGTCAATGATGATCGCGTTGTAGCGGCGCAGCATGGGGTCGTGGCTGATCTCTGCCAGCAGGATGCCGTCGGTCATGAGCTTGACCTTGGAGTCCTTACCGACCTCCGAGGTGAAGCGGACCTGGTATCCGACGGTTTGCCCGACCGACTCGCCCATCTCCTGAGCAATGCGCTCGGCGACCGAGCGGGCTGCGATCCTGCGCGGTTGGGTGTGGCCGATCAAACCGTTCTCACCCAGGCCGAGCTCCAGGCACATTTTCGGCAGCTGTGTTGTTTTACCGGAACCGGTTTCGCCGGCCACGACCACCACTTGGTGATCGCGGATGGCAGCGCTGATGTCGTCTCGGCGGGCGCTGACCGGAAGATTCTGGGGGTACACGATGCGGGGCGTGGTGCTGGACTCAGTCATGTCAACGCCCCAGTCTACGGGCCCCGGGCGGCACACGACGCTCCGCATGGTGCCCGGTCAGAACACGATCGCATATCAAATGTGTGCCACGTCTCATTTTTAGACCGAACGGCAGGTAATATCCAGGCACCATCATTTGTCTTGAAAGGACGCCCACCATCATGAAGCGCACTCTTTCGCTCACGGCAGCGGCCGCCGCTTCCGCTCTGGTCCTGACCGCTTGCGGTTCAGGCGGCGGCGACGGCCAGTCCGAGGGACCCCAGGAAATCTCCGTGGGGATCGCTCAGTTCGTGGAACACCCATCGCTCGATGCCGCCCGCGAGGGCTTCGTCTCCGCCCTGGATGAGGGCGGCTACACCGAAGGTGACAACCTGACCCTGGACGTACAGAACGCCTCGGGTGACCAGGCCACCGCAACCAACATCGCCTCAAACTTCGCTTCGGCAGATAACGATCTGATCCTCGGTATCGCCACCCCCACGGCCCAGTCCCTGGCGCAAGCCGTCACCGACAAGCCCGTGCTGTTCACCGCCGTCACCGATCCCGTGGACGCCGGACTCGTGGACTCCATGGACGCGCCCGGGGCCAACATCACCGGAACCACGGACATGAACCCGGTTGACGAGCAGATCAAGCTCATCAAGCAGTTCGACCCGGACGCCAAGTCCGTGGGCATCATTTACAGCTCCGGTGAGACCAACTCGCAGGTTCAGGTGGAGGAGGCCAAGAAGGCCGCCGAGGCCGAGGGCCTCAGCGTGGAAGAGAAGACCGTGACCACCACCGCGGAGGTCGCACAGGCCGCCGAGTCCTTCGACACGGATTCCATTTACGTGCCTACCGACAACAAGGTGGTGGCCGGTCTCGAAGCAGTGGTCGGTGCCGCCGAATCCAAGAAGATCCCGCTGATCGTGGGCGAGGGCGACTCCGTGGACCGTGGTGGCTTGGCGACCCAGGGCATCAGCTACGAGGAGCTCGGCAAGCAGACCGGTGAAATGGCCCTGCGCATCCTCAACGAGGACGCGGACCCCGCCGAGATGGCCGTCGAGTCCCAGAACGAGACCCAGCTGATCATCAACGCCAAGGCCGCTGAAGCCATGGGCATCGAGATCCCGCAAGAACTGCGTGATTCCGCCGACACCGTAATCGAGTAAGCATTCATGATTGCTGGAATCGAACTCGGCCTGATCTACGCCGTGATGGCCCTGGGCGTCTACCTCACGTTTCGTGTGTTGGACTTCCCGGACCTCACGGTGGATCAGTCCTTCACCACTGGGGCCGCCACCGCGGCCATGATCATCCTGGGTGGTGGCAGCCCTTGGCTGGGCACCATTGCGGGATTCTTCGCCGGTGCGCTCGCGGGTCTCATCACGGGTCTGCTGCACACCAAAGCCCACATCAATGGCTTGCTGGCCGGCATTTTGACCATGACCGCCTTGTACTCCATCAACCTCAGGGTGATGGACGGCAAGGCCAACCTCGCCCTGCTGCGTGAAGACACCGTGTTCACGCCGCTGCGTGATGCGGGCCTGCAGGGATCCGTTGTGGGTGTGCTCCTGTTGCTGGCAGGGGTTCTACTGGTCAAGGTCGTGCTCGACTGGTTCCTCTACACGGATGCCGGACTGGCCATGCAAGCCACCGGTGACAACCCGGACATGATTCGGTCCTTCGGGGTGAACACGGACAACCAGAAGATTCTGGGATTGTGCCTGTCCAACGGCATGGTGGGCCTGTCCGGCGCCCTGGTGGCCCAGTACCAGGGCTTCGCGGACATCGGCATGGGTATCGGTCTGATCGTGGTGGGTCTGGCCTCCGTGATCCTGGGTCAGGGCATCTTCGGAACGCGCACGGTGGTCATCGCGACCGCTGCCGTGATCTTCGGATCCGTGTTGTACCGACTGGTCATCACCGCGGCCCTGCAACTGGGACTCAACCCGTCCGACATGAAGTTGATCTCCGCCGTGCTGGTGGTCATTGCGCTCGTGTTGCCGCAGTTGACGTTCTTCAAACGCTGGAACGCGCGTCGCAAGGATCGCGAAGCGCGAAAGGTTCAAACCGACGTGGAACCCGGTGCAGGGACACCTGCCACCGTGGGCGGCCGAACCGGAGAGGGGCGATAACCCATGTTGACCATCAACGACGTGCGAAAAACGTTCTTCGCCGGCACCGTCAACGAACGCGTGGCCCTGGACGGCGTCAGCCTGACCGTGGAACCGGGGGACTTCGTCACCGTGATCGGCTCCAACGGCGCCGGAAAGTCCACGATGCTCAATACCGTGTCCGGGACGATCATCCCGGACACGGGGAGCATCGAGGTCTCCGGTGAGCAGGTCACCAAGCTGGGAGAGCACCGGAAGGCCCGCTGGATCTCTCGAGTGTTCCAGGACCCCATGAAGGGTTCCTCACCCAACCTGACGATCGAACAGAACATGGCCATTGCCTCACGGCGCGGCAAGTCCCGAGGGCTGTCCATGGGCGTCACGCGCTCGCGGAAACAACAGTTCCGGGATGAACTGGCCAAGTTGGAACTGGGACTGGAAAATCGGCTGGGCGCCAAGGTCGGACTGTTGTCCGGCGGCCAGCGCCAAGCGCTGTCCCTGCTGATGGCCACATTCTCCTCACCGGAGATTCTGCTCCTGGACGAGCACACCGCCGCGTTGGACCCACAGCGTGCCAAGCACGTGACGGAGCTGACCGAGCGCATGGTGGCCGAACAGCATCTGACGACCATCATGGTCACCCACAACATGGAACAGGCCCTGCGTCTGGGGAACCGGTTGATCATGATGCACGAGGGCAAGATCTTGTTCGAGTTGAATGAGGAGCAGAAGTCCAGATCCACCGTGTCCGATCTGCTGTCCGAGTTCCAGAAACTGCAAACGGTCAGCGGGGAACCCACACTCGATGACGCTACGCTGCTAGAAACAGTCCGCGTCACAGAGCAAGGAAAACAGTAGTCACCGTGAACACGAACAGGCGCCAGCGCACCACATCAATGATCTCTCTGGCTGGTCTGCTGGCCCTGTTCGTGTGTATCTTCACCCTCCCGCCGGCGCTGGTGCACCTGGGGAGGGCAGCCTCGGAAACCGCGTCCGTGCCACTCACGGGCAGCGCGCTGGCCACGATCATCGTGGGTTTCGGCACCCTGCTGATCGGCGGGGTGCTGAGCATCATCGGCATGGCGCGGCGGCGCACCTCCGCCCCGGCGCACAATCCTGAGGACGACTACGTGGCCGAGCAATTCGGCGAGGGGGAGATGCTCCACGACTACGACCCCCTGGAGCTGAACCCGCAGCTGCGAGCCCGGCAGCGCCACAGCGACAACGATCGCGACTGAACGATAAAACCCCCGAACGAACGGTTCGGGGGTTTTCTACTCGGTACGTCAGCGCGCAGGCGAGGTGAGCGGGGCGGGGTGACGCGGCGGCGTCGTCGGCGCCAGAAGGGCCGTTAAACGAAAAAGTGCCCGCGATAGGAATCGAACCTACGACCTTCTGCTCCGGAGGCAGACGCTCTATCCCCTGAGCTACGCGGGCGGGGGCTGTCTTGCGGTCCCTTGGATCGGGCCGTGAACAACTCGATCGATATTAGCAGGTTCGTCACCGCAGTCGAATTGACTCGAATCGGTGGGCGCGGTTCGTCCCGTTACACTGGTCCGGTGACTCCTGAAGAACTTTCCGCTGCCGTATCCGCATGCCTGCACGAGGCCGTAGCCGCCGGTGATCTGACCCTGGTGGACGGTGCAGAGCTTCCCGAAGCGAAGGTCGAGCGCCCCAAGAATCGTGAACACGGGGACTGGGCCACCACCGTGGCCATGCAGGCGTCCAAGAGATTCGGTCGCAAGCCCCGTGAGATCGCCGAGATCCTGGTCGAGCGCTTGAGCAATGTGCCCGGCGTGGCCGCCGTGGACATCGCCGGTCCCGGCTTCCTGAACATTAAGCTCGAGGCCGCCGCGGCCGGTGAGCTCGCGCAGTCGATCGTCGAGCAGGGCGTCTCCTACGGCACCTCTGACGTTCTGAGCGGCACTGCCATCAACCTGGAATTCGTCTCCGCCAATCCCACGGGTCCCATTCACCTGGGCGGTACCCGCTGGGCTGCCGTGGGCGATTCGCTGGCCCGCGTCCTGCAGTCGCAGGGTGCCCAGGTCACTCGCGAGTACTACTTCAACGACCACGGTGCGCAGATCGACCGGTTCGCGCGTTCACTGCTGGCTCGTGCCCGTAACGAGGACGCACCCGAGGACGGTTACGGCGGACAGTACATCTCGGACATCGCCCAGCGTGTGCTTGAGCAGCACCCTGACGCCTTGGAGTCCGAGGATCCGCAGGAAGTCTTCCGCGCCAACGGTGTGGAGCTGATGTTCCAGGAGATCAAGTCCTCACTGCACGAGTTCGGGGTGGACTTCGATGTCTTCTTCCATGAGAACTCCCTGTTCGAAGGTGGACAGGTCGAGCAGCTGGTCGAACAGCTCAAGGACTCGGACGCCATGTACTTCAAGGACGGCGCCTGGTGGCTGCGGTCCACGGACTACGGCGACGACAAGGACCGCGTGGTCATCAAGTCGGACGGTAACGCCGCCTACATTGCCGGTGACATCGCCTACTTCAAGGACAAGCGCGGCCGCGGGGCGGATTTGTGCATCTACATGCTGGGCGCGGATCACCACGGCTACGTGGCTCGGCTGAAGGCTGTCGCCGCAGCGCTGGGGGATTCCCCGGAGCGCGTGGAGGTGCTGATCGGCCAAATGGTCAATCTGGTCCGCGAGGGCGTGGCCGTGCGCATGTCCAAGCGTGCCGGCACCGTGGTGACCATGGAGGACCTCGTGGAGGTCGTGGGGGTGGACGCCGCGCGCTACTCCCTGACCCGTTACTCGGTGGACTCCAATATCGACATCGACCTGGATGTGCTGACCAAGCGCTCCAACGAGAACCCCGTGTTCTACGTCCAGTACGCCCACGCCCGCACCTGCGCCGTGCAGCGCAACGCTGAGGCCGCCGGGGTGCGTCGCGTGGCAGAGGACGGATCGGATCTTTTCGACGCCGCTCTGCTCGATCACGCTCGCGAAGCAGACCTGCTCGCCGCATTGGGGCAGTACCCCTCCGTGGTCGCCCAGGCCGCCGAACTGCGCGAACCGCACCGCGTGGCCCGCCACCTGGAACTTCTGGCGGGCACCTATCACCGCTGGTACGACGTGTGCCGCGTGGCACCCCAGGGCGGCGGCCCGGTCGAACCGGTACACAACTCTCGCTTGTGGCTCAACGACGCCGTGCAGCAGGTCCTGGCCAACGGCCTGACCCTGCTGGGCGTCGGTGCGCCGGAACGGATGTGATGTCGTGAGTTCAACAGACAACGCCCACCCGCTGGCGCCGGGATGGCTGACCGTCCCCGAAGACAACGCCGCACTGGACCCCAAGGTCTTCACCGGGCAGTACGACCGTGATGATCGCGGCTGCGTCACCGTGGACGGCGTGTCCGTGACCGAACTGGCGGAGCGTTACGGCTCACCGAGCTACGTGATCTCGGAAGACACTTTCCGCTCCCGCGCCCGCGGGTTCCGCGAGGCTTTCGAAGCCGCGTTCTCTCCCCTGGGCGTTGACGTGGAGGTCTACTACGCGTCCAAGGCACTCTTGAACACGCACGTGGCACGGTGGGCCCAGGACGAGGGTCTCAACGTGGACACCGCGTCCGGCGGTGAACTCGAAGTCGCGCTGCGCGCCGGAGTGGATCCTTCCAAGATCGCGTTGCACGGTAACAACAAGTCTGCCGCGGAGATCACTCGCGCGCTGGACACAGGTGTGGGGCGCATCGTGGTGGACTCCCTTCCGGAGATCCAGCTGGTTGCGGACCTCGCGCAGAAGCTTGCGGTGCGCGCTCCCATCATGTTGCGCGTGACCCCGGGTGTGCACGCCTCGACCCATGAGTTCATCGCCACGGCCCACGAGGACCAGAAGTTCGGGCTGTCGCTCAATCCTTCCGTCGAGGGGGAGGACTCGCCCGCACTGCAGGCTCTCGCCCAGTGCGTGGCGCTGCGGGAACACCTGGACCTACGCGGACTGCACTGCCACATCGGATCCCAAATCTTCGCGGCGGAAGGTTTTGGCCAGGCCGCCGAGCGCGTGCTGGCCCTGCGCGAAACCGTGGCCGAGCGCTGGTCAACGGTGCTGCCCGAACTGGATCTGGGTGGCGGTCACGGTGTGGCCTACACGAGTGCGGACGAACCCCGTACGGCTGAGTCGATCGCCACGGATCTCGCTGAGCACCTCGCCGGTCTGCTCAAGAATTCCGAGTTGCCGCTTCCGCACCTTTCGTTCGAGCCCGGCCGCTTCATTGCGGGTCCTTCCGGTTGCACCGTGTACACAGTGGGCACGGTGAAGACCGTGACCGTCAGCCCCGGTGTGGAGCGCCGCTACGTCTCCGTGGACGGTGGCATGAGCGACAACGCCCGCCCGGTCCTCTACGACGCCGATTACACCGCTGTGCTCGCCAACCGCGTCTCGGATGCGGATCCCGTGCTCAGCCGCGTGGTCGGGAAACACTGCGAATCCGGTGACATCGTGGTGCGGGACGTTTACCTGCCGGCGGATGTCACGGCCGGTGACCTGCTGGTGGTACCCGTGACCGGTGCGTACTGCTGGGCTCTGTCCAGCAACTACAACTGGCTCACGCGACCAGGAATGATCAGCGTGGACTCTCAAGGACGGGTCCAGGTGCTGATCCGTACCGAGACCGTCGACGATCTGCTGGCCCGGGACACCGGCGCGAGCGCCGAATAAGCCCCCAAGGAATATCAGGAGCAATGACTACTTCAGCGACTTCGCACCAAGAGACACCCCACTTGAAGGTTGCCCTCCTGGGCGCCGGCACCGTGGGTTCCCAGGTAGCCCGCGTGCTGCTCGATTCCAAGGACGAGCTGGCCCTGCGCTCGGGCGTCACGCTCGATCTCGTGGGCGTGGCCGTGCGTAACGTGGACGCGCCGCGAGATTATGAGATTCCGCGCGATTTGTTGACCACGGACGCGGATTCCGTAATCGACGCCGCGGACATCGTGGTGGAGCTGACCGGCGGCATCGAGCCCGCCCGGACACGTATTCTGCGTGCGCTCAACGCCGGTACCAGCGTGGTGACCGGTAACAAGGCGTTGCTTGCCGCCCACGGCCGTGAGCTCCAGGACGCCGCCGCTGCGTCCGGTTCCCAGCTGTCCTACGAGGCCGCCGTGGCCGGCGCCATCCCGATCGTTCGCCCCATGCGGGACTCGCTGGCCGGCGACAAGGTCACCCGCTTCCTGGGCATCATGAACGGCACCACCAACTTCATCCTGGACCAGATGGACACCACGGGCGCGGCGTTCGACGACGCCCTGGCCGAGGCCCAGGAGTTGGGTTACGCCGAGGCCGATCCCACCGCCGATGTCGAGGGTCACGACGCCGCCGCCAAGGCCGCCGTGCTTGCCTCGCTCGCTTTCCACTCGACGTTCACCCTGGACGACGTCCACTGTGAGGGCATCACCGCGGTTACCGCGGAAGATGTCGCCACCGCGGCCGAAGCCGGTTACGTCATCAAGCTGCTGTCCGTGGGTGAGCGCACCGAGGAGGGCGTGAACCTGCGCGTCAACCCAGTGATGATTCCCCGCAATCACGTACTCGGGGGAGTGCACGGTGCGTACAACGCGGTCTTCGTCGAGGCAGAGAACGCCGGCTCGCTCATGTTCTACGGCCAGGGCGCTGGAGGTGAGCCCACGGCGTCGGCCGTTCTGGGCGACCTGGTGTCCGCCGCTCGCGCGATTGCGCGCGGTGCCGAGGGCATCCCGCTGAGCGATCACGCCAAGCTGCCCGCCGTGTCCATGGACAACGTGACCACGCGCATGGCCATCACCGTGACCGTGAAGGACCGATTGGGTGTGCTGGCTCAGATCGCCCAAGTCTTCGCGGACCACGGGGTTTCGATCTCCACCATGCACCAGACCGAGGACACCAAGGACCAGGCCATCTCCGTGCTGCGTCTGGTGACTCACACGGGCCGCCACCGTGATCTGATGGACACCGTGGGCGCACTGCGAGAGTTGCCCGTGGTGGCCGAGGTGCTCTCGGTGATTCCCGTGGAGACCGGCGACTAATTCCACCGCCCCGCGGGGCGTCCAACAATTTGAAACGGGTGCTCAGCCACCCACCGTCACACAGCGTCGAGGAGAAACCGGCATGGCACACGTCTGGCAGGGCGTCATCAACGAGTACAAGGACCGCTTGCCGGTCACCGAGGCCACCGAGGTCATCACCATGGGTGAGGGTGGCACGCCGCTGATCCAGGCTCGTGCCCTGTCCGAGCTGACCGGCAGCTCCGTGTGGCTCAAGTTCGAGGGTATGAATCCCACCGGCTCCTTCAAGGACCGCGGCATGACCATGGCCATCACCAAGGCCAAGGAAGAGGGCGCGGAGGCCGTGGTGTGCGCCTCGACCGGCAACACCTCCGCGGCTGCCGCGGCCTATGCCAAGCAGGCCGGGATGCGCTGTGCCGTGCTCGTGCCCGAGGGCAAGATTTCCATGGGCAAGATGTCCCAGGCCGTTGCACACGGTGCGGACATCATCCAGATCGAAGGCAACTTCGACAATTGCCTGGAAGTCGCGCGCAAACTCTCGGAGTCCTACCCGGTGTTCCTGGTGAACTCGGTCAACCCGTACCGCATCGAAGGTCAGAAGACGGCGGCGTTCGAGGTTGTGGACACCCTGGGCGACGCCCCTGACATCCACGTGCTCCCGGTCGGAAACGCGGGCAACATCACCGCGTACTGGAAGGGCTACAAGGAATACGCGGCGGAGACCCCGGCAACCTCCGGCGAAATCCTGGACCCCGTGTCCACTCACACGCCCACCATGTGGGGTTTCCAGGCTGCCGGCGCTGCCCCGCTCGTGCTGGGTCACCCCGTGACCGAGCCCGAGACGATTGCCACCGCCATCCGGATCGGCAACCCTGCCTCCTGGGACACCGCAATTGCGGCTCGTGACAAGTCCGGCGGATTGATCGATTCCGTCACCGATGAGCAGATCATCGAAGCCCACCGCTGGTTGTCCTCGCGCGAGGGCGTGTTCGTGGAGCCCGGTTCCGCCTCAGGCGTGGCCGGCCTGCTCAAGAAGCAGCGCGCGGGCGAGGTGCCCAGCGGCAAGACCATCGTGATCACCGTGACCGGTCACGGCCTGAAGGACCCGCAGTGGGCCATCAAGGGCGCGGAGGCCGAGGATCCCAGCGCCGTGGAGCCCAAGCGCGTTCCGTTCGACGTCGTCCCCGTGGCGGCGGCCCTGGGGCTGGAGTGACCGACGTCGTGAACGAACAGGCAGTGGCCGGACCCGGAACTACCGTCTCGGTGCGGGTTCCAGGATCCACCGGCAACGTGGGACCGGGCTTCGACACCCTGGGACTTGCCCTCGGGTACTACGACGAACTCGCCGTGACCCGTATCGACTCCGGTCTCGAATTCGAGCTTTCGGGCGAAGGTTCGGAGAACGTGCCGCGGACCGCGGATCATTTGGTGGTTCGCTCCATGCAGGCGGTTTTCGACGCCGCCGGTGCAGGTTCGTTGCCCGGCCTCCGGTTGAAGGCACACAACCAGATTCCCCACGGGCGCGGCATGGGCTCGTCCGCTTCAGCCGTGGTGGCGGGTGTACTCGCTGCCAATGCATTGCTCTCCGAGGGCACACGACTGGACGACCACGCCGTGCTGCAGGTGTGCTCCCAGCTGGAAGGCCACCCTGACAACGTGGCGCCCACCCTGTACGGGGGGCTCACGGTCTCCTTCGAACAGGACGGTCAATTCGTGAGCGTGCCCGTGCGCGTCCACGAGGACGTCATTCCCGTCATGGCAATTCCGGACTTCGAGGTGGCCACTTCTGTGGCACGAGGATTGCTGCCGGATTCGGTGGCCCACCGCACCGCGGCGGTCACCGCCGGGCGCGCCGCACTCTTGGTCGAGGCGCTGAGTCATCGTCCGGAATACCTGTTGCCCGCCACGTTCGACCTGCTCCATCAGCCGTACCGTGCCCAGGCCATGGGCCCGAGCTTCGAATTGATGACGCAGCTGCGTGAGCGCGGGTTCGCGGCATTGATCTCCGGTGCCGGACCCACTGTCCTCACCCTTGCCAACGGCACACAGGAAGCGGAACGGGTGATTTCGGCGATCGAAGAAATCACCTCGGATCCGGAATCTGAGGCCCATACCCACAACAGTGCGGACGTGTCGTGGCGTGTTATGGCACTACGCGTTCCCGCTGAGGGTGCTAAAGTGGGCGTATCCACGCAATAGGCCCTGGGTTCGCCCACGCGGTTCAAGCGGAGTCCCGCATTCGAGTCAGCAATCGTGACCGGGCGTCACTGTTGTTCGAATGCGTCGCCTCAATGCGATTCCTTTTCCTGCTGACCAGGTCACTTCTCTCATGTGACCGGCACTGGTGCAGTAAAGGAATCAGAGGACCTCATTGCTGATTTCTCGCGTGCACTCTGCACGCATTCAACGTGGCCCGCAGTTGGCGGCCCACAACAATATCGTCGGGTCAGTGTGCGATGTCATTGCCACGGCCCCCATCGAGTCAGAAGGAACCTTCGTGACAGAAACCACCGCCCCCGAACAGGGAACGGAAAACTCTAAGCCCCAGAACACTGGTTTGTCCGGGCTGAAACTTGCTCAGTTGCAGGCCCTCGCCTCCCAGCTGGGTATCACCGGCGCTCGTCGCATGCGCAAGTCACTGCTCGTGGAGGCCATCGAGGCCCACCAGCGTGGCGGAGCCGTAGCCGAACGCGACAAGGCCGTGGAGGAAAAGATCTCGGAAACCGCGCGCAAGGCATCGACCCGCCGTGCGTCGTCGTCGGATTCCGCGGACTCCAAGGACGCGCCCAAGGAAAGCGCCGCGCCGGCTCAGGACGAGAAGTCCGCCGACGCCGCTTCGGGTTCCGCGAACCAGGGCGATGACCAGAAGAGCGACTCCCAGGGCGAGAACCGCTCGGGACAGAACGAGCGTCAGTCCGGTTCGCGCCGTTCCCGCCGTGCATCCGCTTCCGGCCGCGGGGATCGTTCCCGTAATCAGAACCAGAAGGATTCGGACCAGCAGGACAACCAGGATCAGCAGTCCAAGGACTCCGGTCAGGAGAACCAGGGCGAGCAGTCCGATAACTCTCAGAACCAGCAGAACGAGGACTCCAAGGATTCCTCGAATCGTGGCAACCGTAACCAGCGCTCGCGCGGCAACCGCAATGATCGCAATGATCGTGGCGACCGCAAGGACGGCAACAACTCCCGCGATGACAAGTCCGGGTCCAACGACCAGGACAACTCGTCCCGCGATGACAAGGGTTCGCACGACGACAAGCAGGACTCTAACCGCAAGGATTCCTCGCAGGACGGTCAGAACCGTAACGACCGTAACGAGCGCGGTAACCGCGGCCGCAATGATCGCAACGACCGTCACAACGACGGCAACGATCGTGATGGCAACTCGCGTCGCAACCGTCGTAACCGCAATCGCAACGATCGCAATGACCTTAACGATCGCAACGAACGTCGTAACCGTCGTAACCGCAACAACGGCCCTGACGTGGATGACGTGGAGATCACCGAGGACGACGTCCTGTTGCCCGTGGCGGGCATCCTGGACGTGCTCGACAACTACGCGTTCGTGCGCACCTCGGGTTACCTCCCGGGCCCGTCCGACGTGTACGTGAGCCTGTCCCAGGTCAAGAAGAACAACCTGCGCAAGGGCGACGCCATTGTGGGTGCCATCCGTGCACCGCGCGAAGGCGAACAGCACAACAGCTCGCGTCAGAAATTCTCCGCGCTCGTGCAGTTGACCTCCGTCAACGGCCGCAAGCCCGAGGAGAACAAGGACCGCACCGACTTCTCCAAGCTGGTACCGCTGTACCCGCAGGAGCGTCTGCGCCTGGAGACCGAGCCCAAGAAGATCGGTCCCCGCGTGGTCGATTTGGTGGCACCCATCGGTAAGGGCCAGCGCGGTTTGATCGTGTCCCCGCCCAAGGCCGGTAAGACCCTCATGTTGCAGGCGATCGCCAACGCGATCACCACCAACAACCCCGAGGTGCACCTCATGATGGTGCTCGTGGACGAGCGTCCCGAGGAAGTCACCGACATGCAGCGCACGGTCAAGGGTGAAGTCATCGCTTCGACCTTCGACCGTCCCGCAGACGACCACACCACCGTGGCCGAGCTGGCCATCGAGCGCGCAAAGCGCCTGGTGGAAATGGGTATGGACGTGGTGGTCCTGCTGGACTCCATGACCCGCCTGGGCCGTGCATACAACCTCTCCGCTCCCGCCTCCGGACGCATTCTGTCCGGTGGTGTGGACTCGGCGGCGCTGTACCCGCCCAAGAAGTTCTTCGGAGCCGCACGCAATATCGAGAACGGTGGCTCGCTCACCATTCTGGCCACGGCTCTCGTGGAGACCGGTTCCAAGATGGACGAGGTCATCTTCGAAGAGTTCAAGGGCACCGGCAACATGGAACTGCGCCTGTCCCGCCAGCTGGCGGACCGTCGTATCTTCCCCGCGGTGGACGTCAACTCTTCCGGCACCCGCCGCGAGGAGAACTTGCTCTCCGCAGACGAGATCAAGATCATGTGGAAGCTGCGTCGCGTGCTGTCCGGTCTGGAACAGCAGCAGGCTCTGGAACTGCTCACCAACAAGTTGCGTGACACGCAGTCCAACACTGAGTTCCTGCTGCAGGTTCAGAAGACCACGCTGGCCAACGGCAAGGACTAGCGAGAACTCGTCGCAGTTCCGTTCCACCCGTCGATAGGAGACCCTTCAATGTCCGATCCCGTTCAGCCGCTGCTGGATGAGCATGCTCAGCTGCAGCGTGAACTGGCGGATCCCGCCGTGCACGCAGATGCGGGCAAGGCCCGCAAACTGGGCCGGCGGTACTCCGAACTCAACGGCATTGTCGAAGCCCATCGACGGGTGGAACAGCTTTCCGAGGACCTTGAAGCAACGCGTGAGCTCGGCGACATGGACCCGGAACTGGCCGCGGAGGTTGCCCCTCTGGAAGCCGAACTGGAGACCGCCCAGGAAGTGCTGCGCCGCAAACTGATCCCCAGGGATCCGGATGACGGCCGCAATGTGATTCTTGAAATCAAGGCCGGTGAAGGCGGGGACGAGTCCGCGCTGTTCGCCGGTGACCTGCTGCGCATGTACATGCGTTATGCGGAGTCGCTCAAGTTCAAGACCGAGGTGCTCTCGTCCACCCCCACCGAGTTGGGCGGTTACAAGGACGTGCAGCTGGCTGTGAAGTCCACCTCCAACGACCCCGAGCACGGTGCGTGGGCACGGTTGAAGTACGAGGGCGGTGTTCACCGCGTGCAGCGTGTGCCCGCCACGGAATCCCAGGGGCGCGTCCACACCTCGGCAGCCGGTGTTCTGGTATTCCCGGAAGTCGATGAGCCGGATGAGATCGACATCAGCCAGAACGACCTGAAGATTGACGTCTACCGTTCCTCCGGTCCCGGTGGCCAGTCCGTGAACACCACCGACTCCGCCGTGCGCATCACCCACTTGCCCACGGGCATTGTGGTGGCCATGCAGAACGAAAAGTCCCAGTTGCAGAACCGCGAAGCCGCGATGCGCGTTTTGCGGGCCCGCATCCTGGCCCACCAGCAGGAGCAGATCGACGCGGAGAACGCGGCCGTGCGTAAGTCGCAGGTGCGCACCGTGGACCGTTCCGAGCGCATCCGCACCTACAACTACCCCGAGAACCGCATTGCTGATCATCGCACGGGGTACAAGTCCTACAACCTGGACCAGGTACTGGACGGAGCCCTGGAGCCCGTGGTGAACTCCGCGATCGAGTTGGACGAGAAGACCCGTTTGGAACACCTCGGTCAAGACCAGGCTGGACAGCAGGACTGACCCGCGGTGGAAGCTACCCTTGCCCAGGCTCTGCGTTGGGCGCACGGTGAGCTTGCGGGAGCCGGTGTGCCGTCACCCGAGACCGACGCCGTGCTCCTCGCAGCTCACCTCATGGGGCTGAGCAGGGGAGAGGTCGAGGCCAAGGCCATCCTGGGGGCGCCCGAACCCGCGGGTTTCCGAGAACTGGTGGCCCGCCGCGCGCAGCGCATCCCGTTGCAGCACCTGACCGGTCACGCCCCGTTCCGACAGCTCGAACTATCAGTGGGGCCCGGGGTGTTCGTGCCCCGCCCGGAAACTGAGCTCCTGGTCCAACTGAGTTTGGACGAGGCCCGGTTGTGGCGGGAAGCCGGAGTTCCGCGTCCCCGGGTCGTGGATCTGGGAACGGGTTCCGGTGCCATCGCACTGGCCATTGCCACGGAGGACCCCACCACACGCGTCTTCGCGGTGGAAAAAGAGGAATCCGCCTTCGAATGGGCACAGCGAAATCTCCGCGGTTCCAAAGTCACGCTCACCCGAACCGACTATCGGGAGTACGACTCCGAGTACGCCGGGACTTTTTGCGTGGTCGTCAGTAATCCCCCCTATGTACCGCCCGAGGACATCCCCGCGGATCCCGAGGTCAGGGATTACGACCCTCCCACCGCCCTGTACGGGGGAGCGGACCACGGCATGGCCCTGCCAAGCGCTGCCATGGACACAGCGGTGCGGTTATTACGGCCCGGTGGCGCCCTGTTCATGGAACACGCCGAATCTCAGGTGGAGGCCATGGAACGTGAACTCGCCGCCCGAGGGTTCGTGGACATCCAATTACACTACGACCTCGCCGGAAAACCCCGCGCGACCGGCGCGCGCAGGCCGGGGCCCGGGCCCGATTCGACCTCCGACCAGCACCAGACGTTGAGCTAAGGAGACGCTCGTGAGTGCCACGTACAAGTGCGCAGACCAGGAATCCATGGGTGCCGCGATCGATCACGCGGCCCGTGTGATGGCGGACGGCGAATGCATCGTCCTGCCCACGGACACCGTGTACGGCATCGGTTGCGACGCGTTTTCCCCCATGGGTGTCCAGACACTACTCGGTGCCAAGGGCCGTACCCGCCAAATGCCCCCTCCCGTGCTGATTGCCAATCCCGGAGTCATGGAGGGGCTGGCCGACCAGGTGTCGGACGAGGCCCGCGCCCTGGCCGATGCATTCTGGCCGGGTGCCCTCACTCTCGTGTGTTGGGCCCAGCCGACCCTTGGCTGGGATCTTGGCGAGACCCACGGAACCGTGGCGCTGCGGGTTCCGGACGATCCCGTCGCTCGCCAGGTACTCGAACGGGTCGGCCCCATGGCTGTGTCGTCGGCGAACCTCACGGGCATGCCGGCCGCGCTCTCGGCGGATGACGCTCAGGACATGCTCCAGGACAGGGTAGCGCTCTACCTCGACGACGGTCCTCGCCCCAGCGCTGACCACCAAGCTGAAAATCCCGACGGCCTTCCGTCGACCATTATCGATTGCACCGGTGAAGTTCCCGTGGTGTTGCGCCTGGGCGCCATCGGTCTCGATGATTTACGGAACGTGGTTTCCACCGTTGATGGTGGGGACGATTCGGTGGGTGGTTCCAATGATGCATCGGCGGAGCACGGTGATGGGGGCGAAACCGGTGAGCATGACCATGTCGATGCACCGAGCGAGGGAGCCGGTGACGACGACACACACGGTGCAGCGGGGGAGACCACGGCCGACGTGACCGTGACCGCGTCGCCGTCGCGAGCCGAAGTGGAACGCACGATCGACCGGTGGCGCCAACAGGGCGATGCGAGCGACCGCGTCTCTCGCGGGACGGCCGCTGAGCCGTTGGTCGAACCCGGAGCCCCCGAGGCCGAGGTCGCTAGGGCGTTGGTGCAGAACGCGACTGCGAAACCCGGCGCGCGGGTGGACCAGAATCGGAACAGAGCGGATATTTCTCAGCCCCGATGGGGCGGCACCGCCGCCCTGAGTGTGGACGAGGCCAATCGCTTGGTCAACGGCGCCTGAAACGCCGCGCAACTTCCGACGATAAGACCAGGACCGCAACCGAAACGGTTGCGGTCCTCGTCTTTGTTATCCGGGGTTATTTACCCAGCGACAAATGCGCCTGACGCAGCACCTCTTGCACATTGGGCTCGGGAATCACGCCGTTCTCGTGGGCCCACCCGGGCACCTGCCGTTGACCGAACCAGGTGACCTCCAGGCGGCGGATTGCTCCGTTGAAACGATTATTGGCCAGCCGAGAAACCCAGTATCCGGCGTCGATCACGGCACGGCACAGGAACGGCGGCAATTGCAGCGGATGGCGGTGACCGGCGTCGCGCAGAACGGACCCGGTGGTCGCACCCTCCCACGGCTGCAGAATCACGGCTGGCAACGGCTCCGGGAACTCTCCCGCGGCCACCGCGAACTGGGCGAGGGCCTTGACCGAGGTCACGGGCGTGGGTGCGGTGCCGTCACCTGCGACTGAGGAGAACACCGAGGACGCGAACTTGGCGAGCAAGCGCGTGGTGCGTCGGCCGCTGCCCATGACCGAGGTTGCCCGCAACACCGTGATGTGCGGCGCGTGTGGCTGGTCCTCCCAATCGGCGCGCAAGCGGTACAGGGCGGATTCACCGAGCGCCTTGGACAGGGAGTAAGCAGAGAACGGCGCGGTGCGGATCGATTCGTCCAGTACCGGGGCGTCACCCTGGACGGAGGCCGAGCTGATGTGAATGACCCGGCGGACACCGGTGCGGTGCGCGGCCAGAGCAACGAGAACGGGGAGCAGAGCATTAGCGCCCGTCAAGGACTGCTGATGAGTCTGGTCGGGCGCGGCCAGGCCAGCGGCGTTGACCACGATGTCCGCGCCGGCAAACGAATCGGCCAGGTAATCGATGACCGACTCCAGTCGATGGGCGTGCTCGATCACGTGGTGCACGGTCGTGGCCGGTGAGGCCAACCGGGGCGTGGACACCGGGGTCACGGCAATGTTCTTGGTCTGCAGGGCAGTGGTGATGGCCGACCCCACAAAGCCCGTGGCTCCGAGTACTCGCCAGCTACTAGCTGTCACGGTGAATCTCCTCCCGACATTGGTTTCTTCATCGTACGGCAGCAACCACGCGCTGACCGTGTCCGGGAGATTGTCAGCCGCGCGTTGATAGAATCCGTGAGTCCATCGGGGCCTGAATTTGTAGGTCCCTCACAGTACTTTCCGCGGGAGCAATCATGACTCGAGCCAGTTCACGCCCGGCGCAGAGCCAACGCGTCAGTGTCGCGTGCGTGACGCAGGACCGTCCCCGCGATGTTGAACAGCTCATCGTTGGCCTCAGGAGCCAATCCGATCCGATCGACAGTCTGTGTCTGGTGGACGCGGGCAAGGCGGCGCTGGACGCGGCTCATCTCCGCGAGTTAATCGACGGTGCCTTTGAGCTTCGTTACCTGCGTTCGGAAGCGAACCTGGGTGGCGCGGGTGGTTTCTCGCTCGCAATTCTCACCGCCCTGTCCACTGGCGCGGACCAAGTGTGGCTCATGGACGATGACGCGCATCCGGAGGACGAGAACTGCTTGCGGACCCTGCGCCGAGCTGCCGCCGAACGGAGTCTGGCGGTGGTGTCCCCGCTGATCGTGGCACCGCAGGATCACGGGACGCTTTCCTTCCCGTTCCGCCTCGAGGGGAGCATTACTCACTCTCGAGATGACATTGAACCTTTAGAGTTTATTCCTTCCTACGCGGCCTTTTTTAATGGCGCACTCATGGACGAGTCGGTGTTCTTCACCGTGGGGCTCCCGGATCTCAAGTTGTTCCTGCGCGGAGACGAAGTGGATTTCTTGGTGCGCCTGCGTAAGTCCGGTTTGCCGTTCGGCACCGTGACCACCACCGCTGTGGCGCACCCGCCGGGATGGGACGAGGAGCAGGTTGTCATTCCCGGCAAGCTCCAGGTGCTGATTCCCCCGGGCCAGTTCAAACAGCAGCATTTCTTCCGTAACCGCGGCTACGTGTCGTGGCGGTACAAGCGCGTGGTCCAGTTGGGCGCGGACGCGATCGGTTATCCGGCGTACTACCTGCAACGCAGAGACCTCAAGGGACTGCGTACCTGGGCTGGCCGGTACATCAACGGGATGCGGGGACGTGGTTTCGGTGGCCCTCGCTGAGCCCCTGAACCCCGCAGAATGTCCCGTGCCCTTCTCGTTGTTGGTACCCGTCTACCGAGGAGACTCCGCCCACCGGGTGCGCCGCGCCGTCGAATCCAACACCCATGAGCAGACCCGCCCGCCCTCGCAGGTCGTGATCGTACGTGATGGCCCCGTGCCCCAAGAGATCACCGACGAGCTGGACCGGATCAGCGCGGCGTCGGCGGTGCCCGTGGTGCGTGTGGAACTGGAACACAATGCGGGACTCACCAATGCCCTGAACACCGGGCTGCTGTGGTGCACCCACGACGTGGTGGCCCGTGCGGACGCTGACGATATCTCTTACCCGGATCGCTTCGAACGGCAATTGCCGTTGATCGAGGACGGCGCCGACCTGGTCGGCGCCTCGATGCACGAGATCGGCGAGGACGAATCAGCGCCCGTCGCGCTGCGGCAGGCGCCGGTGGGTCGGATGGAAATCGAGAGCGTGGGCAAACGCCGCAATCCGATTTCCCACCCGTCCGTGGTGTTCCGTCGCAGCGCGGTGGAAGCGGTCGGTGGTTATGAACACGTGCCCATGGCCGAGGACTATTGGTTGTGGGCGCGCATGCTCCACGCAGGGGCTGACGTGCGGAATGTCTCTGATCCGCTCGTCGGCTACCGAGTCTCGGCCGGGTCCTACGAAAGACGCGGGGGACTCCGCGTGTTTCTGGCCGAGATGGCGTTGCAAAGGAAATTGCGCCGTTTAGGGTACGTGGGGTTCATACAATGGGCCACGAACGTGATCGTGCGAGGCGGCTACAGATTTGTGCCGTTGAAAGTGCGGGAAACGGCCTACCGATTCATGGTGGGTCACCGCAACGGCTAGTTCGCGTGCTCGAAAGGACGTCAACGCGCATGGGGAACCCCCACATCAATACCCCCTCGGCGGAGAAGCCGGTTGCGTGGTTGTGGATCCAGATGATTCTGGATTCCGCCGCGTGGATCGTTGCCATGTGCGTGGCGGTGCTTCTGCGCTACGAGATGAACGTGCAGTTCGTCTCCGTGGGCGGCCTGGTGATCACGTGCGCCGTGGCCGTCGCCTGCCAGATGGTGGTGGGATTCTCTTTCGCCCTCTATAAGGGCCGCTATTCCTTCGGCAGTTTTGAAGAGGCCAAACTCCTGGTCGTGGTGACGGTGATTGTCACAGCCATCCTCGAGGTCGTATTGCTGGTATTCGGCGTGGCCATGGGGATCCCACGATCCATTGGTTTCATCGCGTTCCCCTTCGCGTGTTTGTTCATGGCGGCCTTCCGCTATCTCAAGCGCATGTACCAGGAATCCACGGCCAAGCCCGGGGCCGAGGCCCAGCACGTGGTGGTGTTCGGAGCCGGTTACCTGGGTACATTCCTGGTTCACCGCATGATGCAGGACCCGTCCTCCGAGTTCTTGCCCGTCGCCCTCATTGACGACGACCCCGCCAAGAAGCACCTGCGAATCTCGTCTGTTCCCGTGATGGGCACGCTGCACGACGTCGCGCAGGTCCTGGAAAGCACGCGATCCGCGGTGTTGATCGTGGCCATTTCCGATGTCGAGCCGCGCCTCATGCGCCGCGTTTCCGACGCCGTGGCCGGAACCAACACGCGCGTGATGACCGTGCCACCGATCACCGACATGTTGACGGGCAGTAAGCAGAGCGTGGACCTGCGGGACATCGCCATGGAGGATCTGATCGGTCGTCGCCCGGTGGACATCCACGTGGACGCGATCGCGGGCTACGTCACGGGCAAGCGCGTCCTGGTCACGGGCGCGGGCGGTTCCATCGGTTCGGAGCTGTGCCGTCAGCTCGTGGGATTCGAACCCGCCGAACTGATCATGCTGGACCGTGATGAGACCGGTCTGCAATCCACCCAGATCTCGATCACCGGTCGCGGCTTGCTGGACGGCAACGACACGGTACTCGCGGATATCAGGGACACCGAGTCGCTCGAGCACATTTTCGAGCGGCGGCAACCCGAAGTCGTGTTCCACGCCGCCGCACTCAAGCACGTGTCCCTGTTGGAGCAGTTCCCGGACGAAGCCTGGAAGACCAATGTGATGGGCACGCTCAACGTGCTCAACGCGGCCGCCAAGGTGGACGTGGATGTGTTTGTGAACGTCTCCACGGACAAGGCTGCGAACCCCACCACCGCACTGGGTCACTCCAAGCGCGTGGCGGAGAAGCTGACTGCGTGGATGGCGGGGCAGACCGGTAAACGATATGCGTCAGTGCGCTTCGGCAACGTGTTCGGCTCGCGCGGTTCCATGCTGCCGCTCTTCGCGGAGCAGATCCGCCAGGGAGGCCCCATTACGGTGACCCACGCGGACGCCACTCGGTATTTCATGACCATTCCCGAGGCCTGCCAGCTGGTCATCCAGGCAGGCGCCATTGCCAGCGGGGGAGAGGTTCTCATCCTGGACATGGGCGAACCCGTCAGGATTCTGGACGTCGCCGAACGACTGCGTGCAATGTCCGGCCGCGAGGACGTGGAGATCGTCATTACCGGGCTGCGCCACGGTGAGAAGCTCCACGAGGACCTGATCGGTGCCGGCGAGAGCGACGAACGTCCCCTCCACCCCAAGATCTCCCACGCCAAGGCCGAGCGCTTGGACCCGGCTCACCTGGATCGGCACGTGTGGAAGGTACGGGGCGGCATGCTGTTCACCGGTTCCATCCCCGTGATCAAGGACAGCACCCAGCCCCGCATCACGGACTTTTCCGTCCCGCGAGCCAAGGAACATCAGAAGCCATCCCCCTACGCAGACCGCAACGGGGGAGAGAACTCATGACAGGCCCGATCATCACTGCCGCACCGTTCGTGTCGTCGCGCATCGAAGGCCCCGGGGCCATACCGCAGGCCGACACCCTGGAACATCTACTGACTCTCGCTCTCTGGCTGGGCGGCGGGGCATTGCTCATTTCCGTCCTGCTGCCGTTCGTGATCAAACCATTGCTGGCACGGTGGGGCGTCATTGACATCCCCTCGGACAGGTCCTCACATGACCGGCCGGTGATCCGCGGCATGGGTCTCGCCGTCGCCGTGGCCATCGTGGTCATGTACACACTGGCGCTCATCCTGGGCGTGGTGGAAGTGGATCGTTCCGTGGCCCTCATTGTGCTGGCCATGATTGTGGCTAGTGCGGCCCTGGGATGGATGGAGGACTACCGCGGCGCTTCCGTGGGGACCCGCCTGGGCGTGCAGATGCTGATTGGGGCGGTGGGAACCGGCGCCATGATCATCTCCCTGGGAATCGCCGTGTGGTGGTGGCCCGTGGGGGTCATCGCCGCGGTGGCCTACATCAACATCGCCAATTTCATGGACGGGATCAACGGGATCTCCGGAATGCACGGCACCGTGGTGGGTCTGTTCTACGCCTGGGCCGGTGCCGCGAATGAGATGACCTGGATGATGTGCGCAGGCCTGATCGTGGCGGGGGCCTTCGCCGGATTCCTGCCGTGGAACCTGAGCCGTGGCACGGTGTTCCTGGGCGACGTCGGCTCCTATGTCCTGGGCGGCAGCCTGGTCGCGATCGCGATCGGCGCGTTCCTGTCCGGGGTGTACGTGGAGTACTTGCTGCCCCCGCTGGTGATCTACTTGGCGGACACTACCGTGACCCTGATCAAGCGGGTGCAACGTGGTGAGATCTGGTACAAACCCCACCGCGAGCACGTCTATCAGCGCCTCACGGACGTGGGCCTGACTCACGTGCAGTCCTCGTTGGTGGTCACCGTGGCCACGGCCCTGGTCAGTCTGATTTCCCTCTGGGGTGTGCGCGCCGACGGCGCCGGGTCGGTTCTCGCGGGCCTGGCCAGCGCCGCTGTCGTTGTGTTGTACCTGTGCCTGCCCCGGGTTCTGCGCCCGTTCACAGGACGACGTCGCCGGGCCGTGGGTTCATGAGTCACGCCGTTCCTGCCTCCGCGCACTCAGCGAGTTCTGAGCCGACAGCCGAACCCCCCGAGGCCTATGGCCGCTCGGTTTTGGTTCTGAGCGTCACATCCATACTTCTTGCTGTGATTCTCCTCACCTGTGCGGCGGTGATCGAATTCGATCCGCTGTGGCGGTCCATTGCGGTGGGGGGCGGACTGGTCATGCTGAGCACCGGTCTCACGGTGTTCATGTCCGCGTTGATGTATCGAGTGGCTCCGGCTGCGACAGCACCGGCGCTTGCCCTTCTGTACCTTCTCAAGGTCGTGGTGATGGGCTGGTACCTCATCTTTGTGGGAGCGCCCGAGTGGCTACAGACCCGCGGTTTTGCCATTACCGTGGCTGCCGGGTTGGTGGTTTCCTGGTTGGGTCTGGCACCCGTTGCCATGCGGGCGAGCACGGTTTTGGCCAGTGATTACGCGGCGGCGGTGCGTGCCAAGCAAGAGCAAGAGGCGGCCGAGCAGAAGGCCGCAGCGGATCAGGGAGAGAACAGCTCGCCCACTACTCTGGATAACAGGGCGACTGAACCGACCGAAGGAGAAGATCATGGCCAAGCGTGAACGCGATTTCTCCAACTCCCAGAAACATGACGGTGGGCGTGTCGGAACCTCTGAAACCGGTGCTCCCTCCGATGACACGCTCAGTACCGCGGGCGAGCTCGTTCAGCGAGGTGGTTTGGCGGGAGGCCTCACCATGTTGCTGTACATCGTGGTCGGTGGAGGCTTCTGGAGTTTGGTAGGCTGGGGCGCGGATCACCTGCTGGGAACAGGGTGGTTGGTGATCGTGGGAGCCGTCTTAGGTGCGGCTGCTGGGATCTATCTTGGTTACCTCCACATGCGGGAGGGCCTGAACTCCAGTTCGACCCAGATGGAGAACCCGACAAAGACATCGAAGTCTGATCAGGGCCCCACGCCCCGAGTGTGACCGGTCTGGATACCGCAGAAAGGACCCGTATTGAACCCCGCCTTGAGGATTCCGGCCGAATTCGTGGCCCCGTCAGTTGAGGACGCGCACCTGCCTCCCTTCTTCTCCGTGGGCACTTTCGAAGTCGGCAAGCATTCTTTGTTGATCCTGTTGTCGGTGGTTCTCATCGCTGGGTTCTTCATGTACGTCGTCCGCCGCCGCGCCCTGGTCCCCTCCAAGGGTCAGTACCTGGGCGAAATGGGCTACGGCTTTGTCCGTAACCACCTGGGCCGCGACATCATCGGCGAGAAGGAATTCCGCCCGTACATCCCGCTGCTCTTCACGTTCTTCTTCTTCATCCTGGTCAACAACCTGTTCGGCTCCATTCCGGTGCTGCAGCTTCCGACCTTCTCCCACCCGGGCACCGCGTACGTCTTCGCGGCCATCGCCTACATCGTGTGGGTCTTCGTGGGTATCAAGCGCCACGGCTTCGGCGGCTTCTTCGTCAAGATGACCATGCCGCCGGACGTTCCCAAGGTTCTCTACATCGTGTTGATCCCGCTCGAGTTCCTCTCGAACATGATCATCCGCCCCGTCACGCACGCACTTCGTGTGTTCGCCACGATGTTCGCCGGCCACATGGCCATCATGGTCGCCGCCGGCTTCACCGCCTACCTCGCCACCGGCGTGGGTGGAGCACTCGGTATCGGTGGATCCGTTTTCGGCGTGATCCTGGGCCTCTTCATTTACTTCCTGGAGGTTCTGATTCAGATCCTGCAGGCCTACATCTTCACCCTGCTGTTTGCCGTGTATGTACAGGGCTCACTGCAGGAGGGGCACTGACCCCACGAAGCAGTGGTCCGATCGGACCGCTGATGTGACCATCGTCCATTTACGATTCCAGTAATGGCATCACTGCCCGACACGGGCACCCAGAAAGGAAATATCCATAATGGAAGGTTCGCTTAGCGTCATTGGCTACGGTCTCGCTGCCATCGGTGGTGGCATCGGTGTGGGTTTGATCTTCGCTGCTTACATGCAGGCAGTTGCTCGCCAGCCCGAGTCCCAGCGCGTGATTCAGCCGATGCTGTTCATGGGCTTCGCCGTGGTCGAGGCTCTGGCCATCCTGGGCTTCGTGCTCGCACTCCTCTAAGAGCGGCTCGTCCGCACTTAGTCCTTAACTAGAGAACAGGAATCGCGCACATGACCGCAATGTTGTTGGCAGCAGAAGAAGGGGCTAGCCCCCTGTTCCCCAATGTCTGGCAAATGCTGATCACCGCCATTGGGTTCCTGATTCTGCTTTTCATCGCGATCAAGTTCATCGTTCCGGCGTTCGAGAAGGTCTACCGCGACCGCACCGAAGCCATCGAAGGTGGACTTGCCAAGGCCAAGGCCGCTCAGGCAGAGGCCAAGGCCGCTCGCGACGAGTACAACCAGCAGCTTGAGAGCGCCCGCCTCGAAGCCCAGAAGATTCGTGAGGAAGCCCGCACCGAGGGCGAGAAGATCCTCGCGGACTTCAAGGATCGCGCCAACGTCGAATCCGCTCGGATCACCGAGAACGCACACAAGGCCATCGAGGCCGAGCGTGCCGCCGCAGTGGTTTCATTGCGCGACGAGGTTGGCACCTTGGCAACACAGCTCGCTTCCAAGATCGTCGGGGAATCCCTGAACGACGACGCTCGTGCAAACCGCGTTGTCGATCGCTTCCTGGCAGATCTTGAATCCGAGCAGGGTCGCACAGGAGCTGCACGGTAATGGCAGAAGCATCGAACGAACCCTACCGTCCCCTCACAGTGGACATTGATCGCTGGGCTTCGGAAGCAAACGTCGGAACAGCCAAGCAGCTGTTCGGCATGCTCGACGTCATCGACGGCAACGGCGCACTGCGTCGGGCGCTGACGGATCCGTCACGCGCCGCCGACGATCGCGTGAAACTCGTACACAGGCTCTTCGGGGAGCGGACCCACAAGTCCGACACCGTTGAAGCGGTGTCCGGTTTCGTGCACCGACTGTTGGGCAATGAGGAACAGGATCCCGCTATCGAGATCGTGTCCGAGCTTGTGAAGCAGCGCTCCGCCAACGAGCGACAGCTCGGTGACGGCATTGAACGAACCGCAGTGATGATGGCAGCTGCGGCTGCCGAGAACCGCGGGGGCCTCAATGCCATGGAATCCCTGGTGGATGAACTGATTCAGTTCAAGAACACCGTGGATCACTCCGAGGAGATCCAGGGTGCCTTCGCAGATTCGCGCGCTAGCGCGGGAGCCAAGGCACAGCTCGCATCCCGACTGATGCCCAATGCATCTGAAGAGGGCGCACTGTTGACTCAGCGCGCCGTCAGCGAGCCGCGTGGAGCTTTGCCCGGTCGTTTGATCGAGCGCTTCGCAGAAGTTGTTGCCGATCGGCAGCAGCGTTGGATCGCCCGCATCGTGACGTCTCGTCCGTTGAGCCACGAGCAGTTGGAGAAACTGCGTCAGAGCCTCAACGCTCTGTACCAGCGGGATCTCAAGCTCGCTGTCGAGGTGGACCGCTCACTGATCGGCGGCTTGCGAGTGCAGGTCGGTGAGGAAGTCATCGACGGGTCCGTGACTCATCGTCTGGGCCAATTGCAGCAGCGAATCGGAGCCTGATCCCCTGGTGGAGCGGGGATCGCGGGGAGTCGGTCGATGCCGGCATCTCGTCGCGTTGCCTCCACCGGCCGTTGACACGGTCAGCAGGCGATGGGGCAACGCATCGCGACTAGAAGAAGTTAGGTCATTGCGCGGGCGATGATCACGAAACGTAGAGAGCAGGGACAGCAGATGGCCGATGTGACCATCAATGCCGACGAAGTCCGTAGTGCGCTGAACGAGTTCGCGGCGTCCTACGAACCCGGCAATGCAGAACGAGTAGAAGTCGGACGTGTCGCCAGTGCCGCTGACGGTATTGCGCGTGTCGAGGGTCTTCCCTCGGTCATGGCCAACGAACTCCTGAAGTTCGAGAACGGTGTTCTTGGTCTGGCCTTGAACCTCGACACCCGCGACATCGGTGTTGTGGTTTTGGGCGAGTTCCAGGGCATCGAAGAGGGCCAGGAAGTTCACCGTACCGGTGAGGTTCTGTCCGTACCGGTGGGCGAGGGTTACCTCGGCCGCGTGGTGGATCCCCTGGGCGAGCCGCTGGACGATTTGGGACCGGTTGCGACCGACGGTCGTCGCGAGCTGGAGCTGCAGGCTCCGGGCGTGACCATGCGTAAGTCGGTTCACGAACCGCTGCAGACCGGTATCAAGGCTATTGACGCCATGATCCCGATCGGCCGTGGCCAGCGTCAGCTGATCATTGGTGACCGCCAGACCGGTAAGACCGCTATTGCCGTGGACGCCATTTTGAACCAGCGTTCCAACTGGGAAACCGGCGATGTCGATAAGCAGGTGCGCTGCATCTACGTGGCCATCGGCCAGAAGGCATCCACCATTGCTTCGGTGCGTCAGACCCTCGAGGACAACGGGGCCCTGGAGTACACCACCATCGTGGCTGCGCCGGCTTCCGAGTCGGCCGGTCTGAAGTACCTCGCTCCGTATGCGGGTTCCGCTATCGGTCAGCACTGGATGTACAACGGCAAGCACGTTCTGATCGTGTTCGACGATCTGTCCAAGCAGGCCGAGGCCTACCGTGCCGTGTCCCTGTTGCTGCGCCGCCCGCCGGGACGTGAAGCGTACCCGGGTGACGTGTTCTACCTGCACTCCCGTCTGCTGGAGCGTTGCGCCAAGCTCTCCGACGAGCTCGGTGCCGGTTCGATGACCGGTCTCCCGATCATCGAGACCAAGGCGAACGACGTCTCCGCGTTCATTCCGACCAACGTGATTTCGATTACCGACGGTCAGATCTTCCTCCAGTCGGACCTGTTCAACGCGAACCAGCGCCCCGCAGTGGACGTGGGTATCTCCGTGTCCCGCGTGGGCGGTGCCGCTCAGGTCAAGGCCATGAAGAAGGTCTCCGGTACGTTGAAGCTGGATCTGGCCTCCTACCGCTCCATGCAGGCGTTCGCGATGTTCGCATCCGATCTGGATGCCGCATCACGTCAGCAGCTGACTCGCGGTGAACGTCTGATGGAGCTGCTCAAGCAGCCCCAGTACACCCCGTACCCCGTGGCGGATCAGGTCGTGTCCATCTGGGCAGGTACCACCGGTCAGCTCGACGACGTCGATGTTGCCAACGTGAATGAGTTCGAGAAGGCCCTGATCGAACAGGTCCGTCGAACCACCAACGTGATGGATTCCATCGAATCCACGGGCAAGCTCGAGGACGACGCAATCGACGCGTTGAAGACGGCTGTTGCCGAGGTCAAGCGCGACTTCCGCGGTTCGAACCACGGGATTGAGCCCGGTCACGAGGAGCACGAGTCCCTCGAGACCGAGGACGTCAACCAGGAAAAGATCGTCAGGAAGTAACCGAGTCAGCGGTGTGCCGGTGACGGCACACCGCTGCGGTGCCGAAAGGAAGTTTCATGGGAGCGCAGATTCGGGTCTACCGACAGAAGATCTCATCCACCTCGTCAATGAAGAAGATCTTCAAGGCGATGGAGATGATCGCGACTTCGCGCATCAACAAATCCCGTCAGAGCCTCGAAGCGGCGTACCCGTACGCCAACGCGCTGACCCGTGCGGTCTCCCAGATCGCGTCTCAGCACAATATTTCCCACCCGTTGACCTCCACCGTGGATGACGTGCGTCGTTCCGCAGTGGTGATCTTCACGTCCGACCGCGGTTTGGCCGGCTCCTACTCATCCAACGTGCTCAAGCGCGCTGAGGGTTTGTTGGAGATGCTGAACTCGGAGGGCCGGGAAGTTCGGGTCTATCTGGTGGGTCGTAAAGCCAAGGCGTACTTCGATTTTCGTCGCCGCGATTACGACGAGTTCTGGACGGGCGATACCGACAACGCCAACCCCGAGCGTGCTGAGGAATTGACCGAGCGTCTGTTCGGCGACATCAGCGCGAGCTACGACGACGGTGGCGTGGACGAGATCCACCTGGTGTACACGGCTTTCAAGTCCATGGTGACGCAGGAGCCGCGCGTTCTTCGGTTGCTTCCCATCGAGGTGGTCGATGCCAACGAACTCGATGACGAAGTGGCCGAGGACTACGAGGATCTCGAGGAGACGAACAACAATTTCGAGTTCGAGCCGAACCCGGAGGAGTTCCTCAACGAGGTGCTGCCTCGTTACATCAAGTCTCGTATCTACTCGACCCTGTGCCACGCGGCCTCCAGTGAGCTGGCTTCCCGTCAGCGAGCCATGAAGGCCGCCGGTGACAACGCGGATGAACTCATCAAGAAGTACACCCGTTTGATGAACAACGCCCGCCAGGCCGAGATCACCACCGAGCTGACCGAAATCGTCAGTGGCGCCGAGGCCCTGTAACCAGGGTTCCGCCACTACCCACCGCCGAAATGAAGTGAGAGAAATGACTGCCACTATCAATGAACAGGCCGCACAGCCGGTCTCGGGGGGCGCGACCGGCCGTGTCGCCCGAGTGATCGGCCCCGTGGTCGACGTCGAGTTCCCTGAGAACCAGGTTCCCGCCGTCTACAACGCTTTGACCGCCGACTACGAGTTCAATGGCGAACCTCGCAAGATCACCTTCGAGGTAGCGCAGCACTTGGGCGACAACATGGTTCGCGCCATCTCCCTGCAGCAGACCGACGGTCTGGTGCGCGGTACCCAGGTGAAGGACTCCGGCGCCCCGATCTCCGTGCCCGTTGGTGACGTGGTCAAGGGCCACATCTTCAACGTGCTGGGTGACTCGCTGGACCTGCCCATCGAAGAGCTGGATGTCCAGGATCGCTGGCCCATCCACCGCAAGGCGCCGTCCTTCGCGGAGCTCGAGGGTTCCACCGAAATGATGGAAACCGGCATCAAGTCCATTGACCTTCTGACCCCCTACATCAAGGGCGGTAAGATCGGTCTGTTCGGCGGTGCCGGTGTGGGCAAGACCGTGCTGATCCAGGAAATGATCACCCGTGTTGCCCGTAACTTCGGTGGTACCTCCGTGTTCGCCGGTGTGGGCGAGCGTACCCGTGAAGGTAACGACCTGTGGGTCGAGATGGAAGAAGCCGGCGTGCTCAAGGACACCGCCTTGGTGTTCGGCCAGATGGATGAGCCGCCTGGAACTCGTTTGCGCGTGGCCCTGTCCGGCCTGACCATGGCGGAGTACTTCCGCGATGTTCAGAACCAGGACGTGCTGCTGTTCATCGACAACATCTTCCGCTTCACGCAGGCCGGCTCCGAGGTGTCGACCCTGCTGGGTCGTATCCCCTCCGCCGTGGGTTACCAGCCCACCCTGTCGGACGAGATGGGTGTGCTCCAGGAGCGCATTACCTCGACTCGCGGTCACTCGATTACGTCCATGCAGGCCATTTACGTGCCCGCGGATGACTACACCGACCCGGCTCCGGCCACCACCTTCGCGCACTTGGACGCCACCACCGAGCTGTCCCGTGAAATCGCCTCGCGTGGTCTGTACCCGGCTATCGACCCGCTGTCCTCGACCTCCCGCATCCTGGACCCGCAGTACGTGGGCCAGGCGCATTACGACGTGGCAACCCGCGTCAAGGGCATCCTGCAGGAGAACAAGGAACTCCAGGACATCATCGCGATCCTCGGTGTCGAAGAGCTCTCCGAAGAGCAGAAGGTCGTGGTCTCCCGCGCCCGTCGCATCGAGCAGTTCCTGTCCCAGAACACCTACACCGCCAAACAGTTCACCGGTGTCGAGGGCTCCACGGTTCCGCTCGCGGAAACCATTGAGGCCTTCGGCAAGATCTGCGACGGCGAGCTGGATCACGTTCCGGAACAGGCGTTCTACAACGTGGGTGGCCTGGACGATGTCATGCAGCGCTGGGACGAGATCAAGTCCCAGACCGGCGAGAAGTAATCATGGCTGAACTCATTGTCGAGGTTGTTGCCCTGGACCGTAAGATTTGGGCAGGTACCGCCAAGATGGTTCGTGTTCGCACCACGGAGGGTGACATTGGCATCCTCCCCGGACACGAGTCGGTTGCGGGTCTGCTCAGGCCGGGCAAGTTCGCCGTTGAGCGTGTGGACGGCGGTCGCCTGAGCGGTCACATTGACTCGGGATTCATCTCGGTCGACAGCAACCGCGTGACGGTTGTTGCGGACGAGGTTGATTTCGATGGACAGTCCGAGTCCGAGTAAGTAGTTCGTAGCTAGAACGCGCATCGTGGCCCCCGTACCTATTGGGTACGGGGGCTCGTGCAGTCTGAGAGCGTGGTGCTGACCGCGTGATCTGGAGGACCCCATGGAAGAGAAGATCGAGGTTCACGGACCCACCAAGGTGTCCGGGGTGCTCCCGGTATCGGGGGCCAAGAACAGTGTGCTCAAACTGATGGCGGCAACCCTGCTGGCAGCGGGGGAGTCGACCATCACCAACGTCCCTGAGATCCAGGACGTCACCATCATGGCGGAGCTGTTGCGTCGGTTGGGGTGCACGGTTCGTTACGACCCGGCGCAGCAGACCGTGGACATCGATGTTCCCGAGGTCCTGGGGCACCAGGCGGACTACGATCTGGTCCGCGCAATGCGCGCCTCCATATCCGTTCTGGGCCCGCTGGTGGCCCGCTGCCACCGCGCTGAGGTGGCATTGCCCGGTGGGGACGCGATCGGTTCACGCGGTCTGGACATGCACCGCGCCGGTCTTGAGGCCATGGGTGCTCAGTTGAGCATCGAGAAGGGTTTCCTGCGGGCCTCCGTGGCGGACAACCTGCACGGAACCACCTATCACCTGGACTACCCGTCGGTGGGGGCCACGGAGAACCTCATGATGGCCGCGGCTCTGGCGGACGGTGTCACGGTTCTGGAGAATGCCGCTCGTGAGCCCGAGATCGTGGACATCGGGCGCATGATGCAGGAAATGGGCGCTCACATCGATGGCTTGGGGACGAGCACCATCACCATAGAGGGTGCCCAAAAACTGCATCCCGTCACGCACCGCACCGTTCCGGACCGCATCGTGGCCGGGACGTGGGCGTTTGCGGCGGCAATCACTGGTGGGCGCGTGGAGATCGAGGGCGCTGAACCCGCCCACCTGACCATGGTCCTCGAGAAGCTGCGCGGTGCCGGTTGCACGATCGACACGTCCCAGGGGCGGTTCACCGTGCAGGGGCCTGAGCGACCCACGGCCATTAATGTCTCGACCTTGCCGTATCCGGGTTTCCCCACGGACCTCCAACCGTTCGTTGTGGCGTTGAACGCGGTGGCCGAGGGCTCCGGAATGGTCACGGAGAACGTCTTCGAGGCCCGCTGGGGTTTCACGGCGGAGCTGGAGCGCTTGGGAGCTCGAGTTCGGCTGGATGGTCATCACGCCCGGATCGACGGACTCCCCGCGCTTCAATTGTCCGGCGCACCGGTTGAGGCCAAGGACATCCGCGCGGGCGCGGCTCTGGCGATTGTGGGCATGGCTGCCACGGGTGTCACGGAGGTCTCAGGGGTGGAGCACATCGACCGCGGGTACGAGCATTTCGTGGAACGGCTTTCGAGCGCGGGCGCCAACGTGCAGCGGCGCATCGTGGGCGGCTTGTTCTGAGAATTGCCCTAGCGCGATTCAGATTTTGATCGGGTGACGGGCCAGGCACACAATGCTGGTCCGTCACCCCGCATTCTCGCCGACTAGCCCGGTCGGTGGCCGACAAACACAAAACCCCGCATCCACCTGGATGCGGGGTTTCGTTCGGGGTGAAACTATCAGATGACAGTCACGCCGGTAGCCTGGGGGCCCTTCTGGCCCTGACCGATTTCGAACTCGACGCGCTGGTTCTCTTCGAGAGTGCGGAATCCACCGGTCTGGATTTCGCTGTAGTGAACGAAAACGTCACCCTCAGCGTCGTCCGGGGTAATGAAGCCGAAGCCCTTCTCTGCGTTGAACCACTTAACGGTGCCCTGAGCCATAATGGGGCGCTCCTTCTGGAGTAAATAAATGCGTGTACTTGTTTTTGTACACCTGAACAGGTACCGCGAGAAGGCTGTGGATGCGGCTCACTAGATGTTGCGCCACAGCGCCAGTCAGAACTTCACGCTCGCTACCATTCCTGCGAGCATGTAAAACATGAAGCGAAGAACGGTACTAGCTTCACACACCCGGAGACCAAGGTCAACAGCTATCAGTCTGCTGATGACAAATGTCGCCTGTCATTCACGGTTTGTTTGCCTACCCTCGGGTACCTATCGCCCCTAGAAGAGCCGCGATTGAGTGTCCACGTTGCCGCGCATCTCCTCGTAGTCCAAGGTCACACATTCAATACCGCGGTCGTGGGCCAGAGTGCGGGCTTGTGGTTTGATCTGTTGAGCTGCGAAGACACCGCGCACAGGCCGCAGCAGAGGATCGCGGTTGAGCAGTTCGAGATAGCGGGTGAGTTGTTCGACACCGTCGATGTCACCGCGGCGTTTGAGCTCCACTGCCACGCTGGCCCCGGAACCGTCACGAGCCAGGATGTCCACCGGACCGATGGCCGTGGGGTACTCGCGGCGCACCAAAGAGAAATCTTCTCCGAGCAGCGTGATTTGTTCGGCAAGCAATCGCTGTAGATCCGCTTCCACGCCGTCCTTGATCAGTCCGGGATCCACTCCCAGGTCGTGACCGATGTCCTCGTGGATCTCGTAGACGTCGATCAGCAGCCGGTCATCGGACTTCGCCGCTTGCACGATCCATGATTCTCGGACACCCTCCGCGATCTGCTCGGGGGTCGGCTCACCCACGTGCAGTTTGGCGGGCGGGCTCATCCAGTTCAGCGGTTTGTAGGAACCGCCGTCGGAATGCACCAGCACGGACCCGTCCGCCTTCAGCATGAGGAGGCGCCGGGCAAGGGGCAGAAGAGCATTGAGGCGGCCTTCGTACCGCACGGAACAGTCAGCTATTACCAATCGCACCGGGCAAGCCTATCGCTCCGATGGCGACGCCGCTCACCCGGGAGCATACGACGCCGCTCTCTCGCTCGGCGGGTTTCAGCACTGTGCATGGCTGGCCGGATCGAGGAACGAGACGAGACGGCGGTTCGAGCTAGTGAGCAATGCGGTGGGCTGCCGGCGGAACCAGGCCGAGCGGCGTCGTCGTCGGGGGAGCACTAGCGAGCGTCCTGGCGGGGGACGAAGACCTCGCGAACCAGGAGCAGACCGGCCGCGGCAGTGGGAATCGCGATCACAGCACCGAGGATTCCCCACAGGGCGCCACCGGCGGCCACGGCAATGACGGCCACTGCGCCGGGGACGGCCACAGCGCGCTTCATGATGCGGGGCGAGACGAAATACGCCTCGATCTGGAGGTACGCGAAGTAGCACAGGGCAAAGGGGAGCACGGTGTCCCAGCCGCCCAGAATGGCGAACAGTGTCATCAAGATCCCGGCAAGAACGCCGCCGACCAGGGGGATGAAAGCGAGTACGGCCACGAAGAGCACGAGCAAGGTGGCATAGGGGACGCCGGTGATGGTCATCAGGACAAAGGCCACGGAGGCGTTGATCAGGGCCACGCACGCCTGACCGACCACGTAGTTACCCACGCCGTTGATCATCTGGTCGCCCAACTTCTGGACGCGTGCGCGGCGGCTGGCCGGGGCCAGACGGTATCCCCACGCCTTGGCCATGGGCAGCGAAAACAGGAAGTACAGGGTCAGGGCCATCACGATGATCGTGCCCGTGACCGCGTTGATGACCACACCACCCACGCTCACGACCGAACCGAACATGCCACCCAGCAGATCCTGGTTGGTGGACAACTGCGTCTGCAAAGATCCAACGGTTTGTTCAAAGGTCGCGGCAATCTTGAACCGCTCGTCCAGGGCCTCGAAGAACGAGGAACCCATGAACTGATTGACCAGCTCCGGAATGGTGCCCATGAACTGTTGCGCCTGGTGCACCATGCGAGGAACTGCCAGCACGATGAAGGCGGTGATGGCCATGGCCAAAGCAATGATCACCGCGGTAACAGCTACGGGCCGTGGCAACCCGCGGGACTCGAGCCAGCGCACAATGGGATCCAGGCCCAACGCAATGAACGCAGCGGTAACCACCCAACCCGCCAAACTGCCCACGTTGGTCAGCACGTAGAACCCCAGCAAGGCAATACCCACGCCCAGGGTCAGGAAGAAGCCGGTCTGCACCGGGTGACCACCGGCGAAAAGACCCTTGTCCCACGGGGCACGGCGCGGCGCCGGCGTGGAACCGGGAATGGTCCCCGGCTCTGGTGGCACATCGAAACGATGGCGCGACGGACGGAATCTTTGGGCAGACTTTGCCGGCGGCAAGGGTGAGGTGGTCACGCCGGAAGCGTACAACGCACGCCCGCATTGGGGCACTTGCGGCGCGCGTGACGATAATGGCTGTAGTGCAGGATCGACGCGGCCGGTCATCGACCCCTTCTTGGTGTTGAGTCCGGGCGTGCGAGGACGAGGCTACGAAGGAGACCGAGTATGACTGAATTCCCTCAGCAATCAGGCCAGCAGCGACCGCAGGCACAACAGGGTCAGCCCGATGCGCAGGCACAGGCCGTGCCGGCGTCCGTGCGTGGTGCCGTGGATCTCGGCGCGATGCAATCCGGGGGAGCGGCAGGTAGCGGGGCAGCGTCGTCGACGGCGGATGGCGGCAATGCAAGCTACCGCGTGAGCATCACCGCGCAGGACTTCCAGAAATACGCCGAGCAATCGGCCACCGTGCCCGTGGTCGTGGCGTTGTACGCGCCGCAGAGCCCGGACTCCGAGGCCTTTGTCGAGACACTGGCCGGGCTGGTCGATAGCTACCAGGGACGTCTCCTGCTGGGCACCGTGGACGCTTCCAAGGAACAGCAGATCGCACAGGTGTTCCAGGCCCAGAGTGTGCCCACGGTGGTGGCCATGCTCGGTGGACAGGCCGTTCCGTTGGTGAACTCGACCGTACCGGCGGAGCAGATGCGTCAGCTCCTGGACGAGTTGCTCACCCTGGCGGCCCAGAACGGGGTGACCGGCACGGCCGAACCCACCGCGCCGGCGGCGCCCAAGGAACTGCCCCCGCTGCACCAGGAGGCACTCGAGAAACTCGAGGCCGGTGACTTGGACGGCGCTGAGGCCAGCTACAACAAGGCGCTCGCGGAAAACCCGGGAGACAAGGACGCGAAGCTTGCTCTCACCCAGGTGCGCCTGCTCCAGCGCGTCAACGCAATGGATGCGAACGCCGTGCGTCAGGCGGCCGCGGACGATCCGCAGAACATTCAGGCGGCACTCGACGTGGCGGATCTGGACGTCTCCGGTGGCCACGTGGAGGACGCGTTCCGGCGCCTGCTTCAGCTGGTGCGGACCACTTTCGGAGACGACAAGGACACCGTGCGCGAGCGCCTGGTGGAACTCTTTGACGTGGTCGGTTCGGAGGATCCGCGGGTCACGGCTGCGCGCGGTCAGCTGATGCGAGCGTTGTTCTAAATTCCGCCTGAACAGCCTGACCGTCAACCGGGGGTGTTGACCAGAGCGGGGCCTGTACTTCGGTACCGGCCCCGCTCTCTACTTCTTGTGTGTGACGCTCAATCAGGCCAGGGGATGACATGGCACGCCGTGAAATCACACCGGCGGGGGATGTGTGTCACACGTGCAGTTCATAGGCTGAGGACATGAGCATCCACGCGCACAGTTCCAGGCCCGCGGAGCGACCTCCGCAATCACCGACTTCCCACCCAGCGCTCATGATCCAGGACCTGACCAAGGTGTACGGCCACCCCGGCCCCGGGACACGACCGGCCGCGGATCGGGTCAACCTCCACATTCCTCGCGGCTCTTTCTACGGGTTGGTGGGACGCAACGGTGCGGGCAAGACCACCACATTGTCCATGGCAACGGGGCTCTTGCGGCCCACCGCAGGCAAGGTGTGGATCGGTGGCGGCAGCCAGGACCAGCCGGTGGACGTCTGGGCGGACTCCGTGGCAGCGAAGCGGCGCATGGGTGTGCTGCCGGACGGAACTCACCTGTTCGACCGGCTGACCGGGCGACAGCTGGTGACCTACTCGGGCTTGCTGCGCGGTATGGACCGCGAACTGGTCAAGGATCGCACCGAAGACCTCATCCAGGCGATGGACCTCCAGGACGCTGCGGGCAAACAGGTCCAGGACTACTCGGCCGGTATGACCAAGAAGATCGCGCTCGCGGCGGCCATGATTCACGCACCGGCATTGCTCGTGCTGGACGAACCCTTCGAATCGGTGGACCCGGTCTCCGCCGCCAATATCCGCGCCATCCTACATCAGTACACGCAGGCCGGCGGCACCGTGGTGGTCTCGAGTCACGTGATGGACCTGGTCCAGCGCATGTGCGATCACGTGGCGGTCATGGACAACGGCCGCGTGCTGGCGCAGGGCACAGTCGACCAGGTACGCGGAGACATGTCCCTCGAGGATCGCTTCGTCGATCTCGTGGGCGGCCGCACGGACGCGGGGGAGGGTTTGTCTTGGCTTCGACCCGAGTGAATTCAGCGAGTACCTCGGACCACACGGGTGCGCCCTGGGCCGGGCAAGAACCTGAACGGGACGGCGTGGCCGATCCCGAGACGCTCCGCCCTTCGGGCCCATCGGCGTCCGCGAGCCACGCCCGACCCGTGGGCCCACTGACCGAGGGGTTGCGCCTGGGCTCGCTCAAGTGGAAGCTGCTCGTCAACACCCTGACACGCAGCACGTGGATCCTGGTGGGCACCATCCTGGGCGGTCTGTACATCCTGTTCATGGGCGGAATGATCGCGGTTGGCCTCTTCTTCCTTGCCAACGAATCGCTTGAGGCCATTGTCACGACCGCAGTGCTGGGCGGAGCCGTGGTCATTCTCGCGTGGTGGCTGTTCCCCATCGTGACGTCCAAGGCAGACGCCAGCTTGGACCCGTCCCGACTGGCATTGTTCCCCTTGCGGATCCCAGGGATACAGCTCGGGCAGATCCTGGGTGCGGTGATCAGTATTCCCGGTGCCGCAACACTGCTTCTGGCCTTGGGCTGGGTGACGTCCTGGAGATTCTCCGCCGTGGCGCTTGCCGTCGCCGTTCCGAGCGTCCTCCTGGGTCTTCTCCTAGCGTTCACCGGTTCCCGCACGGTCACCGCGCTGTCCGCGAGTCTCAGTAAACACCGCCGCGTGGGTGAAATCGCCTCGATCATCTTCCTCGTCCTGATGATGCTGCTGGGCCCGATCTTCATTGGTCTGGGGCAGGGCCTGGAGCAGGTCTGGGAGCAGTTGCCCACGTGGGCCTCCTACCTCGCATGGACCCCCTTGGGCGCGGTCTGGGCGATGCCCGCCGACGCCGCTCAGGGTCAGTGGCTCGAGGCTCTCGCTCGGTTGGCCATCACCGTGGTGTCCATCGTGGTGCTGCTGTTCGTCTGGCGATTCGCCTTGCGTAGGGCACTGTCCGAGGCTACCGGTGGCGCCGCGCGTTCCGGTTCCAAGACGGTTTCCGGAGCGGGCCTATTGGACCGGCTGCCGGCCACTGCGTGGGGAGCGGTGCTCGCCCGATCCCTCATTTACTGGGTGAAGGATCCGCGCTACACGGCCTCGCTGGTTATATATCCGGCCATGGGCGTGCTGATCTGGTTCTTGAGCGAGCAGTCCGGTACGGGTCTGATGTGGGCTTACCCAGCCGTGATCGCGTTGTTCATGGCTTACACGATTGCCGCGGACGTGGCGTACGACAACACCGCGTTCTCACTGCACATCCTGTCCGGTGTGAGCGGCCGGGACGACCGCCTGGGCAGGGCCATTGGGTTGATCATCGTGACGATTCCCCTGGTGCTGTTCGGCTTGGCTTTAGCCATCGTGCGTACGCAGGACTGGCATTTGCTGCCCGGGGTCATCGGTTTGTGCGCCGCACTTCTGTTGGCGGGTACCGGCGTCGCCTCGGTGCTATCTGCTCGTTACACCTTCCCAGTGGCGCCCCCGGGAGCATCACCCATGAAGACTCCGCAGGGGTTCACCATTTTGAACATGCTGCTGCAGTTCGTGATCATGGCCGTTGTGTTCGTCATGGGGTTGCCGCAGTTGATCCTGATCATCGTCCAGGTGGTCTCAGGAGACATGATGTGGGGTTGGATTGCCCTGGCGGTGGGCATCGTGGAAGGTCTGGTCATTCTGTGGCTCGGTATCGTGGTGGGCGGCAAATGGCTGGAGCGACGAGCCCCGGAATTGTTGCAGGAAGTGGCCCAGTACCGCTGACGGTCGGTGAATCGACTGTCCGGGTTCCCGGAAACTGCGCGGAGCGCGGGGTGGAGCGACCGGCCCGCGCATCGGGCCCTCAGCGCCCAGAGTTCTTTCAGCGCCTGGGCGCTGAGTCGTGTCCGGGGCCGGGGGTAGACTGTCGGCCATGGAGAACACTGCAGCATCGTTGAGCACTGGAACCACCGTCGAGCACCTCTCCACGGTCACCAACGGACTGTTCGGTCGTAAGCCGGACACCGTGGGGGGCACTTCCACCATCGAGCGTGAAGAAACGCGGCAGCTGCAGGAACCCGGCGATCACGAACGGTTCTCCCACTACGTGCGCAAAGAGAAGATCATGGAATCTGCGCTGTCTGGCGAACCGGTGATCGCCCTGTGCGGCAAGGTCTGGTTGCCCGGCCGCGATCCCCAGAAGTTCCCCGTCTGCCCCGCGTGCAAGGAGATCTATCAGGGTCTTCGCCCGGGCAAGGACGACTCGGACAACGATAACTAAGCATTAACCACAGAATTCGTCACGCGGGCTCACCAGCCCCGTGACCGGCGGCGCCCGCGCTCGCGGGCGCCTTGTGCTGTGCGGGACCACGCGATGTCGTTCGTGACATGGTCCGTTCGGCACGTGCGCGGAGAGGACGAGCACTACGTGTCTGAAGGCGATCAACTAGACCTGTTCGGGGCGGCGGCGGACCTGCCCCCGGCGTACCCGGATCGTGCGGCATGGGGCACGGCGCCCAAGCTGCGTGCGTGGCAGGCGGAGGCCATTCGCCGCTACGAAGAAACTCAACCCCGGGATTTCATGGCCGTAGCAACGCCGGGCGCCGGTAAGACTACTTTCGCGCTGACGGTGGCCAAGAAGCTACACGATTCCGGCAAGATCCAACGCATCACCGTGGTCACCCCCACCGAGCACCTCAAGCGCCAGTGGGCCGACGCCGCCGCGCGCGTGGGACTCGCACTGGACCCCAATTTCAAAAATGCAGACGGCAGCCACGGCTTCGCCTACATGGGGGCTGCCGTGACCTACGCCCAGGTCGCCAATAAACCACTGTTGCATCGGGCACGCACCGAAGCCGGGCGAACGCTGGTCATCATGGATGAGATCCACCACGCCGGTGACGCGCTGTCGTGGGGCGATGGGCTGCGGGAAGCCTTCGAACCCGCAGCACGCCGTTTGGCGTTGACCGGTACGCCGTTCCGCTCGGACACCTCGCCCATCCCGTTCGTCACGTACCAGGAGGATCGGGACGGGATCCGTCGTTCCACCGCGGACTACACCTACGGTTACGGGGACGCCCTCAAAGACCACGTGGTCCGTCCGGTGATCTTCATGGCCTACTCGGGCCAGATGCGGTGGCGCACCTCCGCCGGTGAGGAAATGGCCGCTCAGCTGGGGGAGGGTTTCACCAAGGACATCACGTCCCAGGCTTGGCGGACCGCGCTGGACCCCAACGGCCACTGGATCCCGTCGGTTCTACACGCAGCGGATCAGCGGCTCACCCAGGTGCGTCGCACGGTTCCGGACGCCGGTGGTCTGGTGATTGCAACCGACCACCAGGACGCCAAGGCCTACGCCGAGCAGCTCAAGCTGATTACGGGCCGCCGTCCCACCGTGGTGCTCTCCGACGACAAGACGGCCTCGAGCAAGATCGACGAGTTCTCCGAATCGGAAGAGCGCTGGATGGTGGCCGTGCGCATGGTGTCCGAGGGTGTGGACGTTCCTCGCCTGGCAGTCGGTGTGTACGCGACATCGACCTCCACTCCGCTGTTCTTCGCGCAGGCGGTCGGTCGTTTCGTGCGTGCTCGGAAGCGCGGCGAAACGGCATCCGTGTTCCTGCCCTCTGTTCCCGCCCTCATGGGGCTGGCCAATTCAATGGAGGAGGAGCGCGACCACGCGCTCGACAAACCCAAGAACATGCCCGGTGTGGTGGACTTCGACCAGCCGATGGAGAGTGGCTGGGACGATGACCTCTTGGAGGAAGCCAACCGGGAAGAGAAAGCCTCCGGTGCGCTCGCACAGGGCAATTTCGAGGCCCTGGATTCTGACGCCTCGTTCCACGGTGTGCTGTTCGACGGCGGTGCCTTCGGCGGGGGCGTGGCGGTCGGTTCTGAGGAGGAAGCCGACTTCCTGGGCATCCCCGGTTTGCTGGATGCGGAACAGGTGTCCACGCTGTTGCGGGAGCGCCAGACCAGGCACGCCCAGCGGCGCTCGGGCGATTCACATCCGGAACCTCCCGCACCCGCTGTGCCCGACCACCGACGGTTGAAGGAATTGCGCTCTCAGTTATCGAAGAACGTCTCCGCGTGGTCCGCGCGCACGGGCACACCGCACGGCATCATCCACAATCAACTGCGTGAGAAGTGTGGTGGCCCGGCGGTAGCCCAGGCCAGTGAAGAGCAGATCACCGCGCGACTGGCCCTGTTGCAGAGGTGGTTCATCGGCCGGAAATAGTCGCCCGCTGGTTCTCCGGCGGCCGGACCGGACGCACATGACAATGGCTCCGAACCTGCGTGGTCGGAGCCACTGTCATGCGGTGGGAGGAGGGGATCGGCCGTTCCTCCGATCAAGGGTCAACCGATCACGGGTCGATCAAGCTCCTCGACCACCGCGACCCCGGCGTCGGGGAGCTCTGCGGTGGCACGCTCTCCGGACTCCTTGGCCACCGGGGCCGTCAGCGGCAACAGCACCCGAGTTTCGTACCCGGCATCCACGGCGTCCTTGGCCGTGGCGAGCACGCAGTAGTCGAGGGCGAGCCCCACGACGTCCACGGCCTCGATCTCGTTCTCCTGGAGCCAATCATCGAGGCTGATGCGTTCTTCCTCCGCGTCTTCTGGGTCCTCGCCCATGGGAACGTCCACGTCCGGGGCGGACAGGCCCTCGAAACCGGAGTAGGCGGCGTCGTAGGCGCCCTTGCGGAAGAATTCCGTGACGTAGTCGGTGTCGAAATCCTTGTGGGTCTCCGCGCCGTTCGTCTCAGCCACGCAGTGCACCGGCCAGCTGGACACGAAGTCCGGTTTGTCACTGAAGTGCGACCCCGGATCGATGTGCCAGTCCTGAGTTGCGGCCACCACTTGGTAGTCCGCGTGATGGTCGTCCAAGTATTCCGAGATCTGCGCGGCCACCGCAGCGCCGCCGGTCACGGCCAGGCTGCCGCCCTCACAGAAGTCGTTCTGTACGTCAACGATGATGAGTGCTGTGCGCACGGGTGCCTCCTTGATCAGTGTGCGGTTCCGGGCTCGATGACCGTGGGGATCACGGGTTCGCCCTCGGACAGGCGGCGCGCGGCACGGGGCAATTCCGCCACGGACCGGGCGTGACGCTCGCGGGCACGTTCCACGGCCTGGGCGCCCACGTAACCGTCGCGCAGTTCGCCGCCGGTGACGTAGTCGATGAGCAGCTCGCGATCGTCGCCGTCGTCGGTGGGTTCGTGGGAGATCCCCACGATTTCCTGGGTGGCCACTCCCTGGCTATTACGACGGCGCAGCGCGAACTTTTCGCCGCCCACGGAGGCTTTCCCGGATGATGCCTTCGCCACGGGCTCCATGGTTCCGGAGGTGCCCTCTCTGGCCACGAGCTTGTAGACCATGGAGGATGTGGGTGCCCCGGAACCGGTAACCAAGCGCGTGCCCACACCGTAGGAGTCCACTGGGGCCGCGCGAAGGGCCGCAATTGCATATTCGTCCAGGTCACTGGTCACGGTGATGCGAGTATTGGCATTGCCGAGCTTGTCCAGCAGGGAACGCACCATGGCCGCCTGAGTTACCAGGTCACCGGAGTCCAGGCGCACCCCGCCCAGATCGGGCCCGGCGATGTCCACCGCTAGCTTCACGGCGTTCTCCACGTCGTAGGTGTCCACCAGGAGGGTGGTGTCGACACCCAGCGCGTCAATTTGTGCTCTGAAAGCTTGTTCTTCCGTGTCGTGCAACAACGTGAAGGAGTGGGCTGCGGTGCCCACAGTTTTCACGCCGTACCGGTAACCGGCCTCCAAATTGGAGGTCGAGGCGAAGCCCGAAATCACCGCAGCGCGAGCGGCCGCCACGGCGGCTTCATCGTGTGCTCGCCTGGATCCCATTTCGATGCACGGGCGATCACCTGCTGCGCCCACCATGCGGGACGCCGCGGAGGCCACGGCGGAGTCGTAGTTGAGCACGGACAGAATGTAGGTCTCGAGAACGCAGGCCTCTGCGAAGGAAGATTCCACGGTGAGCAGTGGCGAATGGGGGAAGTACACCTCGCCCTCCGCGTAACCGCGGATTTGGCCCGTGAAGCGGAAGTTCTCCAGGTACTCGATGGTCTTCTGATCCACCACGTTGGTATCCCGCAAGAAGCGCAACTGGTCCTCGTCGAAGCGAAACTTCTCGAGTCCCTCCAGTACTCGACCCACACCCGCGAACACGCCGTAGCGGCGACCGTTGGGCAGGCGGCGTGCGAAGACCTCGAACACACTGCGCCGCGACGCCGTGCCAGCTCGCAACGCGGCTTGGAGCATGGTGAGCTCGTAGTGGTCCGTCATGAGGGAGGTTGGACTGGGTTCCCATGGGTAGCTGCGCTCATTCACGCCCCCAGCCTAATGGGATCGGCTCACTGCGCACATCCACGGGTGCCGGATACGATGGGCACATCATGATTTCCACTCCCTTATCTGCGCATGCCCGATGCATGCCCGTTCTCATGAGCGCGGCTCCCGCTGAGACCCCGGTTCTGACCGAAGATCCTGAAACCCACACGATGCTCAGCGTTCCGTGGAACGTGATCGTGTGGGACGATCCCGTCAACCTGATGAGTTACGTGGTGTACGTGTTCCGCTCTTATTTCGGTTATTCGGACGCCAAGGCGCGCAAACTCATGCTCGAGGTTCATCACAACGGGCGGTCCATCGTCGCGTCGGGAACACTCGAAGAAGCAGAGACCCACGTCAGCGCCCTACACGGGTACGGGCTGTGGGCAACGTACGAGCGGGCGGATCACAACTGATGGCACACGGATTCAAGAAGACTCGCAAAGGTATCGTCGGGCGATTCGAAGCACCGGAAGTGCAACTGCTCCAGAAGCTGTTCTCGGACGTGGCCGAAACTCTCGAACCTGAGGCCAGGCCAGACGAGGATCCGCTGGCGGCCATGGTGGGGATCGACCAGGAAGTCAGTGAGCCCACGGACCCCGCGCTGAAACGCTTGCTGCCCGCGGCGTCGTCGGACCCCGAACAAGCGGAGGAGTTTCGGCGACTCACGGATCGGTCGCTGCGCGAAGCAAAGATCGGGGCACTCAAAGCATCGTCCTTGGCGCTGGAGTCCGACCCCGTAACCCTGACCGTGGCGCAAGCGCAAGATTTCGCGCGGTCGCTCAACGACATCCGGCTGGTGTTGGCATCACGCCTGGACATCACGACCACTGAGGACGCCGAGCGGATCGGTGAGCAGGTCGATTTCGGCGAAGTCCAGGACATCAACGATTACATGGCGGTGGTCTACAACTTTGTGTCGTGGCTGCAAGAGTCGCTCATGAATGCGTTGCTCAAGACTCTCTGAGGTTTACAGACTGACGGTCATCGAGACACCGCCGGAACTGTGAGATGTCTCCCATGTGTTGCACTGTTCGACAACTTGTACTGATGCGTCCGGTACCTTGGACGCGCACTTTGTGCTGATTTTCCCAGTTTTTCGCCACGGCATTGCACCTGTGGGCGACAAGTGTCACCTGTAGTGTGTCGGCTCCTCCGCAACTCGGATAGGGAAAATCAGCGCGGACCATTACTGTCTTTCGATATGCAGGATGAGCACGTGAAAACTTCAGGCCCTAACCCGAACTCGCCCATTGGCGTGTTCGACTCCGGTGTGGGCGGACTGACCGTTGCTCGTTCGATCATCGACCAGTTGCCGCACGAGGAAATCCTGTACGTGGGTGACACCGCCCACGGCCCCTACGGTCCGCTGCCCATTGCCCGAGTGCGTTCCCTGGCCATGGACATCATGGACGACCTGGTCGATTCCGGCGTCAAGCTCTTGGTGATTGCCTGCAATACCGCTTCCGCAGCGGTGCTGCGCGACGCTCGCGAGCGGTACACCCGTGCCTACAACATTCCCGTGGTCGAGGTGATTCAGCCGGCAGTGCGGCGCGCGGTAGCCACCACCCGCAATGGAAAAATTGGTGTCATCGGCACGGAAGCGACCGTGGGCTCGCGCGCCTACGACGACACATTCGCCGCGGCACCTCACTTGGACGTCACCTCCGTGGCGTGTCCGGAATTCGTCGAGTACGTGGAACGCGGTGTGACCACCGGTCCTGAGCTGCTGCGTGCGGCCCAGGGCTACCTGGAACCACTCAAGGATGCGGGTGTGGACACCCTGGTTCTGGGGTGCACCCACTATCCGCTGTTGACCGCGGTGATCTCCTACGTCATGGGGGACAGCGTGAACCTGGTGTCCTCTGCGGAGGAGACCGCGCGTGACGTCTACCGCGCTCTCATGGACAACAACTTGGAGCGCGACGTCAGCCTCACCCCGCACCACGAGTTCCTGGCCACGGGTGACCCCGAAAGCTTTGAAGTCCTTGCCCGCAGGTTCCTCGGACCTGAGGTCCTGCGCGTTCGTCAAACATCCTCGGTGGCCGAGCAGTACCCCACGGGTTCTCTGGCCATGATCCACCCGGCTCAGCGCTGAGTCGGAACCACGAAAGGCACCCGCAGTCATGATGTTGACCGTCATTGGGAACACCGGCAGCTTCCCGGGTCCCAACTCTCCCGCGTCGTGTTACCTGTTGACCGGTGAGGACCACGAGGGCCGTACGTGGCGCGTGATCCTGGACATGGGCAATGGCTCGCTGGGCGTGCTGCAGCGACAGCTCCACTTGGAAGACATCGACGCGGTCATGGTTTCTCACCTGCACCCGGATCACTGCGTGGACCTTGCCGGCCTGCACGTGGCGGTCAAGTGGGATCCGCGGGGGTGGGGCGCAGGGCGCATTCCGCTGTACGGGCCCTCCGAGTTGCACGGCTACCTCAATCGTTCGCACGCGATGCCGGATGGCCACAGTATGGACACGGAATTCATTTTCAACGTGTGGCAAGATCGCCAGCCGGTCACCGTGGGGCCGTTCACCGTGACTCCCTTCGAGGTATTGCACCCCTGTCCCGAGCCCTATGCCCTGCGCGTAGAGTTCGACGGCCCGATGGGGCCATCTGTGCTGACCTACTCCGGGGATACTGATTCCTGCGACGGCCTGGTTGAAGCCGCGCGTGACGCGGATCTTTTCCTGTGCGAGGCCGCGTACGAGGAGGGTCGTGAGGATCATCTGCGAGGGATCCACCTGACCGGTTATCGAGCAGGTCAGGCTGCGGCCCAGGCCAACGTCCATCAGCTGTTGCTGACTCACTTGCCGGTGTGGAATTCCCCCACCAAGGCTCGGCAAGAGGGAACCGCAGCATTCAACGGCCCGGTCGGAATTGCGGAACCGGGGTACACCTACAAGGTGGTTCCGAGCAATGTCACCATTTCGGGTGCGTTGGCAAGGCCCGCAACAGCGGGCTAGGCTGGCGATATGACTTCGCCTACCGATCCGTCACAAGAAAATTCCACACTGGTCGGAGAGCGATCCACCCCTCAAACGGCGGCTGCTGATTCGGCTTCGTCGAGTGTTGTGCGTTCTGACGGTCGTTCCGTAGACGAATTGCGCCCCATCACCATTACTCGCGGTTGGTCGGATCAGGCCGAGGGCTCGGCCCTCATTGAATTCGGCGGCACCCGCGTGCTGTGCACGGCCTCCCTGACAGAAGGCGTCCCGCGATGGCTCAAGGGCGAGGGGCGTGGCTGGGTCACTGCCGAATACGCCATGTTGCCGCGCGCGACCTCCACACGTTCGGCCCGCGAGTCCGTGAAGGGCAAGATCGGCGGCCGCACACATGAGATTTCCCGTCTGATCGGACGCGCGTTGCGGTCCATCATCGACCTCAAGGCTCTCGGTGAGAACACCGTGGTCCTGGATTGCGATGTGCTCCAGGCGGATGGCGGTACGCGCACCGCGGCCATCACCGGAGCGTATGTCGCTCTGGCAGAAGCGATTTCATGGGCCCACGCAAACGGCGTGATCAAGCCCAACGTCAAGCCCCTCGTGGATACCGTGTCCGCTGTCTCCGTGGGCATCATTGACGGCGTGGCCATGTTGGACCTGCCATACGTGGAGGACGTCCGCGCGGAGACCGACATGAACGTGGTGGTTACCGGTTCGGGCGACTTCGTCGAGGTGCAGGGCACCGCCGAGGGCGCGCCGTTCAACCGGAGTGAGCTGGACGTCCTGCTGGACCTTGCGGTCGCGGGATGCGCTCAGTTGGCCACCATTCAGCAGGAAACGCTGGAGGCGGGCCGTGGACACTGATCCAGAGCCCGCCAGGATAGTCCTGGCCTCCAAGAACCAGGGCAAGGTTCGCGAACTCCAAGCCATGGTCGCCGCGGCAGTGCCCCGTCTCGACGCCGCTAAGGCCGTCGTCGATGCCCGCTCGGCGGGACTGGGCGACGTCGTCGAAGACGGCGTGAGCTTTGCCGAGAACGCGCTGCTCAAGGCGCGCGCTGCAGCCCGCGAATCGGGACTGATCGCGCTCGCGGATGATTCAGGGCTGGCCGTGGACGTCATGGGAGGCGCGCCCGGAATCTTCTCCGCGCGCTGGTCCGGCCAGCACGGTGATGACGCGGCCAATGTGAACTTGCTCCTGGCACAACTGGGAGATGTCCCCGACAAACACCGCAACGCGCGTTTCGTGTGCGCTGCCGCCGTGGTGACCCCCGGCGGGGCGGAACACGTGGTGTCGGGAGAGTTCCCCGGGGTGATCCTGCGGGAACCGGTGGGTGAGAACGGGTTCGGTTACGACCCGATCTTCGCTCCGGATGGTTATGACGGTTTGAGCTGCGCCCAGCTGACCCCGGACGAGAAGAACCGGGTCAGCCACCGTGCGCGGGCTATGAAGGCTGTGTTGCCGCACCTCGTGGCGGCATTGGGAGAACAGGACGATCCGACCGTGGATGATCCACCGCGGCCGGGCTCGGGGGACTGAATCATGAGATTCGCATGCGGGCATCTTCCGTTCGCTGACGCTGTTGACGCGGTGTTGGCGCAGGCGGGGGTGAGCGTGGACCGTTCCGAATGGGAAGTCCACGCGGGTGGTTCCGCGCATATCGTGGTGAACGCGGGACACGTGATGAGTGTTCGCATCGCCAAGAACCCCACGTCCGGTGAAAATGTCAGGCGGCGTGTGCGCGCGTTGTCCTTGCTCCCGGACTTTGATTTCGAGGTTCCAAGACCATTGACTCCGGTGCTCAACGTGGGGCGCTACACGGCCGTGGGGATGACGTGGCTACCCGGGACGACGCGTGATCCGGGGCCCGTGTCCACCACTATATTGGCGAGCGTGCTCGACCAGTTGCGCTCGGCGGAGGTCTCGGAAGCGGTGCCCTGGCTTGATCGACCGGGGCAGCACTGGGGCGGTCACCGCCGCCGCCACGTGCTCATCGACCAGGTCATTCCGCGACTGATTCCGGCCAATCGCCCGCGCGCATTGGAAGCGATACAGGACCTCGTCGAGCTGGAAACGGTCGAACCCAAGCTGGTCCACGGTGACCTCATGGGCAACAACATGCTGTGGGAGGGCGATCGTCTCGTGGGCATCATCGACTGGGACCACGCGTGTCTCTCCGATCCTGCCTATGACACGGCATCCTTGGGCCTGTGGTTCGGGTGGGACAGTGTCCGGCACGCCACCACACCGGAGGATTTCGAGCGGGCGCAGCTGCATTCCCGCATCTTCCCCCTCCAGGCGGTGGCTTACGCCATCCATCACGAGCTCGACATCGCTCAGATCAACCAAGCGGTCGAGAAAGCCGACGACTGGTACGAGGCTCACGCTTCGGTCCACGTCTGAACCGCCGCTGCACCGGATGTCAGCTTGCGGCAGCACCCCGCGGTCCGCTCATAACGTGTCTGAGTCCAGCAGTAGCCTGTCACCGTGCCCGTCAGTTTCACAGCAATAGACTTCGAAACAGCCAACCGTAGCTTCGCCTCCGCGTGCGCGGTGGGAGTGGTTCGTATCGAGGACGGCCAGCTGGCCGACACTCAATACTCCCTCCTGAAGCCCCCGCCGGGCCACGATCATTTCGAGCCGGGGAACATCAGAATCCACGGAATTCGCCCGCAGGATGTGATCAACGCGCCGTCCTACGGGCAGTATTGGCGGTGGCTGGTCGATCGGCTCGAGGCTGACGATCCGGACGGGATCCTGGTGGCGCACAACGCAATTTTTGACACCGGGGTGATCCGGGCGGCCAATCAAGCGGTCGGCGAACCAGCTCGTCCGTGGCGCTATACGTGCACCCTGCGGTTGTCCCGGGCGGCCTACCAGCTGCGCTCGTATTCGTTGCCAGCCGTGTCCCACGCCGTGGGCGTCTCACTCGAGAATCACCACAACGCGTTGGCGGATGCACAGGCGTGTGCCGGCATTGTCATGGATCTTGCACGTCGCAGCGCGGCAGGATCCATGGAGGAGCTGGCCGCGCACTACGGCACCAAGATTCTCAGCGCCAACCTCTGAGCGTTCGACACGCACACGGGAGTTCTGCGAGGCAGGGCCGCGTGGGACCCGGAGGCAGGCAGGACCCGCTGATCATGACTGACCCGTGAACTGAGCTGTCACGGGCACCAGCGCTTGAGCCACTGATGAGCCAACGTCTCGAGTTCACCACGCAAAACAGTGTCACCGGACGGGAGGGCCGATGTTCCCCAGCGGGCGGCAATCACCGCAGCGGCTACGGATCGTGCGGGTGCGGAGTCAGCGGAATGAGTCTTGACCATATTGAGCGCACGCGACATGAGGCCTTGCGAGTCCTCGGGGCCGTCGTTCTGCGCTTGCGCGACCAGCACCGAGGCGAGCCCGAGGGCCAGCGCCGACGACGCGGTGGTGCCGTCTGCCACGGCACGAGAGAATGCGCCGTCGTCCGATGCCAGGGCTGCCGGGTCCGTGACCTGTGGGACCATGCGCAGCAGCGCGTGGGTTTGAGGTGCCGGGCGGGTCATCCCGGTGCTGACGTCGATCACGGCAGCGAGGACGTCCTGGAATGAGGAGGCGGTTTCCCGTGCTCGCGCACTTGCGTGTACGGCCAGAGCGGTGGCGGCCGCGGCCGTCTGAGCTTCCGGATCGCCATGGGTGATAGCTGCAGAATCAACAACGATCGGCACGAGCGCTTTCCACCCGAAATTCGGAATCAACCCGTACGGGATGCTGCGGGTGAGGACCTCGGGCCCGTTGGTCGCGGGATCGATCGGACGGGCCACTTCACCGAACTCACCGGTCGCGAGGGCCGTGAAGCTGTCGCCGGTGGGAGTTGCCTGACTGGACAGCACAGGGAAATCGTCGTCGAATTCTCGTGTGGGAGGCACAGGCGAATTCGCCGGAGGGCGGGCGCCGGAAGCCCTTGCCCAGCGGAGATAGGAAAGCCACGCGCACGCCGTTGGGTCGGCTGAAAGTCCGTCATTGGCCCACTCGGCCACTTCATTGAGGGCATCTGCGGCGCGAGCGGCCAACTGCACCGCTTCACCTGGCCCCGCGCCCCCGGCCAGTGTCGCGACGTCCAGACTTCCAAACACCGCCCTCACAGTGTCTCGGTAGGTTTCCGCGGCTGTCGAGATGCCGTGATCGGGGGAGAGCAGCTGGGAGGGCGAGGAATCGGACATGACTCGAGTCTATGTGAGCGATGAGCGTCCTATGCGTGTCAGCAGGGGCGGATAGATTGACGAGCATGAGGTTTCTACACACGTCCGATTGGCATCTGGGCCGCACCTTTCACGGTGTGGACGTTCTGGATGTGCAGGCCAAGGCCATGGACGAGATCGTCGATTGGGTGGCCGAGCATCGAGTGGATGCGGTTCTGATTTCCGGTGACGTGTACGACCGCGCACAGCCGCGTACGGAAGTCGTGGAACTGCTCAACTCCACGTTGGCCAAGATTCGCCGTGCGGGGGCCTACGTGGTGATGACCAGTGGAAACCATGATTCCGCGGCCCGGCTCGGGTTCGGCGCGGAAATCATGGCCCACGGCGGGGTGTTCTTGCGGACCCGCCTTGACCATGCATCCCGCCCCGTTCTTTTCAGCGAGGGCGATTCCGGGGTACGGGTCACGGACACCGCCCTCCAGGGATCATCCGATCGGTCCATCACAGAGGGGGCCGCGGTGGCGGTTTACGGCATCCCCTATCTGGAGCCTCGGTCGGTAGCACCACAGTTGGGCTGCTCGGCCACGCACCAGGCCGTTCTCGGTACCGTGGCGCAATCGACCGCGGAGGATCTCGCGCAGCGCGGTGACGCGCGAGGTGTGGTCATGGCACACGCTTTCGTGACGGGCGCGGCGGCCACGGACTCAGAGCGCATTATTGATTCCGGGGGCTTGGGCACCGTCAGCGCGGATGTTTTCGACACCCATAGCTATGCTGCCCTGGGCCACATCCATCGGAGGCAGACCATACGGAGCGCCGTGCGGTACAGCGGATCTCCCGTGGCCTATTCCTTTTCGGAAACCGGGCAAACCAAGGGCGCCTGGCTAGTGGAGTTCGCGGGATCGGGGGCGCCGGAGATCCTGCCCCTCAATCACAGCGCAGGGCTCCACCTGGCCCAGTTGCGGGGTTCCTTGGAGGACTTGCTTGGCGATGACGAACACACCGGTGCCGAGACCGCCTGGTGCCAGGTGGTACTCACGGATCCTGAACGACCTGCGGCGGCCATGGACCGGATTCGAACTCGTTTCCCGCAGACCGTGGAACTTCGCTGGGAACCGGAGGGCGGCCGCGCGCAACCCCAGCTCAGCTACAGCGCTCGCGTGCGCACCGCAGAGACCCCGGAATCCCTGTGCGCCTCCTTCTTCGACCACGTTCGGCAGCGGTCTGTATCCGAGCAAGAACGGGCGGATATCGAGATCGCAGTGGGCGCGGCGCAGCTGGATTCCCGGTCGGAATAGGGAGGCACCCATATGAAACTGCATCGCTTGGAGATCACCGCGTTCGGTCCCTTCGCCGGTCACGAGGCCGTGGAGTTCGACCAACTCAATGAAGCCGGGGTGTTCCTTCTCAACGGGGAGACAGGTGCCGGCAAAACCAGTGTTCTGGACGCGATTTGTTTTGCCCTCTACGCATCCGCGCCCACGACCACGGCCAATGGCGGCCGAAAGCCGGGGCACAGTGATCACGCAGACCCGGATACTGCGCCGCTGGTCGAACTGGAATTCACATCGGGTGCTCGGCGCTGGCACATCAGTCGCTCGCCAGCCTGGAGCAAACCTTCCAAGCGTGCGGCGTCCGGTTGGTCCGAACAACATTCCAAGGTGTTGTTGCGTGAATGGGTGGATGGTCAGTGGCGGGAACGGAGCCACCGACCGGATGAAGTGGGTCAAACCATTGAGCACGTGATCGGGTTGAACAGGGAGCAGTTCACCCAGGTCATGATGCTGCCGCAAGGGCGATTCGCAGAGTTCTTGCGGGCCGGTTCCAAGGACCGCGAAAAGTTGCTCGAGACCTTGTTCGGAACGGATATTTATCCCCGGATCCAACAAGAACTCAAGGCTCTCGCGACGAGCAGCCAAGCTGAACTGGACGCCCTATTTCTCGAAGAGCAGCGCGACCGTCAACGGGTGTCGCAGCTGGACGCGCAATTCAGGGAACTGCTCGAGCAGCTACCGTCCGGAACGGTGGCTCGTCCGAACGCGCGCTCCGCCCACTCCGATGACCTCGGAGGTGAACCGGGTGAGGAATCCGCAGGAGCGGTTGATTCTCGGGAAACTGCGACTCAAGAAACCACGTCGGAGACTACCCCTGAGACGCGCGAACCAATCACCGTTGCCCAACTTTGCGATCAACTCAGCACGGCCACGCGCGAACTGCGGTCAGCACGAGACACCGTTTCCCGCCAACAGACACGAGCCGCTGAACGAGCGCGGGAATTGGCTCAGCGGCTTGAGAACATCGAACGCCACGACCGCTTGAGCGCTGATCTGGAGGAACTCCACTCAGAACAGGAGACCGTGACCTCGCGAGAAACCGCATTGGAGCGGCACCGGTCGGCGCAAAAGATGTCCGGATTCGTTGCAGCGGTCGAGACTGCCACAGCGGCGTCGAAGGAGGCCCGGGTCTCGATGGCGGCCGCGCGAGATGTGTTCTCTGAAGCCTCGCCCGACCTGGAACGATTCCGAGGTAGCCTCGGCTCTTCGGCCACCGTGCTGGATGAATGGCTGGAGGGCAACCAGGATCTGGCCGCAGTACGGGACACGGCCATCAGCGCTCGACAGGCTGCCGAGCAGGCCATGGACGTTGATGCATCGGTAAGCGCCGCGCAACGCGATCTCACCGAGGTTGACCAGGCCATCTCGCAACGCGGTTCGCGACAGCGTGAATTGGCCCAGGAACTGGACGGTGCCGTCGAGAAGCATGCGGTCACGGAGCGGGCCGTCATGGAGCTTCGGGACGCCACCCGTGACGCGGGAATGATCAGGGATCGTCACGATCGGGCTCAGCAGGCACTCAAGGCATCGGAAGAATATCAAGAGCTGGCACGCCAGCGAGATGGCGACGGCGAGCGGTATCGCGTCGCGGAGGAGAAACGACGCGCGGCGGCCCAGCACGTGGAGGACCTGGAAACTCAGCGTTTTGCCTCTGCTGCGGCAGCCCTCGCTTCAGCGCTGCACCGCGATGAACCGTGTCCCGTGTGCGGATCCACGGTTCACCCGGATCCCGCAGATCAGGAGCAGGGCCAGGAAGTCACGGAGGAGATGCTCAACAGCGCGCGTTCCATGCGGGACTCGGCACAGTCGGAGGCGGACCGGGCGCACGCTCGGTGGCAAGCGGCCCAGCACAGCGCCGCTCAGGCACTCGGAGCGGGCGCCCTTGAAGACATGACGGCCGCCCGGGAGACCGCCAGCACGAGCCAGGTGGCTGTCCAGGAACTGGACGAGCACCTCGAGCAACTCAAAACCTCCGAACAAGAGCTGGCGGACCTGAATCGGAAGATCGACGACTGCCGTGAAACGCAGCGCCAGATCGAGCTGCAATCCGAACGGGACCAGACACGTCATGCCGCGTTGACCACGCAATTGGACCAGGCACGCGAACGTTTGAACCGCGAACTGTTCGGCTTCGAATCGGTCCGGCAGCGTATCGGTGCGGCCCAGGACCTGGTGACCGCGGTGTCGACCATGGAAGTCGCCCAGCGGCGCTTGGATCACGCGAATCAGGAACTCGAGTATGCGCGCAACACCTTGGAAGCAGAACTCGTGGACTCGCCGTTCGACAACTCCGACGAGGTCCGTGCCGCACGGTTGGAACAAACTCAGGCGCAACAGATCGAGACATGGCTGATCGACTACCGAGAACGGCTTGGCAAGGTCACGGCCGAACTCGCTACGGATGTTATGACGGCGACAGCTCAGTTGCCGTCCACGGAACGCGCCGGGGCCACCACGGAATCCGTTGCGGAGGCCAGAGAAGTCGGTGAGAACTTGGCCGCGCAACGGGACCGCATCACTGCGGCGTCGGGAACCCTTGCCACGTTGGAGCGCTCAGCCAACGATTTGTCCCGAACCGGGGGAGAGCGAGACGAGTCGCTCGCCCGTGCCCGAGAGAAGTCCGAACGAATCACAGGCCTCTCTGCGGTGGCAAACGGGTTGACCGCTGACAACAGTTTGCGAATGACTCTGACTTCGTTCGTCCTGGCCGCGAAACTCGAACACGTGGCCGCGGTTGCTTCCGAACACCTCCAGCGGATGTCATCGGGGCGTTTCAGCCTGATCCACACCGATCAGGCACGGGGTAGTGGTAAAGCGGGGCTCGGCCTGGAAGTCGACGACTCCTGGACAGGAAACAGACGCGGCACGGAAACACTGTCGGGCGGGGAATCCTTCTTCACGTCGCTGGCCTTGGCCCTGGCACTCGCAGATGTCGTACGGGCGGCAGCCGGTGGCCAGGACATGGACACATTGTTCGTGGATGAAGGCTTCGGTTCTCTGGACGAGGACACCCTGGAACAAGTGCTCGAGACGATCGACGGTCTACGACAGAACGGACGGGTGATCGGATTGGTGTCACACGTGGCCGAGATGAAACAACGCATCGGCACGCAACTGGTCGTGACCAAGACCCCCAAGGGGTCACACTTGCGCGTTGTGACCGGTCTGGAAACGAACGCGTAGGCTGATCGCGTGAGTTCTTCAGTACCAGCGCCCACGCCCGTCACGTCCAAATCAGCACCGGAGCTGATCAGGGACGTCAAGGTGCTGAACGGGTTGGGCGGTTACGGGCTGACATGGATCAACCTCGCACTCCGGTTACCGCAGGTGCTGGCGCCCCTGGGCGTGATCACCTGGGTGGCCACGCAGACCGCTTCCCCATGGCCGGCCGCACTGAGTTCCGCGGCAGTGTGCCTGGGAAGCGCCCTGTGCGGAATTCTCATGACCTTTTTTGTCAACGTTCCGTGGCGGCAATGGGGCATGGTGGTTTTGGCCCTGGTGCAGGGCCTGGTCATGTGGTTCCTGCCGCTGGCACCTATCGACTCGGCTCCCACGGGTGTGGGCAGTCTGAGCATGTTTCTTCCGTTTTTCCTCGCGGGAATGTCCTTGGCGCCGCAGGGCCTGGTGTGTCGAATCAGGTGGAACTCACTCTTGGAACACCGTAAACGGGCGGACCTGATGCCCACGGCCATGCGCACTGAGTCCGTGAGCGAGGCCATGTCAGTGGTGACGGGCGCAGCCATTACCGGACTGGTCGCCACCACCGCCGGTCCGCAAACGGTCTTGAGAGTCTCTGCCGTTTTGTCCGTGGTCATGGTCGTGATTTTCATGGCTCATCCGTCCGCGAGAATCAAGCAGCCGGTCCTCGCGGTTTCATTGCGCGACAGTTCGGAGCGGTTGCTCCAGGCCCGCCGCTGGTCCGCTCAGCGGCTGCGCACCATGTTGGTGGTCGGTTGCGGTGGGCTCGGTGCGCTGCTGGGAGCGATCCAAGGTTGCTTGGTGGTTTTCGCCGTGTCGGTGGATATCGTGCCGTCGGTGGGCGCGCTCTATGCGTTCCTGGGGCTGACCTCCGCCGTAGCGGCAGTCGTAACGGTATCGTGGCGCACCCGAGTGAAGCCGTGGAATCTCTGGATCCTCTACTCCACTGCGGCTTTGCTGGCGTCCATGATGCTCTCCACGCCCTCGGGGGCGTTCGGTTTCGCGGTGGTGCTCGCGCTGATCGGGTTGTGCATCGGTCCGAGCCTGCTGTGCTTATTCGGTCTGGCGGCCTACGTGGCACCCGAGGATATGTACATGGGGCTGGTCTCCAGGATGACGGCCGCCACCTCGGCGGGTACGGCACTGGGCCTGGTGCTCAGCGCGTATTTCGGGGTCCGTTACGACTACATCTCTGCGGCACTGGTGCCGGTTGCCATGGCCCTGATTCCCCTGGCTGGTTCCCTGGTGTTCATGTACATCTGGCGCAGGTCACCGCTGTCCAGCCTGCACACCTGAGACGCCACCTGATTGAGACGCCACTCGACATGAAACCGCGCCGCGGCCAAGAGTTGGCCGCAGCGCGGTTTTTAAAGATAGAGCGCCACCGCAGACTCAGTGCCCGCGAGCGATCCATTCGCTCAGATGCGGCTTCTCATCGCCCACCGTGGTGGAGTCACCGTGACCGGTGAGCACCTGGGTTTCCCCCGGCAGGGCCAGGATGCGCTCCTGGATGGACTCGATGATCGTGGGGAAATCCGAGTATGACCGGCCCGTGGCACCAGGCCCACCCTGGAACAGGGTGTCACCGCTGAACACCACTCCGTGCTCGCCCACCTCGGAACCGTAGAAGACCACGGAGCCGGGGGAGTGCCCGGGGGTGTGGAGCACGGTCAGCGCGGCGGTTCCGGCGACGATCTCCTGGTTGTCCTCAAGAGGCTGCGGCTCGGGGCCGTCCGAGAACACCTTGCGCCACAGGACCAGATCCTCCGGGTGCAAATAGATGTCGGCGTCGGTGTCGGCCAGCTCGACGAATTCGCGCACGGCGGCAATGTGATCGTCGTGACCGTGGGTCAGCAACACATGCGTGATTGTGCGTCCGGCCACGGCATCAACTACGGCCTGCGGATTATGAGCGGGGTCGATGACCGCGCACTCCACACCGTTTCCAATGATCCACACATTGTTGTCGACCTCCCACGTGCCGCCGTCCAGGCTGAACGTTCCGGAGGTGACGCAATTGTCGACCCGCAGGCCGGTTTCCTGGTCACTCAGGATGGTAGTCGGCTGTTCACTCATCGGGGCATCTCCACTACGGATCGCAGGACCTTACCGGCCTTCATGGTTTCGAATGCGTCATCGACCTTGTCCAGCTCGATCCGCTCGGTCACGAAGGCATCGAGGTCGAGACGGCCCAGCTTGTACTGGTCCACGAGCATGGGGAAGTCACGCGAGGGCAGGGTGTCTCCGTACCACGCGGACTTGATCGAACCACCCCGGGAAAAGATCTCGTCCAGAGGCAATTCGATGGGGGTTCCGGGATCGGGCACGCCCACCAGGACTACACGTCCTGCCAGGTCGCGCGCCTGGAATGCTTGCTTGAAAGTGGGTTCGATACCTACCGCATCGATCACCAGGTCCGCGCCGTTGCCGCCCGTGAGCTCCTGGATGGCTTCCACCGGGTTCCGGTCGTTGGAATTGACCGTGTGGGTGGCGCCCAGACGCTGGGCGGTTGCGAGCTTCTCGCTGTCGAGGTCCACGGCGATGATGGTGGTGGCTCCCGCCAGTGCCGCACCGGCGATCGCCGCGGTTCCCACGCCACCGCAACCGATCACGGCCACGGACTCACCGCGTTTGACGGCGCCCGTGTTGATGGCGGCACCGATGCCGGCCGTCACGCCGCAGCCCAGCAGCCCGACGGCCGCGTACTGGTCGTCTTCGAGCGGGGTCTCGATGCGCGTGCACTGTCCCGCGGCCACCAGGGTCTTCTCGGCGAACGCGCCAATGCCCAGTGCAGGCTCCAACTCGGTGCCGTCCTCCAGCGTCATTTTCTGGGTCGCATTATGCGTGGCAAAGCAGTACCACGGCTCACCCTTGCGGCACGCACGGCATTCACCGCACACCGCACGCCAGTTGAGGATTACGTGGTCGCCCACCTCGACCTCGGTCACGCCCTCGCCCACGGCGCTGACCACACCGGCGGCCTCGTGACCGAGCAGGAAGGGGAAATCATCACTTACGCCACCGACCTTGTAATGCAGGTCCGTCTGGCACACACCGCACGTCAGTACGTCCACGAGTGCCTCACCGGGCCCCGGATCCGGTACCAGAATCGTTTCTACGGTGGCCGGCTCGTTCTTGGCCTTGACCACTACACCTTTGACCTTGTGCATCTGTGTGCCTTCCTGTTGGCGTGTTCCGGGCATTACATCCAGCTTATGTCAGCGTGCCCGGTAGGCACTGAGAGTTCGCCCCGCGAGGAACCGAAGGACGGCGTCGACCCTTAACAAGAGCAGCGTCAGTTAACGACCGAAGCCGGTTCGCATTCCCGCGATGGGAACTGCGAACCGGCTTCTATTGCGGCTTCGGAGGTGCCTTGGGCTACTTCTCCGAGTCCTTGGATTCCTTCGCGTCCTTGGAAGAATCGTCGGAATCCGAGGAGTAATCGATGTGGTCGTTCTGCAAACGCAGCTTGCGACCCTCGGTCTCGAGCTTTTCTTCCTTGGCCTCGATCTTTTCGGTCTGGCGAACGTCACGCGGGGGCAGCTGAATAGTGTTCTCGGCGCGGACACCTGCCTGCAGCTGGCGGCCTCGTTCGACCTCGGCGTCCACCTCGGCACCGAACAGCAACACGTTGTTCATGATCCACAGGCCCAACAGGAGGATGATCACGGAGCCGATGATGCCGTAGGTGGCGTTGTAGCTGGCGAAGTTGGACACATAGAACGCGAAACCGAGACCCGCCACGATCATGGCCACCAGAGCGATGACGGCGCCGGGGCTCATCCACCGGAACTTGGGCTGCTTGACGTTGGGGGTCGCGTAGTAAAGCAGCGCGATCATGAGGACCAGCAGGAACAGGATGACCGGGAGCTTGGCCCAGTTCCACACAGTCACGGCGGTAGAGCCAAGGCCGACCAGGTCGCCCACGCTCTGAGCGATGTCACCGGAGAGCAGCACCATGAACATGACCAGCGCGACGATCAGCACCACGGCCAGGGTCACCAGCATGAGAAGCGGCTTGAGCTTCAAGAAGGGGCGACCTTCACCCACTTCATAGATCCGGTTCATGGCGCGCCCGAACGCACCGGTGTAACCGGAAGCGGTCCACAGCGCACCGGCCACACCAATGACCAGCGCCAAACCGGCGCCCGACTGGGTCGTCAATTGCGAAATGGGCTCGGACAGCAGGCTCACCAGCTCGGCCGGGGCATACTGCTCCAAGAAGTCCAGGATGGCCGTGGTGGTGGCCTCCCCCTGACCGAACACACCCAGCAGCGACACCAGGGCCAACAATGCGGGGAAGATCGACAACACCGCGAAGTAGGTCAAGGACGCCGCAAGATCGGTGCAGCCATCCTTGGAAAATTCAGAAATAGCCCGCTTGAACACATATCCCCAGGACTGCCCCTTGAGATCAGTAGGGGAGTCGGGTTTGGCATCATGGTCCGGGTCAGGTGCCGCGTGTTCGCGGCGCTGCGTGGACTCAAGCTTGTAGTCGCTCATCGCGCAGTCCTCTCGAAGAAGTGTGTCGCTAGTGCGAATGACAGTTCTTCGACAGTCTACTGGGCCACGGACGCTGGATCGTGCACCGTGGGCTGAGCCGCTGCAATCGGAACCGGGACCGCGCGATGTTTTTATTGCGACAAGGACAGCGAGTACTGGTGGACGCGCTCACTGAGTCTCGTCAGGACACGGATCTCCTCGGGATCCAAAGCTGTGCTGATGAGTTCGGCAACCATTTGGTCATGCCCCACAGAAATGGCCTCGTACAGTTCTGAACCGCTGCTGGTCAGCGTGACACGTACACCGCGCAGGTCCTGTGCATCCTGACGCCTGGTGACCAGACCTTTCAGTTCCAGCCGTTCCAACATTCTTGACAGGCTCGACTGGGTGAGCAGTACGTGACTGTTGAGATCGCGCAGTCTCAGACCACTGCGATCGGCGGTGTACAAAGTCGCCAGTACTTCGAACTCGCGGCGAGACAACCCGTGCAAATTCACGTTGCGTTGTAGCACCCGGGTCACGGAGACGTGGCAGCGGCTCAAGGCCTCCCACGCTTCAATGGTCCCTCTGGATGGCATAATTCCCCCTTTGAACGTCCACCCCCTATGGACGTTCTTCCAATGCTACGAAACCGTAGACGATGCTCCTGCGTCGCGAGTGTCCACATTTATGACACCTGGTGGTAACCCTGTCCACGTAAGAGTGCACATCCCGGATCTCGGACGACACCCGAAAACGACACGGGAGCATTTGTACGAAGTGTACAAATGCTCCCGTGATTTCGCAGCCCCTCCCCGGGCTGCTGGGCCTAGCTGCGGATCAACGAATCCCGAGCACCCTGGAGGTGTGGCCAATGACCTCGTCCGCGAGCTGCGGGTTGTCGTTGAGCTTCACGCCGTAGGCGGGGATGAGTTCCTTCAAACGGGGCTCCCAATCTGAAATCTTGGAGGGGAAGCACCGCGACAGCAGATTCAGCATGATGGGCACTGCGGTGGAAGCGCCCGGCGAAGCACCCAGCAGCGCACCGATGGAGCCGTCAGCGCTGGTCACCAGTTCGGTACCGAACTGCAGCACGCCGCCCTTCTGCGGGTCCTTCTTCATGACCTGAACGCGCTGACCGGCTTCGATCAAGTCCCACTCGTCTGACTCGGCAGTGGGGTAGTACTCGTGCAGGGCGTCCATGCGCTGCGCACGAGTCTTGGTCAGCTCGCTCACGAGGTACTTGACCAGGTCGAGGTTGGCCAGACCCGCACGGGTCATGGGGTACAAGTTGTGTGCGCGCACGGACTTGGGCAGGTCCAGGAACGAACCGTGCTTCAAGAAGTTGGGCTTGAATCCGCCGTACGGTCCGAACATCACAGCCTTCTGGCCGTTTACGTAGCGGGTGTCCAGGTGCGGCACGGACATGGGCGGTGCGCCCACGGACGCCTGGCCGTACACCTTTGCGTTGTGCTGCGACGTGACGGCAGGATCCGTGTTGCGCAGGAACAAGCCGGAGACGGGGAACCCACCGAACCCCTTGGCTTCCTTGATGCCGGACCACTGGAGCAGGTGCAGGGCGCCGCCACCGGCGCCAAGGAATACGAACTTGGCGTGAATGGTGCGGTTGTTGTCACTGTTGAGACGGTCCTCGACCTTGACCATCCAGGATCCGTCCGACTGGCGGTTGAGAGTGGTCACTTCCTGGCCGTAGCGAACGTTCGCACCCTTGCTGGCGACGTGGTCGATCAGCTGGTTGGTCAGCGCACCGAAGTCGACGTCGGTGCCTTCCGGGGCGAAAGTTGCCGCCACGCGGCCGGCGCCGCGTCCGTGCATGGTCAGCGGTGCCCAATCGGCGATCTTGTCGCGGTCCTCCGAGAACTCCATGCGCTCGAACAGCTTGTTGTGCGTGAAGGAGTCATAGCGCGCGCGCAGATAGTTGGCGTGGTCTTCGCCGAACACCATGGAGATGTGGGGAACCGGGTTGATGAAGGTGGAGGGGTCCTTGAGCACTCCGCTTTCCACCAGCGTGGTCCACAGCTGGCGCGTCACGTGGTACTGCTCATTGATGTTCAGTGCCTTCTGCGCGCTCACAGAGCCGTCAGCGGCCTGGGGTGCGTAGTTGAGCTCGCACAGGGCAGCGTGTCCGGTGCCCGCGTTGTTCCAGGCGTTGGAACTCTCCAAACCTGCGCGGTCCAGACGTTCCAGGATGGTCATGTCCCAATCGGGCTGAAGATCCTTGAGGATGGTCGCCAACGTGGCACTCATGATGCCTGCGCCAACCAGAAGAACGTCGGTGGATTCTGTGGGCTGAGGTGAAGTCAAAATGTCTCCCGGAATGAGATGCCGGCGCCTCGGTGCGCCGCGTGAGGTTCACATCTAAGACTATCCCCAGCCCGGGACGATCACCGAATAAGGGCCCTTAGGGTAGGCGACCCGTCAGCTGGTGCGAAGGGTCAGGTCGTTGAACAATTCGTGGCCAGTGGACGTCAACGGGAATGTTTCGACTCGATTGTTCACGGCCACAGCGGAGACCGGGTGTGCCAGCGGAACTGCCGGAAGAAGCTCCGAGATCCGGTTGTTGAGTGCGCGGTAGGTGTTGGCACGAGCAGAGTCGCCGGACATCGCAGCCGCACGATTCACCGCGGTGATCAGTCCCCGGTCCCGAACTCCGAATTCTGCGTTGGGAGAACCCAACAACGGACCCAGGAAGTTGTCCGGATCGCGGAACCCGCCACTCCACCCCAGCAGGCTCAAGGCGTGCTGCGACTGCGGATCAGTGACTTTCTGCACGTAGTCGTCATCCCAATTCACGGCCACCGGATCCAGGTTGAAACCAACGCGCGTAAGTTGTGTCGAAATCATGGCGAATACCTGCTCAGGCCTCTGCAAGTACAACCGGGACGTATTGCGGGGGTAATAGAACGTGAGTTTTTCGCCGTTGTACCTGGTATCCGACAAGAGTTCGCGGGCGCGCTGCGGGTCGAAGGCCGGAACCTGTAAGTCCTCCCCGTCCACATTGAAACGGGCCGGGATGAACTGATCGGCCACATTGGTGCCGTTGGGGAACAACTCACGTGCAATTGCTCCCCGGTCGATCGCGGCGGCAATGGCACGGCGGATCCTGACGTCTTGCAGGAGCGGGAGCCTCTGGTTGATGCCCACGTACGACACGGAATAGGGGTCCCGGAACAGCACTTGGGTGCCGCTTCGGGCCAGCGGGGCGAAGGCATCCAAACCGACTTGGTCGTAGGCGTCCACCTGACCCGCTACCAGGGCGGCGTACCTGACCTTGGCATCGGTGATACTGCGGAATTCCAGGCGGCCCAGGTCCCCCAGCTCTCCCCAGTAATCAGGATTCACGGCCAGGCGCACGGACAATTCATCCGCAGACTCGAAACGGAACGGGCCCGTGCCCACGGGGTGACTGCGCGAGGTACCGCTTGCGATGCTGTCCGGTGAGGCAATGCCGAACGACGGCTGGGTCAGTGCGTGCAACAGGGGATAGTAGGCGTGCCGCAGCACAAGTCTGACAGTGCGCTCGTCGAGCACTTCGCATCCGCCGTAGCTGGACGGTGTGGACGGGTCCGAGTTGCCGTGGCGGAACACGGTCGCGAACGACGTTCTGCGAGCCCAATGAGCGTCCGATTCCGCCTGGTCGCGCCACTTGTCGAAGTTGGCTCGGACGGCCTCCGCATTGAAGGCGGCGCCGTCGTGGAATGTGATCCCACGTCGAAGGGTGAAAGTCACCGACCGTTCGTCGTCGTCGGTCTCCCATGATTCGGCGAGGCCCGGAAGGGGTTCACCGGTGGACGGATCCGCCGTGACCAGCCCCTCCAGGATCTGGGCGGCGATCCGTGAAGTCTCCACTGAATTGCTGACGGAAGGATCCAGAGTGGCGGGAGCCGCGGCTTGGGCGAAGGTGAATGAGGTGTCCGGCAAGGCGGACGGATTCTGCGATCGTGGAGTGGAGTTACCGCAGCCGGTGAGCACCAGACCCAGCCCGGCCGCGGCCAGGAAGCCGCGACGCCCGAACTGGAATTCCGATGTGCTCAACGGAGCTGATCCTTTCACCGACCGTCAGCCATTGATAGAGCTGACCGGGTTGGTGCGCAAGACGGGAATCGAACCCGCACGCCGTGAGGCACAGGAACCTAAATCCTGCGTGTCTACCAGTTCCACCACTCGCGCAGCTCGCACGGGACTGCCCGGCGAACGTCAACCATGGTAACCGGACAAACCGTGCGCAACATTCCGCCCCGCGGGTCGCGGCCGCTGGGCCTGCGCCCGCAGGGGCAGTGCGACGACGCCGCTCAGGCGAGTTTGAGATCGCGGCGCAGCTTGGCCACGTGGCCCTTGGCGCGCACGTTGTACTGGGCGAGTTCCACCTTGCCGTCGGCATCCACGACAACGGTCGAACGGATGAGACCCTCATAGGTCTTGCCGTAGTTTTTCTTTTCTCCCCAGGCTCCGTAGGCCTCAGCGACCTTGTGGTCCTCGTCGGAGAGCAGCGGGAAGGTCAGCTCCTGTTTATTCGTGAAACGCTCCAGGGCCGCTGGTGCATCGGGTGAAATCCCGAGGACTGCGAAACCTTCCGCCGTGAACGCCGCCAGGTTGTCGCGAAAATCACACGCTTGGGTGGTGCACCCCGGGGTGGACGCCTTCGGGTAAAAATAGACGATCACGCGCTGGCCGCGGTAGTTGGATAGTGATACTTCCGAGCCATTCGCATCCGGCAGCGTGAACTCTGGTGCGGGCTCTCCGGTGGTCAACCTGCTTGTCATAGAGTGGATTCCTTTCGATTGAGTGACACCCGTCTCGCATCTTGACTAGCTGGGCGATAACATGACACTGTTACAAGCTAAGGGTTGCGAAGCAGGTTCGTGGGCAGATTAACCACTTGAACGGGGAAATCTACGTCATAAACTTGCACTGTCAGCACCCTGACCATAGTCTGATCGGTTGATCCGGGGCGGGTATAGTAGAGCGTATGTCTTATAGAAACCAGTGGCCCACGAATCGTTTGCTGTCAACCGCAGCGCGGCTGGTGGAGCATGCGTGGAACGAGAGCCTTGCATCTCTTGGTATCACTCACGCCGGCGTGATGGTCCTGGACGTCCTGCAAGCCGAGGGCAGCATGACCCAGGCGCAACTGGCGCACAAAGTTCGCGTTCAAGCGCAGACCATGGGTAAGACCTTGCACCGATTGGAAGTCCACGGGCACATCACGCGTTCCAAGAATGTCCGTGACCGCCGTTCGCACGTGGTTTCCATCTCCCCAGAGGGGGAGCAGGTTCTGGCGATCGCCTCAAAATTGGAGAATGATTTGCTGGGCGAAGGCACCCTGGTGGACGAGGATTTTCGGCGCTCCCTGGCGGACATCATTTCCACGCTGGGTGGAGCTCGATGGAAGCTCGAAGTCTCCGATGACGGAGTCGCCCGGCAGGATAGCGACAAGGCCGTCCCTGCGGAGAAATAAAATCCGCGCAAACTTCTGAACTGCACCACCTCCAGCTGGAGGTGGTGCAGTTCTTTATGCGGCTTCGCATATGAAAAAACCCGGCCACATCACGTCAGTAATGTAACCGGGCTTTCTTGGGGTGCGCCCCCTGGGACTCGAACCCAGAACCCATTGATTAAGAGTCAATTGCTCTGCCAATTGAGCTAGAGGCGCTTGCGTTACCGGGAAAAAGTTAGCACATGGTTCGTTCCGTTCGGAACTTGTCTGTGCCGGGTTTCCCCTGCGCAACGAGAGATAACTTTAGCACCGTGTAGCGATCTGTCCAATTCTGCGCGCGTGGCGCTGGACACGTTCCTGGGCGGGCTCGCACGTACCATGGAGCCATGACTTCTCAGCACTCAACCGTCGCCTTGTCTGACCTGCGTGTGATCTCGCTTCCCGAGCAGAAACTTTTCGATCAGGTCAGTGCCGAACTCACCGATTTCAAGTGCGTGTTGTGGGACCTCGAGGGCGAACCGGAAGGCTGTGCCCGCGAAGACATCGACATTGCGGTGTCTCCCTATTTCAGCGGTCGATGGATGAAGAATCCGTCGGTCGTGGAAAACGTCAAGCTTCTGCAGCTGCAGTCCACCGGCTACAACGGGGTTCCGGAAAAGATTGGCCCGGATGTCGCGCTGGCCTCGGCGGGATGGGTGCATGCCGCCGGCACCGCTGAGATTGCGCTGGGGCTCATCATTGCCGCGCAGCGGAACTTGGACCGGGCGATCGTGCAGCAGAAGGAGGGTGTCTACAAGCGTTTCTTCTCCCGTGCGGTGGCCGACTCCAAGGTCACGGTGGTGGGCATTGGCGAAATCGGGTCCGCGGTCATTGATCGCCTGCGTCCGTTCGAAGTCGAGATCACTCGCGTGGCGTCGTCGGCGCGTGAAGATGATCAGGGCCAGGTTCGCGGCGTGGACGAACTGGAGCAGATTCTGCCCGAGACGGACATTCTGGTGGTCGCACTACCGCTCACTGAGAAGACGGACGACATGTTCGATGGCGCCATGCTCGCCAAACTTCCCGACGATGCTCTGGTGGTCAACGTGGGGCGCGGGTCGCTGGTCAATACGGATGCGCTGACCGAGGAAGTGCTCGCGGGCAGACTCCGCTGTGCTCTGGACGTGGTCGACCCGGAGCCGTTGCCCGGTGACCATCCACTCATGAGTGCAGCGGGTTCCATCGTGTTGCCGCACGTGGGTGGCTCTAACGTGTCCTACCGGCCACGGGTGCGGGATCTGATCCTGCAGCAGATCGAGCTCATCAAGGCAGGGGAGGCGCCGAAATTTTTGGTGCAACCCGGGCGACTTGATCTCGATCGCAGTGGCGAGTAGTTCATAATGTGAGACATGGTGTCCGAAGATTGACACAAGAGACGCGCGCCTCACTACAGTGGGTGTTATGCAGTTCGCACCCAGTGACGTCGTAGACCTTGGAGTCGTTGTTCTTATCGGACATCGGGCCTGAGGAAAATACGTCGCGCGTGGACACAGGCCCGAACGCTCACGAAACCCGTGGCGTGAGGGCCTTTCCTTATGTATAACGACCCGCATCGGCAAACCGTTATCGGTCAGGGGACGGCCCGCCCGGCGTTCAGCACCAACAGCAGGTAAAGGAAATATCCACTATGAGTAAGGATCAGCCGATCTCACCGGCCGTGATGGCCCATCGGCGCGCCGAGAACACCTCTGCGTCATTGGTGGGCGCGGAATCGGACCAGCATCCCGTAGCCACAGCGGTGGTGGGCGCTGAGGGTCCGGAGGAAATGACGGGTTCCCAGGCCATTATTCGTTCGCTCGAACAGCTCGGCGCCACGGATGTCTTTGGCCTTCCGGGTGGCGCAATCCTTCCCACATACGACCCCCTGATGGACGCGGAGAAGATCAACCACATCCTGGTGCGTCACGAGCAGGGCGCGGGGCACGCTGCCGAAGGATACGCGCTGGCCTCGGGGCGTACGGGTGTCTGCATTGTGACCTCGGGTCCCGGTGCCACCAACCTGGTGACCGCGCTGGCGGACGCCAACATGGACTCGATCCCCATGGTGGTCATCACCGGCCAGGTCTCCAGCGCCTTCATCGGCACCGATGCGTTCCAGGAAGCAGACATCGTCGGCATGACCATGCCCATCACCAAGCACTCCTACTTGGTGACCGATGCCAATGACATTCCTCGCGTCCTGGCCGAGGCTTTCCACTTGGCTTCGACCGGCCGTCCCGGACCCGTCCTGGTGGACGTCTCCAAGGACGCGCAGGTCTCCACTATGACCTTCACGTGGCCGCCGCAGCTGGATTTGCCCGGTTACCGTCCCGTGACGCGCGGACACTCCAAACAGATCAAAGAAGCCGCCCGCCTCATCGCGGCCGCCGAACGTCCGGTGCTCTACACCGGCGGCGGCACCATGCGCGCCGACGCCGCTGCGGAGCTCCTCGAACTCGCCGAGCTCACCGGGGCGCCCGTGGTCACCACGCTGACCGCCCGCGGGGTGTTCCCGGATTCGCACGAGTTGAACCTGGGCATGCCCGGTATGCACGGCACGGTTCCTGCGGTCTACGCAATGCAGCAGTCGGACCTACTGGTCACGCTAGGCGCGCGTTTCGACGACCGCGTGACCGGGCAGCTGGATACCTTCGCACCCAATGCCAAGGTGATCCACGCGGACATCGACCCCGCCGAGATTTCTAAGAACCGCACGGCGGACGTCCCGATCGTGGGCGACCTCAAGTCCGTGATCCCGGACCTCACCGATGCGGTGCGGCAAGAATTCGAGAACGGCGAGAAGCCTGACCTCGGCACGTGGTGGTCCACGTTGACCACCCTGCGTGACACCTACCCGCTGGGGTACACCCGTACCGATGATGGCCTGGGAAGCCCTCAGTACGTGATCGAACGGATCTCGGCACTGACCGGCCCGGAGGCCGTCTATGTGTCCGGCGTGGGTCAGCACCAGATGTGGTCCGCACAGTTCGTCGACTACGAGCGTCCGCGGCAGTGGCTGAACTCGGCGGGCCTGGGCACCATGGGCTTTGCGGTCCCGGCCGCCATGGGCGCACAGGTGTCGCAACCGGATCGTGTGGTGTGGGCCATCGATGGCGATGGCTGCTTCCAGATGACCAATCAGGAATTGGCCACGTGCGTGATCAACAACATCCCCATCAAGGTGGCGGTGATCAACAACTCGTCACTGGGTATGGTGCGGCAGTGGCAGACCTTGTTCTACGACGGCCGTTACTCCAACACCGAGCTGAACACCGGTCACAACTCCCGCCGCGTGCCGGACTTTGTGAAGCTCGCCGAGTCCTATGGGTGCGCCGCCCTGCGTTGCGAAAGCGATGACCAAGTGGATGACGTGATCAAGCATGCCTTGGAGATCAATGACCGGCCCGTGGTGATCGACTTCGTGGTGTCCGCGGATGCCATGGTCTGGCCCATGGTGCCTTCCGGTGTTTCCAACGACCAGATCCAAATTGCCAAAAACCTGACTCCTGACTGGAACTCGGAGGACTAATCAATGAGCCGTCATACTCTCTCCGTTCTGGTTGAAGACAAGCCCGGCGTGCTGACGCGCGTTGCCGGTTTGTTTGCTCGCCGTGCGTTCAACATCCACTCCCTGGCCGTGGGCCCCACTGAACTGCCCGGGATTTCCCGGATCACCGTGGTGGTGGATGCGGACGGTGAACTACTGGAGCAGGTCACCAAGCAACTGAACAAGCTCATCAACGTCATCAAGATTGTTGAGCTCGCCCCGGAATCCTCCGTGCAGCGCGACCACATCATGGTCAAGGTCCGCGCGGATGCTTCTACTCGTTTGCAGGTCACCCAGGCTGCAAACCTGTTCCGGGCCACCATCGTGGACGTTTCCACCGAGTCCGTGGTCATTGAATCCACCGGCGCGCGTGACAAGATCCACGCTCTGTTGGACGTGTTGGAGCCCTTTGGCGTGCGAGAAATCGTACGTGCTGGCACGCTGGCCTTGGGACGCGGTCCCAAGTCCATGTCGGACCGCGCGCTGCGGCACTAGCACCATTACACCCTTGATCGGGTTCCGCTCGGGACGCGGTCCCCGATCCGAACAGCAGTCCCACCATCGAATGAGGAGATAGACAACCCCATGGCAAAGATCTACTACAACGACGATGCAGATCTGTCGATCATCCAGAACCGTTCCGTGGCCATCATCGGTTACGGCTCCCAGGGTCACGCCCACGCGCTGAATCTGCGTGATTCCGGTGTTGACGTCCGCATCGGTCTGGCCGAGGGTTCCAAGTCTCGTGCGAAGGCTGAAGCACACGGTCTGCGCGTGCTCACCGTGGCCGAGGCCGCCAAGGAAGCCGACGTCATCATGATCCTGACCCCGGACCAGGTCCAGGCCAAGGTCTTCGAGGAGTCCATCAAGGACAACCTGGACGAGGGCGACGCCATCTTCTTCGCTCACGGCTTCAACATCCGTTTCGGTTACATCAAGGCCCCGGAGGGCGTTGACGTGGCCATGGTTGCGCCCAAGGGTCCCGGTCACACCGTGCGTCGCGAGTTCGAGGCCGGCCGCGCCGTGCCCGACCTGGTGGCTGTTGAGGTTGACGCCTCCGGTAAGGCTCTTGAGCTGGCACTGTCCTACGCCAAGGGCATTGGCGGCACTCGTGCCGGTGTCATCGAGACCACCTTCACTGAGGAAACCGAGTCCGACCTGTTCGGCGAGCAGGCCGTGCTGTGCGGCGGCATGTCCCACCTGGTGCAGCAGGGCTTCGAGGTTCTCACCGAGGCCGGCTACCAGCCGGAGATCGCGTACTTCGAGGTGCTTCACGAGTTGAAGCTGATCGTGGACCTCATGGTCGAGGGCGGCATTGCCAAGCAGCGCTGGTCCATCTCCGACACCGCCGAGTACGGCGACTACGTCTCCGGCCCGCGCGTGGCTGACGCTCATGTCAAGGAGAACATGCAGGCTGTGCTCAAGGACATCCAGGACGGCACCTTCGCCAAGCGCTTCATGGATGATCAGTCCAATGGTGGCAAGGAGTTCAAGGAACTGCGCTCCAAGGAAGAGTCTCACCCCATTGAGGAGACCGGCCGCGAGCTGCGTTCCCTCTTCGCATGGGAACAGACCGATGAGGACTACACCGAAGGCACTGCCGCTCGCTGATTGGTCCTGATCCGGCACTCCAATCGGGTGCCATGATGTGATCGCCGACGCCGCCGCGAGAGTTCACGCGAACTCTCCCGGCGGCGTCGTGCTGTCCTGGGAGTTCTCGAGGCGAGAAAAGTACCGGACGGTCGCTAGAGTGGTGGGCGTGAGCGAGCAGATTCCCTACTACCTGACCACCGCGATTTCCTACCCGAACGGGTCCCCGCACATCGGGCACGCGTACGAGGCGATTGCCGCGGACACCATGGCGCGTTTCAAACGACTGGACGGCTTCGACGTGCGATTCCAGACAGGAACGGACGAGCACGGCCAGAAGATGCAGCAGACCGCCGAGAAACAGGGTGTGTCACCGCGTGAACTTGCGGACCAGAACGCCGCCCAGTTCAAGGAAATGGACGACGAGCTGCAGGTCAGCTACGACCGTTTCATCCGCACCACGGACGAGGACCACTACGCCGCGAGCCAGGACATCTGGAAGCGGATGGAGGCCAACGGGGACATCTACCTGGACAAGTATGCCGGCTGGTACTCCGTGCGCGACGAGGCCTACTATGCCGAGGACGAGACCGAGGTCCGCGAGGACGGCCAGCGGTATTCGATCGGCACCGGCACCGAACTGACCTGGACCGAGGAGGAGAGCTACTTCTTCCGCCTTTCGGCTTATCAGGACAAGCTCCTGGAGCTCTACAAGACTGGTTTCGTGCAACCCGAAACCCGTTCCCACGAGATTGCGTCCTTCGTGAGCGGGGGACTGCAGGACCTGTCGATTTCCCGTACCACCTTCGACTGGGGCGTGCCCGTACCGGGCAACCCGGACCACGTGATGTACGTGTGGGTGGACGCCCTCACCAATTACCTGACCGGCCTGGGATACCCGGACACGGAAGACCCCAAGTTCCAGAAGTTCTGGCCCGCCGATTTGCACCTGATCGGCAAGGACATTGCCCGGTTCCACGCCGTGTACTGGCCGGCTTTCCTGATGTCTGCCGGACTGGAATTGCCCAAGCGCGTGTACGCCCACGGGTTCTTGTTCAACCAGGGCGAGAAGATGTCCAAGTCCGTGGGTAACGTGATCGACCCGCACTCGCTCGTCGAGGAGTACGGGCTGGACCAGTTGCGCTTCTTCCTGTTGCGTGAGGTTCCCTTCGGTCAGGATGGCAATTACTCCCACGACGCGATTGCCTCCCGCATCAACTCGGACCTGGCTAATGACCTGGGCAATCTGGCCCAGCGCAGTTTGTCCATGGTCGCCAAGAACCTCGGGGGAGCGGTTCCCGAAACCGGAGACTTCACGGCCGAAGATCAAGCGATGCTCGACGAGGCCAACGCCGTGGTGGAGACGTTCCGCACCGCATTTGATGCCCAGGCCTTCCACCGCGGGCTGGAAGCGGTGTGGCGCGTGATTGCCAACGCCAACCGCTACTTCACCGCGCAGGAACCGTGGGTGCTGCGTAAGACCGACCCGGAGCGCATGGCCACCGTGCTGTACGTGACGGCCGAAGTGCTGCGCATCGTGGCGATTTTGGTGCAGGCGGTCATGCCGGACTCCATGGCCAAGTTGCTGACCCAGCTGGGCCAGCCCGAGGGTGAGGCCCGGCAGTACGCGGCGATCACCGAGCGACTGGCGCCCGGAACCGACCTCCCCAAGCCGACCGGTGTGTTCCCGCGCTACGAAGAGCCCGAGGCTCTCAGAGGCTGATCTCGCTTGCGCAGACTGGTGCGGCGGCGTCGTCATGGCAACATGGCGACGCCGCCGTTGTCTGTCTCAATATCCGAGACTCGAATTCACGTTGTGGAATACCCGGGCTCGGCGGATTTAGGCTGGGAGCATGAGCGAAGCATCGTCGAACGCAGCCACCAAGTACTCGATTGCCGTGATTCCCGGAGATGGGATCGGCCCCGAGGTTGTTGCAGAGGCGGTGAAAGTCCTCGATGCCGTGACCGAACCTGCCGGTATCACCCTGGAAAAGACTCACTATCCACTGGGCGCGGAGCACTGGCTGGCCACGGGTGAGGTCCTCAGTGACGAGACCATGGAAAAACTGCGCGGCCATGACGCCATCCTGTTCGGCGCCGTCGGCGCGGCTCCCAACGACACCCGTATTCCGTCCGGAATTCTCGAGCGCGATTTGTTGCTGAAATTGCGTTTCACGTTCGATCACTACATCAACCTGCGCCCGGCCACCCTGTACCCGGGGACCACCAGTCCGCTGGCCGAGCCCGGTGACATCGATTTCGTGGTGGTTCGCGAGGGCACTGAGGGCCTCTACGCGGGCAACGGTGGCCGCGTCCGCCAAGGCACTGAGCACGAGATTGCAACCGAGGTGTCCGTCAACACGGCGCACGGTGTTCGCCGCCTGGTCAAGTACGCGTTCGAGCTGGCGCAGAAGCGTCCACGCAAAAAACTCACGCTGGTGCACAAGCACAATGTGCTGGTCAACGCCGGCCGCCTGTACCAGGAGACCGTCAATGCCTTGGCCCCGGAGTACCCGGACGTCACCGTGGATTATTTGCACATCGACGCCGCCACGATCTTCCTGACCACCGACCCCTCGCGCTTTGACGTGATCGTGACCGACAACCTGTTCGGCGACATCCTCACCGATCAGGCGGGCGCGGTGACCGGCGGTATCGGTCTGGCACCGTGCGGTAATATCAACGCAGATCGCACCGCGCCATCCATGTTCGAACCGGTGCACGGTTCCGCTCCGGACATCGCGGGAACCGCAACAGCACAGCCGGTGGCTTCCATCCTCGCCGCCGCCATGATGCTGGAACACCTGGGCCACGAGGATCTCGCAGACCAGATCAACCAGGCAGTGCGCCGGGATCTCGAGACGCACGGCAACGAGAAACGCAGCACCGATCAGGTGGGTGACCACATTGTGGCCGCCCTGAAAGACGCCTGAATCCGAGCAGTCGAAGGAGAACACTCTTGAGCACCCAGTTTGTCCGTCAGCCCAACCCTCATCCGGCCACCGACGAGGTCCGGGACGCCATTCTGGCCAACCCCGGTTTCGGTGTGCATTTCACGGATAACATGATCTCCATCGACTGGACCGGTGACGTGGAGAAGGGCAACGGACAGTGGGAGAACCCTCGCTTGGAGGCCTACGGCCCGATCGCGTTGGATCCGTCCGCCGCGGTGTTCCATTACGGCCAGGAGATCTTCGAGGGACTCAAGGCCTACCGTCACGAGGACGGCTCGGTGTGGACCTTCCGCCCGGAAGCCAATGCGGCTCGATTGAACCGCTCGGCCGAACGCCTTGCCCTGCCGGCCCTGCCCGAGGACACCTTTGTGGATTCGGTGCGCGAGCTCGTCAGCACTGACGAGAAATGGGTGCCATCCGGTGACGGCGAATCGCTGTACCTGCGCCCCTTCATGATTGCCACGGAGCCGTTCCTGGGCGTGCGTCCTTCTCGCCAGGCACGCTTCTCCGTGATCGCGTCCCCGGCGGGCAATTATTTCGGCACGGTGGAGCCCGTGGACATCTGGCTGTCCCGCACCTACGCCCGCGCCGGCAAGGGGGGCACCGGCTCCGCCAAATGCGGCGGCAACTATGCGGCGTCGTTGATTGCTCAAATGGAAGGTGACGCGCACGGCTGCAGCCAGGTGCTGTTCCTGGACCACGAACGTGACGACGCGATCGAGGAACTCGGTGGCATGAACGTGTTCTTCGTGTTCAAGGACGGCCGGCTGGTGACCCCGGAACTGACCGGAACCATCTTGGAGGGCGTGACCCGTCGTTCGATCATCGAGCTCGCCAAGGAGCGCGGCTTGCAGGTCGAGGAGCGCCGCTTCACGCTGGACGAATGGCGTGAGGGCACGGCTTCGGGTGAGCTGACCGAGGTCTTCGCGTGCGGTACCGCAGCGGTCATCGCTCCGGTGCGCCGTCTGGTCAGCAATGACGAGGTCATCGGTAATGAGGACGACCAGCCCGGCGAAGTGACCATGTCCTTGCGCCAGCAGCTGCTCGACATCCAGACCGGACGTGCGGAGGACACCCACGGCTGGCTCACGCGTTTGGCCTGATCGCTCACCGCTCAACGCAGGTTTTAGGTGGACCGTGCTGTGTAGCCTTAGGGCATGCGCATTGCACGGTTCACCTTTGACAATGAAATTCACTTTGGCGTGGTCTCCGGGTCCGAGGGCCAGGAAAAAATTACCTACCTTTCCGGCGACCCCCTCTACGTGGGCGTCCAGCCGCTCGAACGCACGGTGGACATCTCCGAGGTGCGGTTACTGGCCCCGGTCATTCCGCGCTCCAAGATCGTGTGCGTGGGACGCAACTATGCGGACCATGCCGCCGAGATGGGCAATGACCTGCCCACCAGCCCTTTACTCTTTTTCAAGCCGAACACGTCCGTTTCAGGCCCCGGCGACCCGGTCACGTTGCCGTCCTGGACCGAGCAGGTCTCTTACGAGGCTGAACTGGCCGTGGTGATCGGGCGGATGTGCAAGGACGTTCCGGTCGAGCGCGTTCCCGAGGTCGTTTTCGGCTACACCGGAGCCAACGATCTCACCGCGCGTGACGCCCAGAAGACGGACGGCCAGTGGGCCCGCGCCAAGGGGTTCGACGGCGCCTGTCCTCTGGGCCCGTGGGTCGAGACTGAGCTCGACACCACCTCCCTGGCCGTACAGTCCCGTGTCAACGGGGAACTCAAGCAGGACGGCAACACCGGAGACATGGTCTTCGATGTAGCGACCCTTGTCTCCTACGTGTCTCAGGCCTTCACGCTGCTGCCCGGTGACGTGATTCTCACGGGCACCCCGGCGGGAGTGGGCATCGTGGACGATGGCGACAGCCTGGACGTGGACATCGAGGGCATCGGTCGCCTCACCACGGTGCTGCGGCGCTAGAACCGTTCCCCGATGTACTCGGGGTGTTGGGCCGATCGGCACGGGAGCCGGGGGAATGCGGTGGCGGTGACACGTGAGCCTAGAATGGTCACATCATGACTGACCTCCAGACTTCACTTCACCCCACCGTTTCCGCCGACACTCCCGTGCGCGTTCGCTTCTGCCCGTCACCCACGGGCACCCCGCACGTGGGACTGATCCGCACCGCCCTGTTCAACTGGGCCTGGGCCCGCCACACCGGCGGAACCATGGTGTTCAGAATCGAGGACACGGACGCCGCCCGTGACTCCGAAGAGAGCTTCGGCCAGATCCTTGACGCACTCGCCTGGCTGGGCATCGACTGGGACGAGGGCGTCAACGTGGGCGGCCCGCACGAGCCCTACCGCCAGTCCCAGCGCGGTGACATTTACCAGGACGTGCTGGCCAAACTGGTCGAGTCCGGTCACGTGTACGAGGACTTCTCCACACCGGATGAGGTTGAGGCACGGCACAAGGCCAAGGGCGAGGACCCCAAGCTCGGGTACGACAACTACGATCGCGACCTGACCGAGGAACAGAAGCAGGCGTTCCGCGACGAGGGACGCAAGCCCGTGCTGCGTCTGCGCATGCCCGACGAGGACATTGCCTTCAACGATCTGGTCCGCGGCGAAATTTCTTTCAAGGCCGGCTCGGTACCGGACTTCGTGGTGGCTCGTGCCAACGGCAAGCCCCTCTACACCCTGGTCAACCCGGTCGACGACGCCCTCATGGGTATCACCCAGGTGCTGCGCGGCGAGGATCTGCTGTCCTCGACCCCGCGCCAGATCGCGCTGTACCGCGCACTCATGGACGTTGGCGTGGCGGAGTTCATCCCCGAATTCGGACACCTTCCCTACGTGATGGGTGAGGGCAACAAAAAGCTCTCCAAGCGGGACCCCGAATCCAACCTGTTCAACCACCGAGACAACGGATTCATCCCCGAAGGCTTGTTGAACTACCTGGCGCTGCTGGGCTGGTCCTTGTCCGCTGATGAAGACATCTTCAGTGTCGAGCAGCTCGTGGAGAACTTCGACATCCACGACGTGTTGGCCAACCCCGCGCGCTTCGACGTCAAGAAGGCCACAGCGATCAATGGCACGCACATCCGCATGCTGGATCCGCAGGACTTCCGTAACCGCCTGATCCCGTACCTGCAGTCTGCGGGCCTGGTGGGGGAGACCCTCACCGATGAGCAGAACGCCATCCTGGATCAGGCCGCCCCACTGGTGCAGGAGCGCATGAACCTGCTGGGCGAGACCCCGGGGCTGCTGGGCTTCCTGTTCCGCTCCGACGATCAGATCCAGATCGCCCCGGACGCTCAGAAGCAGCTCAAGGAAAGCGCCCCGCAGGTACTGCAGGCCGCCGTCCAGGCACTCGAGCCGCTGGACCATTTCACCGCCGAGCCCATCGAGGCCGCTTTGCGTGTGGCCATTGTCGAGGGCTTGGAGATCAAGCCGCGTCTCGCTTTCGGCCCGGTGCGGACCGCAGTGTCCGGTGAGCGCATCTCGCCGCCGCTGTTCGAGTCCCTGGAGATCCTGGGTAAGGAATCGTCTCTGAACCGCATCAAGGCGCTCGCAGCACAGCTGAGCTAGGCGCCCTTTCCTCGGTTTGGCACCCGCGCAGCGATTGGGTATAGTTATTGCTCGTTGCGCGGGTGCGAAAGCCCCAGCAAAACATTGGGATATGGTGTAATTGGCAACACAGCGGTTTCTGGTACCGTCGTTCTAGGTTCGAGTCCTGGTATCCCAGCGCTGAACATCCACTGATCTGACAGCGGATGGAATGCACCGAGCGAGCAAGTTGGTGCTGGCGAAATCTGATGTTACTGTTTAGTCCGTCGATTGAGCCAAAAAGCTTCTCGATCAACTAGGGCCCCATCGTATAGCGGCCTAGTACGCCGCCCTCTCACGGCGGTAACGCGGGTTCGAATCCCGCTGGGGTCACGCATGTGACGAAACCCCGTCTCCTTTCGGAGGCGGGGTTTTTTCGTATCCGGGGGTCCTTACGACGCACCAGGTGCCGCGGAGGGTTCCTACGGCCCTCAAGACGTGGGTGACGCTTGCCCGGGAAGGTGGGGCGGCGGCGTCGCCGGCTAGACGTGGGACTTCCGTATGGTTCCTAGACTGATCGCATGACCTGTCGTGTGTCCGACCTCACCTCCAATGACCTCGACGCGCTCACCGGTCTGATCATGGACGACGGCGGGTACTCCATGCGGGTGTTCGGGCGGCCGCCCAAGTCCGACGCCGCTCGCGACGTCCTCCACACCCGGCCACCCGGTCTGGACCTGGAGTCCAAGACCACCATCGGCTTGTGGGATGACAACCGACTCATCGGGGTGGCAGACGCCGTGCGCGGCTACCCGCGCCCAGAGGTCATGTACGTGGGTCTGCTTCAGGTGGAGACCGACAGTCAGGGCGGGGGAGTGGGCCGCATGCTCCATGAGGCCTTGGTTGACCGAGCGATGAACGACCCGGGGATAACGACACTCCAGCTGTCGATCGTGGCCACCAACGCGGAGGCCGCGGAGGGATTTTGACGTCGTCTCGGGTACGAACCCACCCGCGAAGCCAAGGAATGGGTCCGTGATGACGGCGTGGTCACCACCGCGCACGTGTATGAACGCTCGGTGTGACCACTCCGAAGTCACCGCGTTCAGGGAACCGTTCAGGACAGGCCAGGCGACTCAGTGTTCACATCGATATACGTCAAAGTAAGATGAACGCATGACCGCCACGCCCGAGTCCCTGAACGCCACCTCATCCGCGTGCTGTGCCCCCGCGACCGACACCGGGGAGTGCTGTTCGCTGTCTCAGGGTGTGATCAGCGCGGAGGACGCACAACGGATCGCGCGGGTGCTCAAGGCGCTTGCGGACCCCATGCGCTTGCGGTTGCTCTCACATTTGGCCGCACAGGGTTGTGACAGCGTGTGCTCGTGTGACTTCACGGAAGAGCTGGGCATCAGCCAACCAACGGTGAGTCACCACATGAAGAAACTCGTGGACGCGGGGCTGATCACGCGTGAGCAGCGGGGAAAATGGGCACACTACAGCGTGGTTCCAGAGGCGTTCGCGGAGATCTGCGCGTTGCTCGACCTGCGCTGAGCCACGACGCGTCGCTTTTGCCGTGATACGCGCGGTGAGTCCCCGAACACTGGCACAATGGCGGCGTGAGCACCGAAAACGCATCTGCCACTCCGCTGATCGAAGCGCTTGAGCAGACCCGAGACCTGTTGAGCTCCACCACGCTGCCACTTGCCACGGCCAGCGCGCCGCAGCAGCGAGAGACCGTGGGACGGGCCGTTGCCCAGCTCGACGACTACGTGCTGCCACGCGTTCGTTCTTTGGACGCCCCGCTGCTCGCGGTGGTAGGAGGGTCGACCGGCGCCGGCAAATCCACTCTGGTCAATGCCCTGGTGGGCCACCCGGTCACTCGGTCCGGTGCCATTCGTCCCACCACGCGCCGGCCACTCCTGATTCACCACCCCGACGACGCCGCCGCATTCACTTCCCAGCGCGTCCTTCCGCACCTAGCGCGTGTGCGCGGCAAGCTCATGGATCCCACCGTGACGGCTCCGGCTCCCCATGACGGCGACCGGCCGGTGGAGGACACCGGTTCTCTGGTGTTGCTGGCGGACGAAAAGATTCCGCAGGGGCTTGCCGTGCTGGATGCCCCGGACGTCGACTCCGTCTCGGACGACAACCGGGCGCTCGCCGCCCAGCTGCTTTCCGCGGCTGACCTGTGGCTGTTCGTCACGACCGCCAATCGCTACGCGGACGCCGTGCCGTGGCAACTGCTCCGCAATGCGGCCGGCCGCGACATCACCGTGGCCGTGGTGCTGGATCGTGTGCAGGCGGCGTCGGCGGAGGAAATCCAGGACGACCTGCGACGGATGCTGAACCAGGAGGGCCTGTCCCACGCGCCCATCTTTGTGGTGGAGGAATCCCCGCTCAACGAACTAGGCATGTTGCCGCCCCGCGTGGTGGCCCCGTTGCGAGGCTGGCTCGAAGAGCTCGGTGCCGATGCGCAGGCCCGCTCCGAGATTGCTGCTCGCACGCTGGGTGGCGCCGTGCGTGAACTCGCGGACAACACCGACCGCACCGCGGAGGCCGTAGAAGGCCAACAGCGCACTGAAGATCACCTGCGCCGTGAGGTCACCACCGCGTTCGACGACGCTCTGGAAGCGGTCATCGACTCAACCCGTGATGGCACGTTGCTGCGCGGTGAAGTCCTCGCGCGTTGGCAGGATTTCGTGGGAACCGGCGAGTTCTTCCGCAACCTGGAGGCCGGAATCGGGCGGGTGCGCGACCGGATCACCGCATTCTTCAAGGGCGAACCCGCTCCGGAGGTCCAGGTCGAGGAGGCGATCGAAACCGGTCTGCAGGCCGTGATCGTGGAGCACACTGCGAGGGCCTCGGAATTGGCCGAGCGGCGCTGGCGTGATGAAACCGCGGGTCAGGTCCTGTTGGCCGGCCGCGACTTGTCCGCGCTGCCGGAGGACTACCCCCAAACGGCCGCCGAACACATCCGAGCGTGGCAATCTGACGTGATGCTCATGATCCAGCAGGAGGGCGCGGGCAAACGCACGCAGGCTCGGGCCATGTCTTTGGGCGTCAACGCGTTGGCCGTGATCCTCATGATCGGTGTGTTCTCGATGACCGGTGGTCTCACGGGCCTTGAAGTCGGTATCGCCGGCGGTTCCGGTGTGGTGGGAACCAAACTGCTCGAAGCGGTCTTCGGTGAGGACGCCGTGCGCCGCATGAGCCAGAAGGCCCGTGAGAACCTGGAGACGCGGATCAAGCAGCTGCTGGACCAGCGCGCCAAAGCGTTCCTGGACCGCCTGGACGAACTGGGTGAACACCCCGCCGCGGGTGAACTGCGCTCCGCGGCCCAGAACATCCGCTCGGCCGGTGAGGCCCTGTGAAACTGCGCAACAAGCAGCCCGAGATCACCCTGTCCGATCGGATCAAGGGTCTTGCCCAGGCCACAGAACTGGCCGAGGGGCGCCTTGACCAAGATGCCGTGATGGCGGCCCGCGAAGCTCTGGAACGTGCGGGGGAGCGGCGGGCACTGTCAGCCGATCACACGGTGGTGGGCTTCTTCGGTGCGACCGGATCCGGCAAATCGACACTGTTCAACGCAGTGGTCCGTCAGGACTTGGCGCGTACCGCGGCCCGCCGCCCCACAACTTCCCAGCCGCTTGCCGCAATTTGGGGTGTCGAGGGAAGCGAAGCCCTGCTGGACTGGTTGGACGTCAGCGACCGCCATGTGGTGGGGCCTGCTCTGAGTATCAGCACCGGTAAGGGCCGCAAGGCCAGCACTACGAGTGGCGGTCTGGTCCTGTTGGACCTGCCCGACTTCGACTCGGTCACCCGCGAGCACCGGGACATCGTGGACCGCATGGTGGGCCTGGTGGACGTGGTCGTGTGGGTGGTAGATCCGCAGAAGTACGCGGACGCCGTGCTGCACCAGGACTTTGTGCAACCCCTGTCCCGCCATGGCGCGGTCACCATGGTGGTGCTCAACCAGGCGGACCGGTTGGCGCCGTCGGACCTGCCCAATGTGTTGGCGTCGCTCCGTGAGCTGCTCGCTCAGGACGGGCTACCCACCTCGGGACCCAGCGCACCCGTGGCCGTGTCAGCACTGACAGGTGACGGCGTGCCCGAACTGCGAGAGCGCATCCACGGGATCGCCGCGCACCGGGCGGCGGCGGGACAACGCCTCGAGGCGGATGTGATCCACGCGGGGCAGGTACTCGCGGAGGCGGCCGGAGAGGGCGATCCGCGCGGTATCACCCGCGAGGCGAGCGAACGACTGACCGCGGGTCTCGTCCGTGCTGCGGGAGTTAACCTCATTGCCGACGCTGCAGCTCGCTCCTATCGCTTGCGCGCCGGCAAGCACACCGGTTGGATCGCTACGCGCTGGCTCGCCAAGTTCCGCAAGGACCCGCTGAAACGACTGCACATCGAGAGTCACGACAAGGGCTCGGACCCTTCGGTCCATCGCACGTCTCTGCCGCCAATGAATGCCTCCCAGAAGGCGTCCGCGGACTCCGCCGTCCGTAATTACGCGGATGCGGTGTCCGATGGCGCGGGAGCACCGTGGCGTCGAAGCGTGCGCGTAGCCGCTCGTTCCAATGAGTCCCGCCTTCCGGATGCCTTGGATCAGGCCGTGGCCCGCACCAAGTTCTCGGCGCGGTCGGCCTCCTGGTGGTGGATCATCTTTGACGTGCTGCAGTGGATCGCGATGGCCATGACCGTGTTGGGTTTGCTCTGGCTCCTGGGTCTGTTCGCGGCCGAATACTTCCAGATCCCGCTGCCCCCGCCACCCACGGTCGAGGGCTTCCCGCTACCGGTGCCCACGCTCATGGTCCTCACCGGTGTGGTGGTCGCGATCTTCCTGGCCATCACGGGTGGGATCATCGCCTCCGTCGCCTCCCGCATGCGGGCCTCCCGCCTACGACGCCGCTTGAGCGAGTCGGTGCGCGAGACGGCACGGGAGCTGGTGGAGGCACCGGTGGAACGCGAACTCGAAGCCCACCGCAGCTTCGGGAACTCTTTGGCAACGACCACAGCACCGATTCGCTAGCGTCCGGTCGTCACGGGCCAGATCAACAGAACGGGACGGGGAGTAATCCCCGTCCCGTTCTGCATGTGTCGACTCCGTGGAGCTGTTGAATCAGGTTCTCACGCGGCGCTCACGCGCACAGCCTCCGTGAGCTGGCGGGCGGCCTGCACAATCACTTCGGCGTGCTTCTGGCCAGGCTGCTTGGACAAGCGCTCGATGGGGCCGGAAATGGACACGGCCGCAATGACTCGACCGGAGGGCCCGCGCACCGGTGCCGACACCGAGGCGATGCCCGGTTCGCGCTCGCCGATCGACTGGGCCCAGCCGCGGCGTCGAACGCCCGCCAACGTGGTCGCCGAAAAGCGAGCATGGGCGAGGCCCTCGATCAACCGTGCGTGGTCCTCCCATGCAATCAGGACCTGGGCCGCAGAACCGGCCTTCATGGACAACTGGGTGCCCACCGGAATGGTGTCTCGCAGGCCGATGGGCCGCTCGGCGGAGGCCACGCACACGCGCCACTCACCCTGCCTGCGGAAGACCTGCGAGGACTCACCGGTGGCATCGCGTAATTGGAGCAGAACCGGAGCCGAGGCGGAAATGAGACGATCCTCGCCCGCGGCGGACGCGAGCTCGACCACCCGTGACCCCAGGACGAAACGACCCTGCACATCGCGCCCGACGAATCGGTGGTGGGCCAGTGCCACTGCCAGTCGGTGAACGGTCGGTCGAGCGAGCCCCGTGGCCTCCACGAGCTCTGCCAGGGAAGCTGGGCCTGCTTCGAGCGCGTCCAGGATGAGAGACGCCTTGTCGATGACGCCCACGCCCGACGGGGAAAACGACGACTCCACGGGCATACCCGCTCCCGTGCCCTGGCCGCCCAGAGGGGTTCCGAGGGGTGCACCGGTGGGATCCATCGCGTCGAGATTGTCCATGCTCTAAGACTGCCGTCTCACAATGCGAGAAGCAAGCGAGTACACTGGAACTGTTCGGCGTGTCCCGTGGACCATAGAGAAAACACGGCGCCGAGCGATCCACGCGAGGTACCCCGCGTCCGGTTCTCCGGCGCAGCCATGATCAGGAGAGGTTTAGATGTCAGAAACCACCGGAGCCCGCACCATTGCGCAGGATTCCAGCGCCACTCCGCGCACGCTCGCGGAAAAGGTCTGGGCCGACCACCTGGTCCGTCAGGGCGAGAACGGTCAGCCGGACCTGATCTACATCGATCTTCACCTCGTCCACGAGGTCACCAGCCCCCAGGCTTTCGAGGGTCTGCGGTTGGCGGGACGCGGGTTGCGCCGCCCTGATCTGACGATCGCCACCGAGGACCACAACACGCCCACCGAGGACATTTTCTCGACCATCAAGGACGAGACCTCCCGCAAGCAGATCGACACCCTGCGCGCCAACTGTGAAGAATTCGGCGTTCGCCTGCACTCCCTGGGAGACGCAGAACAGGGCATCGTGCACGTGGTGGGGCCTCAGTTGGGTCTGACCCAGCCGGGTATGACCGTGGTGTGCGGCGACTCCCATACGTCGACCCACGGCGCGTTCGGCGCGCTGGCCTTCGGCATCGGTACGTCCGAGGTCGAGCACGTGATGGCCACTCAGACCCTGTCCCTCGCGCCGTTCAAGACCATGGCCATCAACGTTGAAGGCACTCTCAGGCCGGGGGTGACCTCCAAGGACATCATCCTGGCCGTGATTGCCAAGATCGGCACCGGCGGTGGCCAGGGATACGTGCTGGAGTATCGCGGTTCGGCCATTCGGTCGTTGTCGATGGAAGCACGCATGACCATTTGCAATATGTCCATCGAGGCCGGCGCCCGCGCTGGCATGATCGCCCCGGACCAGACCACTTTCGACTACGTGCAGGGCCGCCCGCACGCTCCGCAGGGTGAAGACTGGGATGCCGCGGTTGAGTACTGGAACACCCTGCACACGGACGAGGGTGCGGAGTTCGACAACGAGGTGTTCATCAACGCGGACGAGCTGGAGCCGTTCGTCACGTGGGGCACCAACCCGGGTCAGGGCGTGCCGCTGTCCGAGAACGTTCCGAATCCCGAGGACGCCGGAGACGACAACGCCAAGGACGCCGCCCGCCGCGCGCTGGACTACATGGGCCTGGAAGCGGGAACTCCCATGAAGGAGATTCCGGTGGACACGGTGTTCCTGGGATCGTGCACCAATTCGCGCATCGAGGATCTACGAATTGCTGCGGACATCGTGAAGGGCCGGAGCAAGGCTGAGAACGTACGCATGATGGTGGTTCCCGGTTCCGCCAAGGTGCGCTTGCAGGCAGAGGCCGAGGGACTGGACCAAGTTTTCAAGGACTTCGGTGCGGACTGGCGTTTTGCCGGTTGCTCCATGTGCCTGGGTATGAACCCGGACCAGTTGGCACCGGGGGAGCGCTGCGCCTCGACGTCCAACCGCAACTTCGAAGGACGCCAGGGCAAGGGCGGCCGTACTCACCTCGTCTCGCCCGTGGTCGCCGCGGCCACCGCTGTGCGTGGAACGCTCAGCGCGCCGTCGGACCTGGAATCCGTGCCCGCCGTCTAAATCGATTCTTGGTGCCCCGCCGGACCGGCAGGCGGCCCAGTAACTGTAGTTAGGACCTCACCATGGAGAAATTCATCACTCACCGCGGTACCGGCGTGCCGCTCAAGCAGTCGAACGTGGACACGGATCAGATCATCCCGGCCGTTTACCTCAAGCGCATTACCAAGACCGGTTTCGACGACGCTCTCTTTGCGGGTTGGCGTAAAAACCCGGATTTCGTGCTCAATCAGGACGCGTACAAGGACGGTTCGGTGCTGGTGGCCGGGTCGGATTTCGGCACGGGTTCGTCTCGTGAGCACGCGGTGTGGGCGCTGCGTGACTACGGCTTCAATGTGGTCATTTCGTCGCGTTTCGCTGATATCTTCCGCGGCAACTCCGGCAAGCAGGGTTTGCTGGCGGCCCAGGTGGATCAGTCTGACGTGGAACTGTTGTGGAAGCTCATGGACGAGCAGCCCGGTATCGAGATCCAGGTTGATCTCGAATCCAAGACCATCACGTGCGACACGGTCACCGTTCCCTTCCAGATCGACGACTACACCCGGTGGCGTCTGATGGAAGGCCTGGATGACATTGGTCTCACTATGCAACATGATGAGGACATCAAGGCCTACGAAGACGAGCGCCCGGGGTTCAAACCGGTCACGCTTCCGGCTAAAAGCTGAGAAGTCAGTGCACTAATAACCCTGTCGACTCGTTAGAATGGGCGGGTTCCGTACTGCGGTATGCGACGGAACCTTTTCTTCCCCGAGATCGGTAGGTCATGAGTTCTTTAAGAATCACCGGCGGAGTTCCGCTGTCAGGGCAGGTCACCGTGCGCGGAGCCAAGAACCTGGTTCCCAAGGCCATGGTCGCTGCGCTGCTCGGTTCCACACCGTCAGTCCTGGGAAACGTTCCCGATATCAAGGACGTTTCCGTGGTGACCGATCTCCTGGGGCTGCACGGGGTCACGGTTACGCGTGACGGTGCGGACGGCGTTCTCACCCTTGATCCTTCCAACGTCACCCAGGCGCGACACGCGGACATCGACGCACACGCGGGGGATTCCCGGATCCCGATTCTGCTGTGCGGCCCATTGCTGCATGCCTTGGGCGAGGCGTTCATCCCGGACCTGGGTGGTTGCCGCATTGGTGACCGGCCCATCAACTACCACTTGGAAGTGCTACGCAACTTTGGCGCGCGCGTGGAGAAGCTGGAATCCGGCATCCGCATGAGCGCACCGCACGGTCTGCAGGGCGCCAAGATCGATCTGCCTTACCCGTCCGTGGGCGCCACCGAACAGGTGCTGCTCACCGCAACGCGCGCCGAGGGACACACCGAACTGCGTGGCGCGGCCACCGAACCCGAGATCATGGACCTGATCGCCATCCTGCAAAAGATGGGCGCGATCATCACGGTCCAAACCGACCGCGTGATCCGGATCGAGGGCGTTCCCGAGCTGCGTGGCTACAAGCACCGTGCTCTGCCGGACCGAATCGAGGCCGCGTCCTGGGGTTCCGCAGCGTTGGCCACCGGCGGCGACATCTTCGTGGCCGGGGCGAACCAGGCGGACATGATGGCGTTCCTCAACACCTACCGCAAGCTCGGTGGCGGTTTGGACATTCGGGACGAAGGAATCCGTTTCTACCACCCCGGCGGCGACCTCAACCCGCTCATCGTGGAAACCAACGTGCACCCCGGCTTCATGACGGACTGGCAGCAGCCCCTGGTGGTGGCTCTGACCCAGGCCAAGGGCGTGTCGATCGTGCACGAGACCGTGTACGAGAACCGCTTCGGCTTCACCCGTGCGCTCAACCGCATGGGCGCGGTCATCCAGTTGCACCGCGAATGCCTGGGTTCCGTACCGTGCCGGTTCGGTCAACGTAACTTCCTGCACTCCGCTGTGATCTCCGGACCTACTCCGTTGAAGGCCACGGATATCAACATCCCCGATCTGCGTGGCGGGTTCTCGCACCTGATCGCGGCCATGGCGGCGGACGGGGTGTCCCACGTGACCGGGATCGAACTGATCAAGCGAGGCTACGAACACTTCACCGATAAACTGACAGGACTGGGCGCGGATTTCGACCTCGAAGAGCGCTGAGCAACTATCGGCCCAGCGAGTGTCTGTCACGAGCGGTGTAGGGAGAGAATGCTCGAGTGAGTAGAACGTCGCAGCGGTCCACGTACCGGGTTCTGGCGGGGATCGCCATTCCCCTTTACCGTTTGGTGGCCAAGATTTCCTGGCGGGGGACCGAGAACTTTCCGGCCACGGGTGGATTCGTGGTCGCGGCCAACCACCTCACGGAGATCGACCCCATTACGGTGGCTTACCCGGTCTACAAGTCAGGCATCATGCCCAGGTTCCTGGCCAAAGAATCTCTGTTCCGTGTGCCCGTCCTGGGGCGACTGCTCACTCACATCGGCATGGTTCCCGTCTACCGCGGGACCACTCGGGCCAAGGATTCGCTCGAAGCCGCATTCGTCGAGCTCAATGACGGCGGTGCCATTCTGGTGTATCCGGAGGGCACTGTCACCCGTGACCCTCGAATGTGGCCCATGCGCGCCCGCACGGGAGCGGCACGGTTGTCATTGCAGGGCCAGGTGCCGGTCGTGCCCATGGCCCACTGGGGCGATCAGAACGTGCTGTACCGGGACCCGCAGGGCAAGCGGACGTTCAACCTGTTCCCGCCCAAGAAAGTCCGGGTACTCATCGGTGAACCGCTCCAGCCACAGGACCTCATGCGTCCCGGCCAGCACACCACGGACCACCCGACCGCTGACGACCTCAATTACGCGACCACCGTGATCATGGACCGCATCACCAGCCTCTTGTCCGAGCTTCGCGGTGAACAAGCACCCTCGGACCGTTTCGATCCCCGCGCCCGCAAGGAATCACGATGAACGTTTCGACCGGCCGACCGATCGACCGTGAGGCACCCCCGGAAGCCGCTGCGGCGTCGTCGTTGACAGCCCTGGCCGAGGAACCCAACGGCCCGGGCAAAGTCGCCGTGCTGGGTGCCGGGTCGTGGGGCACCACGTTCGCCAAGGTCCTCGCCGACGCCGCTCGCGACGCCGGCGTAGAGCGCACGGTCTACTTGTGGGGCCGCAACCCCGAGTCCATGGCACGGATTCGTGAGACCGGACGCAACGACAGATACGTGCCCGACATCGATCTGCCCGGTGAGATCCGATTCAACTCCGATCTGCGGGAGACTCTGACCGGGGCCCGACTGGTCGTGGCCGCGATTCCCGCGCAGTCACTGCGAGCTCAATTGGCCACCGCCGCGGAATATATCGACCCGGACGCCGTGGTGCTGTCCCTGGCCAAGGGACTGGAATCCACCTCCGGACTTCGCATGACCGAGGTCATTGCCCAGGCCCTGGCGGAGCACACAGAAACCGGCCATGAAGGCTGGGTACGCCGATCGTGCGTGTTGTCCGGCCCGAACCTCGCCATGGAAATCGCACGGGAGGAGCCCACCGCATCGGTGGTCGCGGCTCCCGAACTGACCACCGCCGCGTGGGTGGCCCGTTGCTGTGCCGCCCCGTACTTCCGTCCGTATACCAACACGGATGTCACGGGCACGGAAATCGGCGGCCTGGTGAAAAACGTGATCGCCCTGTGCGTGGGAATTTGCGACGGACGCGGCTACGGTGACAACTCCAAGGCCTCGGTGATGACTCGCGGACTGGCAGAGACCACTCGACTGGCGCTGGCGCTGGGTGGAGATCTGACCACTCTGTCCGGGCTGTCTGGAATGGGCGACCTGGTCGCCACATGTTCGTCCTCGCTGTCCAGGAACCACACTGCGGGTAGGCTGCTGGGTTCGGGACTGAGTATCGCTCAGGTCCAGGACGCCATGACCCAGACCGCGGAAGCCATCAGATCGGCCCCTGCAGTACTGGCCCTGGCTCAAGAACACGACGTAGAAATGCCCATCACGGAGGCTGTGGTGGGTGTGCTGCGCGGCGACATTCCGGTGGACCAGCTGGCACCCAAGCTGCTCGGCCGCGATCTTAAATCCGAAGGGAACAGCGCATGACGAACACTGCGGAGAACGCTCAAGCGACCGCGGAGGGGGCCGATAAGGCCACCAAACCCTGCGTCGCCGTGTTGTTCGGGGGCCGTTCCTCGGAACACTCGGTGTCCTTGATCACCGCACGTTCGGTGCTGCGCGCCGTCAATCGCGACCGGTGGGACGTGGTGAGCGTTGGCATCTCCACCGACGGGGCGTGGTTCCTGTACTCCCAGGAAGAGCTGGAAGCACTCTTGGACAGCCAGCCCATGGCCACGTTGCCCGCGGGTGATCAACGCGTAACCCTGCCGTTGCAGGCGGGGGAGAGTGAGCTGCTCGTTCACAACCTGACTGCCGAGGGTGGCTCGCTGACGCGCGGCCGGCACATCGACGCTGTCTTCCCTTTGCTGCACGGACCGTTCGGTGAAGACGGCACCCTGCAGGGGCTGCTGGAGCTCGCTGACCTTCGCTATGTGGGCTGCGGCGTTTCGGCTTCCGCGATCGGCATGGACAAGCACTTCATGAAGGTAGCCTTCGAGTCCGCCGGTTTGGAGGTGGGCCCGTACACCGTGGTGCACAATCGCGATTGGTTGCACAGCCCCGAGAAGGTCCGTGAGCGCGTCGCGGAACTGGGGTTCCCGGTGTTCGTGAAGCCCGCTCGTGCGGGATCGTCATTCGGAATCACTCGCGTCGACCGGGCCGAGGATCTGGACAGCGCGATCGAGACGGCGCGCCAGCACGACCTCAAGCTCGTGATCGAGGCGGGGATCGTGGGTCGCGAGATCGAGTGCGCCGTGTTGGGCGGTCATGAATGGGCCGCGCCGCGCGCGTCCCTTCCCGGCGAGATTGAGGTCCAGGGTCACGACTTCTACGACTTCGAGGCCAAGTACGTGGAGGACGACGGCGCTCGGCTGTCCTGCCCCGCCAACCTCCCCGAGGAGGTCATCGAGACCCTGCGGGAGAAGGCTGTGGTGGCGTTCGACGCCGTTGACGGTGAAGGACTCTCGCGCTGCGATTTCTTCGTGACACCCGATCACCAAGTGATCATCAACGAGATCAACACGATGCCCGGCTTCACGCCCATCTCCATGTACCCGCGCATGTGGGCGGCGTCCGGTCTCGAGTACACGGATCTGATTGATGAGCTGATTTCACTGGCGCTCGAGCGTCCCGTGGGCCTGCGCTAGACGAGAGATCCCGACTTTTACGCACCCCTTGGCCCGCGAGCGGGTCAGGGGGTGTTCTGCAAATCCAGGGTGTCGGAGACGGACAGGCACGTGTTCTCCTGGGGGATCTGTGCCACGGCGCTGCCGGCCTCCACGATTGCCGTGGATGAGGGGACCCGGCCGGTGTCGAAGAGCAGCTCCACGGCGGGGGAGCGACCGTAACTGACGGCCCGCCACTGGTTCTCCTGGCCCTCGACCTCGGAAATGAGCCAGTCGACACCGTTGACGTTGGTGCACGGGTCGGTGGTGGGTGCGGGCGGTTCCACGCCACACCGCACGATGACTCCTGAAGGATCGCCGTAGGCGGTAGTGCCCTGGCTTGTGGTGGCCCGCTGATCCAGATCACCCATGGTTTCCGGCATGGCCAGCATGGCGGAAGCGCACGCGGGGTCCGTGTTGTGCGGTGCACCGTCAACAGAGACAGGGGAACCGCAACCGGCGAGGACCAGGCCGCTCAGCGCCATGGTCGCCAACGCCGCGCGGCGTGTGGAGATGTGGAGTCCATGTGGTCCGTCCTGGGAACGCGCGCGGGTGAACATCATGCCCTCCACTGTAGACGCGCGGACGGGGTGGCATCTGCGTGCAGGGGTGTGCCGCTCGTTACGCTGATCCCATGACCGTTTCCCCCGAATCGACCCCCTCAGCCACGGTGGAGCAGGTCTCCGAATCCGAATTGCTGTCAGCGTTCTTACCGCTGTCCAAAACCTCCTCGTCATACGTGGAGGTGGGGCCGGGGGACGACTGCGCGGTGGTGGCGGTTCCGCAGGGTCGCGTGGTCATCACCACCGACACGCAGGTGGTTGATCAGGATTTCCGGGTCCGCTGGCCCAACGGCTACGAAACCACGGGGGCGGACACGGCCCACAAGTGCGCGGCGCAAAACGTTGCGGACATCGCCTCGATGGGCGCGGTTCCCACCTCCATGGTCGTGTCGATGACCCTGCCCGGTGACACTCCGGTGCGGTGGGTTCAGGATTTCGCCGCCGGGCTCAAAGACGCCTTCGAACGCCTCGGCGCGTCAGAGTGCGCGCTAGTTGGCGGCGATTTGGGGCGCGGCCGTGAACTGTCCGTGACCGCAACGGTGCTGGGCGTCATGGAGCAAGGTAACCCAGTGTTGCGCTCAGGAGCGGGCGCCGGGGGAACCGTGGTGCACGCGGGCGTGCTCGGCCATGCAGCCGCGGGCCTGAGCGCACTGGAGGCCTCGCCCGGCAGTGGCTGGGACCGGTTGGCCACGGAAGAACGGCAAGATCTCGAACGAGCGCAGCTGCGTCCCCTGGCGGCGATTCCCGCTGGGCCCAGGGCCGCCAGAGCCGGCGCGAGTGCCATGATCGACATTTCGGACGGTCTGCTACGCGATGCGGGGCGAGTGGCCCGGGCCAGCGGCGTCGTCATTGATCTGGACCCGGCCGCGCTGGAAGAATCCGTGGCCGAGCTCGCACGTGCGGGAGAAGCCGCGGGAGAGGACCCGTGGCGCTGGGTACTGACCGGGGGAGAGGACCACGGTTTGCTCGGGGTGGTTCCACCGGGCGTCCAGGTTCCCCCGGGCATGCGTGCGATAGGCTCGTGTGCGCCCGCAGACCGTCGACCGGCGGATCACGGGAACACCGCCGTCACCATTGCCGGGCAGGAACCCGGCGAATGGCTCGGCTACGACGTGGGTGAAGGATGGGATCATTTTGAGCCATAAGGGAGGCTCTACGGTATCGGCCGTGCGCGATTGGTTGGACTCCGCGCACCGTGCTCTGGTGGAGCACACGGACGTACTCAATGATCTCAACGTCTTCCCCGTGGCCGATTCGGATACCGGCGTCAACCTCAGCACCACCGTGGGTTATGCGACCGAGGCCGCACAGCTGATCGAAGGCAACGACATCGGCGAGCTGCTACAGCACGCGGGCCGTGCAGCACTGGAACAGGCCCGCGGTAATTCCGGTGTGCTCATGGCCCTGACGCTCACCGCCATGGGGACCTCGCTCGAGGTCTCCACACGCGTGACGGCAAGCGACCTGCGTGACGCGTTTTCCGCAGCTCAGGTTCGGTGCTGGTCAGCGCTGACGGATCCCGTTGCGGGAACGCTGATTTCCGTGCTCGAAGCAGTGAGCAAGGTGTCACTTCCCGAGAACTCCCCGGACGGCTCCAACCAACAGCTCTCGGACTGGATGGACCTGGTGGTCGCCCGTGGCAGTCACGCGGTGATCGACACCGTGGACCAGCTCCCGGTCCTGCATGAACGCGGTACCGTGGATTCCGGTGCGCTGGGCATGTTGATCGTTCTGGTTGAGCTCAGGTCTGCTCTGACCGGGGACGAGCAACGCCATAACCCGGTCCCGGACATCATTCGCGACTACTCCGAACATTCCGGACACAGTGAGAACCACGCCTCCGTGGGCTTCGAGGTCATGTGCACCGTGGAACTGTCCGCACTGGACGCTGCCGAACTGCGCCACGAACTGGACGGCGCCGGAGACAGCGTGCTGGTCAGCGCCGTGAACGAGACGGACCACGGGTACACATGGCGCGTGCACGTTCACGTTGAAGACCCGGAGGAAGCACTGACTCTGATGCGCGCCCGCGGTCAGGCGGTCAATGTCAGCGTCACGTCACTGGGTTCTGACGAGCCCCGGGTTTCCCCGTGACCACCTCCGTACAGCCCGTCTCGGCTTTTGCCGGGCTCCTGGACCAGCCGCTGACCCGTTATATTTCGGGGAATTCGCCCACCAGCACGGTCAAGTTGCTCGAGAAGGATCTGGACATCACCACGGTGGGCGAGCTGCTGGACTATGCACCGCGCCGTTACATCCGCCGCGGCCACCTGCAATTGCTGGGCGACCTGGTCGCCGGGGAACGAACCTCGTTCGTGGCCCGCGTGGAATCCTCGTCCACGCGGCGCATGCAGCGGGACCCACGCCGAAGCTTGACCGATGTGATCGTCTCGGACGGCACGGGCGCTTCACTGAAGATCACGTTCTTCAACGCATACACGGCTCAGAAGGAACTGCCCGTGGGTACGCACGCACTGTTCACGGGTAAACCCGAGCTGTACCGCGGCAATCTGTCCATGACCGGCGCGGACTACGCCGTGGTGGACACCCCTGATTCCGTGACGGACTTCACGTCCCAGTCCGGAGAGGTCTATCCCATTCCGGTGTATCCGGAAAGTGGCAAACTAACCACTCCGCGGCTCACCCGCGCCGTTCAACAACTCCTGCTCACCGCGGACCTGGACTCACTGACGGACCCGATTCCGCAACACATCCTGGACCGCGAGAAGCTGGTCGGACTGGCGCAGGCCTACCGTGACCTGCACCGCCCGGAATCCGTGGAGGCCTTCCAGAAGGCACAAGAACGTTTCCGGTACCAAGAGGCCTTCGTGCTCCAAGCGGAACTCGCGCGGCGTCGTCATGACCACGCGTCCCAGCCCGTCGAGGAGCGTCCCGCCCGCGCGGGCCGCCTGCTGTCTCGTTACGACGCCGCCCTACCGTTCACCCTGACGGACGGCCAGCAAGCGGTGGGTGAGCAGATCCAGGCCGAATTGGCCGGCACCGCGCCCATGAACCGGTTGCTCCAAGGCGACGTGGGTTCCGGTAAGACCGTGGTGGCCCTGCGCGCGATGCTGCAGATCGTGGACACCGGCGGTCAAGCGGCCATGCTGGCCCCCACCGAAGTGCTCGCCCAGCAGCACTACGACAAAATCCTGGCCTCACTTGGCCCCCTCGCCCGCCCCGATCAATTGGACGGCGATCCGGACGGCACCAAGGTCGTGTTGTTGACCGGTTCGCTGCCCACCGCGGCCAAGCGCGCCGCGTTGTTGGACATCGCGAGCGGCGCCGCTGGCATCGTGGTGGGCACCCACGCGCTCATTCAGGAGAAGGTCCAGTTCGCCGATCTCGGTCTGGCGGTCGTGGATGAACAGCACCGCTTCGGCGTGGAACAGCGCGATGCCCTGCGCGATAAGGCCGGGCACACTCCTCACACCCTGGTCATGACCGCGACGCCCATCCCGCGCACGGTGGCCATGACGGTCTTCGGCGACCTGGACGTCAGTACCCTGCGCGAGCTGCCCGGCGGCCGCCGCCCCATCCACACGCACGTGGTGGGCCTGGCCGAACACGGTCCCTCCTGGGAACGGCGCGTGTGGGCGCTCGCGGGCGAGCACATTTCGCGCGGCCGTCAGGTCTACGTGGTGGCGCCCAAGATCGGCGACGACGCCGCCCTCCCGCCCTTCGATTCCCTGCGAGACTCGTTGCTCGCGGCCCAGGAACAAGGCGATGACGGGGACGGCGCGGCACCGGCCACGGTGCAGTGGCTCGAACGCCTGATCAGCGTGCAACCGGAGCTGCGGGATGCTCGGATTGCTGTGCTGCACGGGCGGCAGGACCCGCTCGTGAAGACTGAAACGATGAACCGGTTCGCGGCCAGTGAGATCGACGTGCTCATTTCCACCACGGTGATTGAAGTTGGTGTGGACGTTGCCAACGCGTCGCTCATGATCATGGTGGACCCCGAACGTTTCGGAATTTCCCAGCTGCATCAGCTGCGCGGACGCATCGGCCGTGGCGAGCACGAAAGCACGTGCTTGTTGGTCACCCGCAGCCGTCCAGATCATCCGGGCCGGGAACGACTGGCCGCGGTCGCCTCGACCACGGACGGTTTCGAACTCGCGGAGGTGGATCTCAAGCTGCGCCGCGAGGGCAACATCCTGGGTGCCTCGCAGTCAGGCCGGAAGTCCGGCCTGCGCTGGATCAGTGCGCTGCGGGACGAAGCCCTGGTGACCCGCGCCCGTGAGGACGCGGAAGCAGTCATTGCCGAGGACCCAACGTTGAACCAGCACACAGAACTGCTCGCGGCCATTGGGCGAGTGGTGGATGAGAACAGCCAGGCATTTTTGGAGCGCGGATGACACGCATTATTTCCGGGGCCGCGGGCGGACTGCGCATCAAATCAGTGCCCGGTTCGGCCACCCGACCCACGACCGATCGCGTTAAGGAATCCCTGTTCGCTCGCCTGGAGGCGTGGGGCATGTGCGAGGACGCCCGCGTACTGGACTTGTTCGCGGGTTCGGGTGCTCTCGGACTGGAAGCGGCAAGCCGGGGAGCGCGTGAGGTGACCCTGGTGGAGAAAGCCAACGGGGCGGCGTCGGTGTGTCGGGCGAATGCTCAGGTGCTTGCCGGTGCTCGACCGGATATCGAGATCACCACGGTGCAGTCCCCGGTGGCCACCTTTCTCACCCGGCTGGGAAGCCGCCGCTGGGACCTGGTACTCGTGGATCCGCCCTATCCGCTGCCCAACGAAGACCTGACCGCTCTGCTGGGGCGTCTGGTCGGTCATCTCGGCCCAGGCGCAGTCATTGTGGTGGAACGTTCCGCGCGCACCGAGGAACCGACGTGGCCGGAGGGGCTGCAGCGATTGGAACACACCACCCACGGCGAGACGGTCCTCTGGTACGTCGAGGAGACCCCGGGCGAGGAGTCCGCCGCCGAGCATTCCGAGGACCCACAATCCGTTTAGAGGCCGATTGAGCAGTCCTCATGGGGCGGGAATTTCTCGTTCCCGAGCTTCCTCAGGGCTACATGGCTCTGGATTTCAAAGCGACAGGGTGAGATCGGCCATCGCCTTGCGCAGCACATCGGTGCGCTTGCAGAAAGCTAACCGGAGCCAGTCCGCGTAGAGGCCCCGGTTGGCTTCACCCACGAACGCGGAGACTGGAATCCCCACGACTCCGGCGTTCTCGGCCCAGTGCTCGCCGAGTTCTTTGGCGTTGCTGACTCCGGCCAACGCGTAGTGATCACTGACATCGGCCACCGCGAAAAAGGTGCCTTGCGGTTCCGGCGGGTTCAACCCGGCCTCGCGTAAGCCGTTGACCAAAACGTCACGCCGGTCGCGGTAATCGACCAATAGGTGCTCGTAGAACTCGGGTGAGAATCCCACGGCCTCCGCGACGGCATGTTGCAGGGGAGCGGCCGCACTGTGGGACATGTACGACTTCACCGCGGTGACCCCGCGGATCAGGTGCTCCGGGCCGCTGACCCAGCCCACGCGCCACCCCGTGGCGGAAAAGGTCTTTCCCGCGGATGACACGGTCAAGGTGCGATCGAACGCACCGGGCAGAGTGGCGATCGGGACGTGCTGCCCGTTGAAGCGCAAGTGCTCGTAGACCTCGTCGGTGACGATTACGGCGTCGAACTCGGTGGCCAGCTCGACCAATTGCGTGAGGAACTCGCGCGATGCCACGGTGCCCGTGGGGTTGTGCGGGTCGTTGAGGATCACGGCGCGGGTTCGGGGCGAGAAAGCAGCGCGAACGTCGTCGGGATCGGGTGTGAACGCGGGCGGCAAGAGCGGAACAGGAACCGCGGTGGCCCCAGCGAAGCGGATTACCGCACCGTAGAGGTCGTAGTGGGGTTCGAACACGACCACCTCGTCTCCGGGCTCCAGGAAGGACAACAGGCTGGCCGTCAGTCCCTCGGTGGCACCGGCACTGACGATGATCTGGGACTCGGTGTCCAGCTCCTGGCCGTAGAAGTGACGCTGGTGTTCGGCAATGGCGGTACGGAGCGCCGGGATGCCCTTGATGGGCGCGTATTGATTGTGACCCGCGGCCAACGCCTCCGACGCGGCGTCGACCATGCGTTCGGGCGCGGGGAAATCCGGGAAGCCCTGGCCGAGGTTCACGGCACCGGTGCGCTGGGCAAGCGCCGTCATCTCCTCGAAGACCGTGGAGCGCAGCTGTCCAGAAGTATCCAGGAGCCCGCCGCCGGCGGCCATGCGCTGCCACGGCGCGGCGACCTGCTGGGAGGGAGTGGACGGTGAACCGGAGGTGTGCGCTGTCATGGAATCAGTCTAGGGAAGGCTCCTCGCGTGGCCGAGCTGCGTCGTAACGATTGCTGTGCGGTGCATTGGTCGGGCGGTGGGGCTGTCGGTGCGGCGGGGCTGGTCGACGGGAGGGCGCCGTCGGCGTGCGCCCGGCCGTTAGGGTGGAGGAATGCGACGCGCAATCTGCCCCGGCTCCTTCGACCCGATTCACCTGGGCCACGTGGCCGTGATCCGCCGCGCTTGTCGGCTCTTCGACGAGGTGATCGTGGCGGTGTCCACGAATCCCAACAAGAAGCACCGGTTCGACGAGCAGACGCGGCTGCGGCTTGTGCGCGAGGTGTTCGCGGATGAACCCTCGGTGGTCGTGGAGCCGCTGGAATCCGGGTTGATCGCCGATTATGCAGCGAGCCGTGAGGCCGTGGCGCTGGTCAAGGGGCTGCGCAACGGCGCGGACTACGACTACGAACTGCCCATGGCCACCATGAATCGCACCCTCACCAGCGTGGAGACCGTGTTCATCCCGGGGGAGCCGTCGCTGCTGCATTTATCCTCTACGCTCGTGATGGAAGTCCACGGCCTGGACGGGGACGTCAGCGAGTTCGTCCCGCCCCAGGTCCTGGACGCCATCAAGGAACGCGACCGCGCAGCATAGCCGCGTTCCGACCCCACCATTCATCAGTCCGCACCGAAGCACGTCAGCCACTACACCGTGGCGGGAACGACGCCGCTCGGCGGGCCCCGCGTGGCCCGTCACCGTGGGTGCGTGCTACCATGATCTGTCGGCCCATGTCGTCAGCCAGGAGTTTCGTGATTAACCGCAATAGTTCAGCCCTTACGCACAGCGTCCGGGATCTCGAACACCGTCCGGGGACCATGCGAAACCTGGAGATTGAGGTCCCCGCGCCAAAGGACTTTGGTACGGAGGTCATAGGTTCGCCAGAAGGCGCGCCCATGGATCTGCAGCTTCGACTCGAATCCGTGCACGACGGTATTCTGGTATCCGGAACCGTCATAGTCAGTATTCACGGTGAGTGCAGCAGATGTCTCGATCCGATTGACTATGATTTACCGGTCGACGTACAAGAACTTTTCGTGTTCGATGCCTCTCCCGAAGGTGACGAGGACATTGAAGACGAGCAAGTGTATGAAGTGCGGGACGAGGAAATTGATCTCGAACCCATGCTTCGGGACGCAGTGATCATTCAGCTGCCGTTCAAACCGGTGTGCCGGGCTGACTGCCCGGGTCTGTGCGCCCAATGCGGTGCGCGACTCGAGGAAGACCCGGATCACCACCACGAAGTGCTTGACCCACGTTGGTCCGCTCTGGAAGGGCTGTTGAGCAGTACCGACCAGGGTTCTAACACTTCGGACCAGACAACCGAGACGAGAGAAGAGAGATAGCCGTGGCTGTTCCCAAGCGGAAACTTTCCCGTGCGAATACCCGGATGCGCCGCTCCCAGTGGAAGGCTAACGCCCCCAAACTGGTGAAGACCGTCGAAAACGGCAAGGTGAGCTACAGCCTGCCGCACCAGGCTAAGGTCGTTTCCGATTCCGCCGGCACCCCCTTGTTCTACGAATACAAGGGACGCAAGGTAGCTGACGCGTAAGCGTGACTACCATGCCGGATTCCGGTGCATTGCTTGAGCGTCTCGGTGTCGATATCGGCACCGAGACGCTTCGCATTGCGCTGACACACCGCTCCTACGCGTACGAACACGAGGGCGAAAAACACAACGAGCGCCTCGAGTTCCTGGGAGACGCTGTTCTCCAGTTGGCCGTGACGGACGAGATCTTCCATCGCTACGGTGACTGGAGCGAGAGCCAGCTGGCCAAACTTCGCGCCTCGGTGGTTTCCTCACGCACTCTCGCGGACATTGCACGGTCTCTGGACCTCGGTCCGCACATTCGCCTGGGCAAGGGCGAGATCCGCACCAGGGGTAGCGAAAAGCCATCGATTCTTGCGGACACCATGGAAGCCCTGATCGGCGCCACTTACGAGTCCACCGGTGACAAGCCGGCCCGCGACCTGGTGCTCCGTCTCATTATTCCGCTGCTCGAAGACTCCCACGTGCTCCATGAGGGCCGTGACTGGAAGACCGAGATCAGCGAGCTCTCCGCCCACCACGGTTTGGGACCGGTGCGTTACGACGTCGCTGGCACCGGACCCGATCATGCCCGCCACTTCGAGGCTTCCGTCTCCCTGAACGGTAATGTCATGGGCCACGGTGAGGGAACGTCCAAGAAGGCCTCCGAACGCGCTGCTGCGGCGGCGGCTTGCCAAGCGATTTACGACCGTTACGGCCCCAAGGCCTGAACTCGTGCCCGAACTTCCCGAAGTAGAAGTTGTCCGGCGCGGCGTAGCCAACTGGGTGGTCGGCCGCACCATCGAACACGTGACCGTCAATGACGAGCGCTCCGTGCGCCGGCACGTGGCCGGACCCCAGGACTTTATTGACCGGGTGACCGGTCTGACCGTCACGGACGCGCAACGCCGGGGGAAATTCCTTTGGCTGCCCGTCCGTTCAGCTGACGAAACCGAGGCAACTCGAGCCCTGCTCGTGCACCTGGGGATGAGTGGCCAGCTGCTGGTGGCATCCAACGGCCAGCCCGCGCCCCGGCACGAACGGCTGCGCTTCGAACTGTCCCCGGCCCCATCCGAGACGGGGGAATCTCTGCCGGAGCAACTGCGCTTCGTGGATCAGCGGATCTTCGGCGGAATGCTCCTGGACCCGCTGGTGCCGAGTCCGCAGGGCGGGGGACCGGTTCCTGAACACGCCGCCCACATAGCCCTGGATCCTTTGGATCCCGCCTTTGATACAGCTGTCTTCCATGCTTCTCTGCGGCGCAAGAAGACCGGTATCAAACGCGCCCTGTTGGACCAGGGCCTGATCTCCGGGATCGGTAACATCTACGCGGACGAGGCCCTGTGGGCTGCCCAATTGCACTGGGCCGCACCCACCGAAACGATGACGGCGGCCAAGACACAGCGGCTGATCGAAGCCTGCCAAGCCGTGATGCGCCGCGCCCTGGATGCCGGCGGGACGAGTTTCGACTCGCTCTATGTCAATGTGAATGGTGAGTCCGGGTACTTTGCCCGTTCACTCAACGCTTACGGTCGCGCGGGACAACGGTGCCCGCGGTGTGAGGCCGCGGGCACCGAGGGAACTATTCTGCGCGAACGCTTTGCGAATCGTTCATCGTATCGCTGCGACCACTGCCAGCGGCGTCCGCGGCGCGCTCGGCCCTGACGCGCTGATCGTCGGCGACCTCCGTGACCCGTTCGGCCGCCACCGAGCCGGTGTTGCGCTCGGGGCGCGGTCTGTCCTTGTAATGCTGGGACAGGCGCTCCATGCCCTGGTCGATCGTCACGGACGGCTTCCAGTCCAGCAGCTTGTGCGTGTCCTTTTGATCGAACCAGTGCGCGGTGGACATCTGCTCGGCCAGGAACTCCGTCATGGGCGGCTCGGAATCGTGTCCGCGCAGCTTGGCCGGGATATGGGGCCAGACTTTCTCGATGACCTTGCCTGCAACACGAGCCGCCTTTCCGGGCACGGACCGGGTGGGGGCGTCGACACCGGCAGCGGCACACATGCGTGCGACCAACTCACCCACGGGGCGGGGCTCACCATTGGTCACCACAATGGCCTTGCCGTGGGTGAAGTCGATGCGCTCCAGGCAGCGTGCAATTGCCTCGGAAGCGTTGTCGATGTAGGTCGTGTCGATCATGGCCGCGCCATGGTCCAGGTTGGGCAGTCGGCCCGCGCCCGCACGGTCCACGATTCGCTCCACGAGCTGTGTGTCGCCCGGGCCCCACACGATGTGCGGCCGGATGGCGGCCACGCGCAGGCCGCGGCCATCGGTTTCCAGGGCCAGTAGCTCGGCGGCGGCCTTGGAACGGGCATAGTTGCCGCGCGCGGTGCGCGGGTTGGCGGGCTCTGCACCCGCGCCCTCGATCGAGGTGCCCGCGTGGGCCACGGACGGGGAAGAGACAAATACGACGTTCTGCACGCCGAGTTCCTGCGCCACGGTCAGCAGCACGCGCGTGCCGGTGATGTTCACGTGTACGAAGTCTTCCCAGTCACCGGCGAACGAGACCTTGGCGGCCAGGTGCACGATGTCGTCCACACCTTCAAGCGCCTTGGCCACGGCCCCCGGGTCGGTGACCGAGCCGAGCACCTCGTCCACACCCTCGCGGTTGGCCACGGTGGCGTGTCCGCGCTGGAAAACGCGCACGCGCCAGCCCTTTTCGAGCAGGGTGCGTGCGACCTCGCCGCCCAGCATTCCGGAAGCGCCGGTGACCAGAACGGTGCGGCCCTTGCCGGTCAGCTCGCCTTCGGTCGACGTGGAGCCGACCTCGTCGCGACGGGAGCTCTTCGTCGATTCGGGCGCCGACGACGTCGCCGTCGGCGCCTTGGCCTTGCGGTCGCCCGTGGTGTCCGCTGGAGTGTCCGCGCGGTGGTGTCCGGAACGGGAAACGGGGTCGGGAGTGATGTCTGGGGATTTACTCACAGTGCGCTCATCTTTCCGCCGGAAAGTACGCGCTCAGCCCACTGGCTCAACGCGGCCCGATCAATCTTGGAATTGTGTCGGATATCGGTGGGGTGTTCGGGAATCACCATAACCGCGCTCGGGCGGATTCCGGTGGCAAACTCCACGGTGGCTCGCACCCGATCTGCGAGGTCAGCCGGGGCAAGACCCGGTTTCTGCGGCGCGGGCTCGGTTTCGATCACTGCCACGGTGGTCTGCGAACCCTGCGGGCCCACTCCCACCAGTGCGGTGCGGCCCACACCGGGGATCGATTCGGCGGCATGTTCGGCAGCCACCGGAGTGACCGGGCCGCGCGACGTATTGATCACGTGGGCCAACCGGCCCTCGACCCACAGGCGTTCCTTGGCGTCAAAGTGGCCGACGTCGCCCGTGCGGTGCCAGCCCGGGGTCTGGTCCGAGATGCGCTCGGTGATCCACAGCCGGTCGTAGTGGTCCTTGGCGTGAGGTGCCCGGGCCACGATTTCACCGGTGACACCCGGTTCGGTGGTGATCTCGTCGATCACCGCGCCCGAGTGATCGAGCGGCAGGATACCCAACTGGGCACCGTGAACGGGGGTGCCCACGCACACGCCGTTGCCGGCACCGGGGAAGCCCATCTGGGCGTCCTCCCGTGCGGCTCGAATGACATTCAGGCTGACATCGGTGAGCGGCAGCGCCTCGGTCATGCCGTACGGCGTGTGTAGCTCTGCGGCCGGGAGCAGTGTCTGGAGACGCTCCAGGAGTGCTTCCGGGATCGGAGCGCCGGCAGAGAGCATCAGATTCACTCGGGACAGTGCATCGCGCTGCGCCGGTGCGAGCTCATCTGCCGTGGTCAGAACGTTGGAGATGGCCGCGGGGGAGGCGAAGATCGCGGTGGCGTCGATGGCCATCACGGCTTCGGCGAGAGCGCGCGCGGTCAGCGTCTTGGGCTGAGTTACGTCCATGTCCGGGGTCACCGATGCGGCTCCCAGAGCGGGGCCCAGAAGTGCGAACGGCGCGAAGCCTGCCACCAGGCCGGTTCCCGCGCGCAGCCCGTAGGTCACGCGGATTGCATCGCGCATGCCCGCCATCTGACGGTGCGTGTAGACCACGCCCTTGGCGGGGCCGGTGGACCCGGAGGTGAACAACACGGCGGCCTCGGCATCCGGATCCACGACTGGCAATTCGCCGTGGTTCACGGTGGTGACAGAGTCCAGCAGCTCCGGAATGGTGTGCTCGATGCCCAGGGCCTTCTTGGTCACGGGGTCCAGGCTCACTGCGGAGATCTTGCGTCCGGGCCACCCGAGGGCCTTGGCTCCCACCAGGGCCTTACGGATACCGATGAACCAGTCAGGGGAGGAACCCTTGAGTGCACGGGTCAACCCCTTGCGACCCAGGCCCTGGTCCGCGACCACGATCACGGCGCCAATGCGCAAGCAGGAGTAAATCAGGGTGGTCAACAGCGAACTCGGGGGGACCATGAGGTTCACGCGATCGCCGGGGCGCACCCCGGTGCGCAACAGGGCGGCACCCAGGCGATCCACCTCGGAGCTGAGCTGCGCCCAGGTCACAGTGCGTTCCACGTTCAAGGCCGGGGCAGTGCCGTCCATGGTCTGGGCGACGGGGCCCATATCCACCACGGCGGGGGAGTCATCGGTTCGCCGGGCATCGAGCTCAGCGAAGAACGGGGAGAAATCGTCAGAGGCGTTGGCGCGCTTCTCCCGGTGCTGCTGCGTGAGCGGCAGCCCATCGCCGAAGTGCTCGTCGAGCCACGTGAGGATGGGGGTTGCGATATCGCGGGATTCACCCACCAGGTGCTTAGCACCCTCAAAGCGGTGGACGTCCGCGTGCGGGGCACGGCGCAAGAGGTCGTCCAAGTAGCGCTGCTGGAAAACGGGATCGTTGGTGCCCCACAACAGCAGCGTGGGAACCTCGCGGGCGCTCATGCGACCCGCAATGCGCTCGTAGGCAGCGTGCGAGGGGTGGTCCTTGGGAGCGGGGATGTCCGCCACGAAATTCGCAATGGCCTGACGGCGTTCGCGCGTGCGGTACGGGGCCTTGAAAGCCTTCTTGACCTCGCGGCTCGGAGCCGGATCGGCCAAGGCGAGAGTGGTGTCCAGGAAAGCGGTGGTTTCCTTGGTGAGCGGCTGGTGCAACGCGGAGTTCAGAGCGACCTGCAGCGCGGTGGGGATGGGTTCCGCGTTGTCGTGGTGAACCGCAGTGTTGGTCAGAATGGTGGCCGCATGGATGTTCGGGTGTTCCTGGGCCCAGCCCTGGGAAATCAGGCCGCCCCAGTCGTGGGCCAGCGTGACCACGGGGACGTCCGCCGTATCGATACCGAGTTCGGCGGTGAGATCGCTCAGGTCCTGGACCCGGTCCTCCAAACGGCGGAACAGCTCGGTGCGCTCGGAGAAGCCCATGTCCAACTGGTCCACGGCGACCACGCGCCAGGGCTGGTCGGAATCGGTTGCGGCTTCAAGCACGCTGTGCCACAGGTAGGACCACGTGGGGTTGCCGTGCACTGCCAGGATGAGGCCGCGCGGGGTCTTGCCCGCTTTTTCCAGTGCGGGACCGTTGTCCAACAGGTGCCAGCGACGCTTGCGACCGCGCACGGGTTCCACGGCGGCGGTGGAGGCAACCGTGACCGTGGTGGACCATGCCGGATCGATTCCCGGGAGAGGTACCTCACTCATGGGCAGTCGCGGGGCGGTCTGGGGCGATCGAGAGTTTTTCTTGCTCACGGTTGAACTTCACTTTCTCTCAGGCGTTTACCAGGCCAATTCCATCAGGGTCGTGTTCAGGCCGGACCCAACACCCAGGCACAGCACCCGATTTCCCGGTTGAAGCTTTTCGGCTTCGAGCGCAAGGGTCATGGGCAAGGCGGCCGCGGCAACATTGCCCCAATACGGGAACGTGAGTGGTACGCGCTCGGGATCCAACCCCATGTCGGCAATGAGTTTGTTGGTGTGTGAGTTGGACACCTGGTGGGTCACGTAGCTGTCCATATGCAGCCAGTCCCAGCCATCGGCCTCGGCCTCTCGCATGGCGTCGACGACCAGCCCCACCCCGTGGTTGAGCAGCCCGGTGGCATTGGTGAACATGCCCTCGTCACCGCCCACGCACAGCTCGTGGAACTCGGTGCCGGCGCGCGTCACGGAACCCACGATGCGGTGGGCATCCGGGTGCTTGTCGGCCGGGCCCACTACGGCGGCCGCTGCACCGCAGCCCAGGGTGAGCGTGGCGAACTCCTCGACCACCTGTTCCCGGGTGATGCCGGGCCTCTTCAACCGTTCCACCGCCGCACGGTGCCACGGGGAGGGGTCTTCGCCGTTGACGATCAGCGCATACTCAATGGCACCGGAATCGATCATGGACGAGGCCACGGTCAAAGCATTGAGGAAGCCCAGGCACGCATTGGTGATGTCGAAGTTCAGGGCGGAACTGGGCATACCCAGCCGATGGTGGATGCCCACGGCCACGGCGGGTTCAAAGTTGTCGCGGGTCACGGAGGAGTTGATGAACAACCCGATCTGTTCCGGCTTGATGCCCGCCTGGTCCAGTGCAGCCTGTCCGGCTTCTGTCGCGCCGTCCGAGAAGTGCCGGCCGGGTGCCCACATGCGCCGTTCCCGAATGCCCGCGAGGCGTTCTAGGAGTCCACGCGGCAAACGCAGTCGCTTGAAGGTGTCGGCGAGCTCATCATCGAACCGCGTTGAGGGGACCACCTCATCTGCTTCCACTTTGGTAATGGACAGCACGGCTGCATTGCGGTTTCTAATGGTTGAGTTTCCGATCAACGTGGCGCTTTCGAGACAGGGCTCTCCCCGCGCCGTGATGAATCGATAGATGATTCATCGCCTCGGGCGCTCGAGCGAGCAGGCGGACTGGACCGGCTTAGTCTATCGATCAGTTTCAAACTCGAGGCCAGTGGCTCCCAGCCGTTTCTCTGCAGGCTGACTATTGACGGGTCCCTGATCCGCACGCCGGCGCGGGTACAGTGGTGTGGTTGCGCGAGCCCGTCCTCCCCTGACGAGGACCGCGCGGTGGTGAACATCTCACGCTAGGAGCCTCACACGTGCACTTGAAAACCCTCACCGTGCGCGGTTTCAAGTCTTTCGCATCGGCCACCACCTTCAACTTCGAACCCGGAGTCACCGCGGTCGTGGGCCCCAACGGATCCGGTAAGTCCAACGTGGTGGATGCCCTCGCCTGGGTGATGGGCGAGCAGGGCGCCAAGTCCCTGCGCGGCGGCAAGATGGAAGACGTTATTTTTGCCGGCACCTCCGGCCGGTCCGCCCTCGGCCGGGCGCACGTTTCGCTGACCATCGACAACGCCGACGGCGCCCTACCCATCGAATACAGCGAAGTCACCATTTCGCGCACACTGTTCAGGACGGGTGGATCCGAATACGCGATCAATGGCCGTTCATGCCGTTTGCTCGACATCCAAGAACTGCTCTCGGATTCGGGTCTGGGCCGGGAAATGCACGTCATCGTGGGTCAGGGCCAGCTGGACCGCATCCTGCAGGCCACTCCGGAAGACCGCCGCGGTTTCATCGAAGAAGCCTCGGGCATCCTCAAACACCGCCGCCGCAAGGAGAAGACCCTCCGCAAGCTCGATTCCCTGCAGTCCAACCTGGACCGCCTGGAAGATCTGGTGGGGGAGATCCAACGGCAGTTGACACCGTTGGGAAGGCAGGCGCGCACGGCACGCAAGGCCCAGCGCATCCAGTACGACGTGCGCGACGCCAAGTCCCGGTTGCTCGCGGACGACGTGGTGCAGGCCCGAGCCGCGTTACAGACCGATAGCGCGTCCAGTGCAACCACCCGCGCGGAGAAACAGAAACTTGATCAACTGCTGGAGCAGCTGGCCGCCCGGCTTCAGGAGACTGAAGCGCAAGCCGCCCGCACGGCACCCGTGCTCAACGCAGCGCGCACGAGCTGGTACGAACTCAGCACGGTGCGCGATCGCTACCGTGCGCTGTCCTCGTTGGCGGGGGAGCGGCGTCGGCTTCTGGGCTCTGCCGAACCGGAGCAGGACACGGGTAAGGACGCGAACCGGCTCGAGGAACAAGCCGAGCGCAGCCGGACGGAGGCCGCGGGGCTCGAAGAGCGGGTCGCCGAATCCCGGGAACACTTGACGTCGGTGGAAACCGCGCGCCGTGAGGCTGAAGAAACCGCACGAGCCGCCGAGCAACGCACCGCGCAACTGCTGCGCGAGGCGGCGGATCGGCGCGCCGGGCAGGCCAAGTTGGCTGCCGCCGTGACCTCGGCACGATCGGGCCTGACCTCTGCGGAGGCCGACATCGAGCGGCTGCGGGTGGAAATCAACGATGTGATCGGCCGCTCCGAAGGGGCTCGTGGCGAACACAGCAAGCTCAGCGAGCGCGCGGAAACACTGCGCACAACGGCCGGACGCAGCGCTGAGCTTGCGGACCAGGCCCGTGAGAACGCCGAGCGGGCGGAGACGACCGCTCGCCAGGCCGAGGCTGAACGCCAGCGTGTGCTGCGGGAGCACCATTCCGTGGCGGTGCGCCTGGACACGCTGCAACAGTCCATGCCGCAACCCGATGGTTCGCAAGCCGTTTCGACCAGTCACGGGGACGCCGTGCTGGGCGCGGTCTCGGACGCGGTTCGCGTGGCAGAAGGCTGGGAACGCGCCGTGGGCGCGGCACTGGGGCCATGGTCCGAGGCGCTCGCGGTTCGTTCCCATACGCGCGCCGCAGAGATTTTCGCGTCCCTGCGATCCGAGGACCGCGGTCGCGTCAATGTCCTGGTGACCTCTGGACGTCACGCGGCGGGGGAGCCAACCAGTCTGAAACTGCCCGAGGGCGCGGTGCGTGCGGTCGAGGTGCTGTCGGGATCGCCCGAGGCCTCAACGAACCCGTCGGGGGAAGCGATTCTTACCTCGGTGCGCAGCCTTCTCGAGTCAACGGTCCTGGTTCCCGACACCGCCGCGGCCGTTGCCGTGGTGGATGCAGCCGAGGCAGCGGGTATCAACGGCATTCGGGCGGTGACCGCCGATGGAGATGTCTTCGGGACCTATCGGGCTCAGGGCGGTGCCGCGGAGGCGGCCGGCAGCCTGGAGATTCACGCGCAGATCGATAAAGCTCGCTCGGAGGTCGAGCGTTGGTCACGTGAGCTGGAGACCGCCTCAGCCGCGGCCAAGGACGCCGATGCCCTTCGGACGGAGGCCACCGCCAAGTCCCGCGAGGCGGGTGGTGTGGCGCGTGATCAGCAGAAGGCCGCCTCGGATGCCGCGAATGCGCTGAGCCGTGCCGAAGCGGTCTTGGCGTCCGCGGATGCGGAATTGCAGCGGCGTCGTGAGGCGCTCGCGACCGCGGAACAGCGACTCGGTGAACGCGAGGCGCAATTGCAGGAGGCCGTGGCCCGCGCTGAGGCTGTGGACAGCGGCGACGAGGAGACCCTCGAGCGGGACCAGTTGGAGGCGGCGTCGGCGAAGGACCGGGCCGATCGTGCGGCTCGCGAGGCTCGCGAAACCGAGACTCAGGCTCGCTTGGCCCTGCGGGGGTTGGAGGAACAGCATCGATCGGTCCAGTCCCGCGCGCAGTCTCAAGCGCGTGCCGCCCAGGCCGAGCGCGTGGCACAGGCCGAGGCCGCGCGGCGCGCCGAACGACGCCGCGTGCAGGCCGCTGTCGCCCAGGCTGTGGTCCAAGCCGCCGATTATCTGCGGCTGCGCGCTGAAGTATCCGTGACCGAAGCCGCGCGAGTTCGTGATGCCGCGGACACGGAACGGGCCGGGCTGGATGAGGCCGCCGGACGGCTGCGCGCCGAACGAGACGAACTGGCCAAACGTCTCAGCGAGGTCACCGAACAACTGCACCGCGAAGAGCTTGACCTGGCTCAGCGGCAGGCCAAGCTGGAAGCTCTCGAGAAGTCGTCGCTCGAGGAGCTCGGTATGACGCCGGACTACCTGGTGGACCACTACGGCCCGCATCTGCCGGTACCGGACGCGGACGCCGTGTTGGAAGCCGCTCAGGAGGCTGAAGAACGCGACGAGGTCCAGGACATGGATCGCATGCCGGCCATGACGGATCCGGGCGCGCCGTTCCGGCGTGATGAGCAGGAAACCCGGTTGCGCCGTGCGGAGAAGCAGCTCAAGGCACTGGGCAAGGTCAACCCGCTGGCGCTGGAAGAATTTGCGGCGCTGGAGGAGCGCCACAGCTTCTTGGTGGAGCAGCTCGAGGACGTCAAGAACTCACGCGCGGATCTGCGCAACATCATTCGACAGGTGGACGAGCACGTGGAACGGGTGTTCACCGAGGCCTACCAGGACACCGCCGAGCAATTCGTGGACGTCTTCGCAACACTGTTCCCCGGTGGCGAGGGACGCCTGCGCCTGACCGACCCGGACGACATGCTCACCACCGGTGTGGACGTGGAGGCGCGACCGGCCGGTAAGAAGATCAAGCGACTCTCGCTGCTGTCCGGCGGCGAGCGCTCGCTGACCGCTCTCGCATTGCTCGTGGCCATCTTCAAGGCCCGGCCCTCGCCGTTCTACGTGATGGACGAGGTGGAGGCCGCGTTGGACGACCGCAACCTGGGCCGCTTGCTGACGATTTTCCAGCAGCTGCAGGAGAGCTCTCAGCTCATCATCGTGACGCACCAGAAACGGACCATGGAGATCGCGGACGCCCTGTACGGTGTATCGATGCGCGGGGACGGCGTCAGCCTGGTCGTGGGGCAGAAGCTCGCGGAACTGCGCTGACACAAGTCCTCGCTGGATTGGGCCCGGCTGGATTGAGCCCGTTTGATCTCGACCGGGAGAACGCCCGGCTGATCTCGACCAGGAGACCCCGAGCCCGGTGGCCCTGAGCCTGGTTGACCTGGACCGGGAGGATCTGGGCCAGACCACCGCGGACCAGGCTGCCCCGCATCAGGCGGCCTGTTTATTGTTGTCGGGATTCTCTTCCGGGGGCATGGTTTCTTTAGCGGGCAACCACGCGAGCGCGGCCAAGAGCATGAGGCCACCGGAGACACCAAAGGCCCATCCGAAACCGGCGGCATCCGCCAGAGCGCCCGCCAGAATGGGGCCCAGGATCTGACCCGCGTCCGCGCTCATCTGGTAGCGGGAGAGCACCTTGCCGCCGGCCCGCTCCGGACCGATCACGTCCGCGACCGCCGCTTGCTGTCCGGGGTTCAACGTGCCGGAACCCATGCCCGAGATCAGGGACAGGATCACGAACAGGGGAACGGAAGAGACCAGTCCCACCCCGATGGTTGCCACCGCGCACACGATCAGGCCCGTGAGGATCAGCGGTTTGCGGCCCAATTTGTCGGTGAGACGGCCGGTGAAGGTGAGGGCCAGGGCGTTACCTGCCGCGAACACGGCCAGAGCCAGACCGGCGACCTGCGGCCCCTCACCGACGAGCTGTACGGCCAACAGGGGGATCAGCGCCACGCGCACCCCGTAGGCGGTCCATCCGGTGGCAAAGCTGGACACCAGGGCGGAACGGTAAGCACCCACTTCGAAAGCCTCGCGGAACTTCATGGGCTGCTGCGGGTTCTTGGCCTTGCGAGCGGCGAGGGTTTCGTCCTTGAGCCGGAAGTACACCACGGCGGAGGCGATCAGCAGGGCTACCGCGTAAATGATGAAGGGTGCCTGCATGCCGAATCCGGCGAGCAGCCCGCCCACCACGGGGCCCAGAATGCCGCCCAGCAGGAAAGCCGTGGCGTAATAACCGGAAATCCGTCCGCGCATCCGGGGCGGTGCCAAGCGCACGATCAAGCCCATGGCGGAGACGGTGAACATGGTGGAACCGACACCACCCAGCCCGCGGAACAACAGCAACTGCCAGTAGGTCTCCGCAAATGCCGTGGCCGCCGCGGACAGCGCGACGACCAACAGACCGATCAAATACGTGGGCCGCTCACCCAGTTTGTTGACGACCGCGCCGCTGGCCGGGGCGAACAGCAACCGACACAGGGCGAAGGCACTCACCACGGCGGAGGCCGCCGCGACTCCCACCCCGAAACTCGAGGCGAACTGGGGCAGCACCGGAGCTACGATCCCGTATCCGATGGCGATCACGAACGCCGCGGCGATCAACACCTTGATTTGAGAAGGCACCTTCTCCTTGCCCCGGGCAACCGTGGGCTGGGGGCCCGTCACGGGCGCGTTGGAGGGATCGGTGGGCGTGGGATCTTCGTTGGGGCGGGACACGTCGAACAGTTTATGGAACATTAGAAGGGTGACCACGACTCAATGGATTTGGATACTCGTTATAGCCGTCGTAGCGGTGGCACTCATGGTGATCTTCGGCACCATGCTGCTCCGCAAGCCCAAAGCCCCCAAGGGCGGCTACCAGCAAACCAGGGACATCGATGACGCCCCACCGGGTGAAGGGGACGTCCTCGTCGAGGAACGCCCGACCACCACTTTGGAGCGGCCTGAATCCGCAATGGGGCGCATGGCCCGGTTGCGCGGTCGCCTGTCCAAGTCGAACAACGTGTTGGGCAAGGGCCTGCTGGCGCTGCTGTCCCGTGAACGCATCGACCAGGACGTGTGGGACGAAATCGAGGATACGCTCCTCATGGCGGACCTCGGCACAGATGCGTCACTGGAACTGGTGGAAAACCTTCAGAAGCGCGTGCGGGTGGAAGGCACCAAGGATCCCGCTCACGTCAAGGCCATGCTGCGCGAAGAGTTGCTGAAGCTCGTCGATCCCACGATGGATCGCTCCATCAACTCCGTGGGCGCCCCCGGTAAACCCGCAGTGGTTCTGGTGGTGGGCGTCAATGGCGTGGGCAAGACGACCACGGTGGGAAAGCTCGCCCGCGTGCTCGTGGCCGAGGACCAGGACGTCCTCTTGGGCGCTGCGGATACCTTCCGTGCCGCCGCCGCGGACCAGCTCGAGACCTGGGGCGCCCGGGTGGGCGTTGCCACGGTGCGTTCCGAACAGGAAGGCGCGGATCCGGCATCGGTCGCCTTCGACGCCGTGCAGGCTGGTATCGATCAGGAATCGGACGTGGTGCTCATCGACACCGCCGGCCGTCTGCAGAACAAGGCCGGTCTGATGGACCAGCTGGGCAAGATCAAGCGCGTGGTCACCAAGGCAGCGGACGTGGACGAGGTGCTGCTGGTCATCGACGCGACCACCGGCCAGAACGGCATGACCCAGGCCAAGGTCTTCGCAGAGGCCGTCAACATCACGGGCATTGTGCTGACCAAGCTGGACGGCACGGCAAAGGGCGGCATCGTGGTCGCCATCCAGCGTGCCCTGGGTGTTCCGGTCAAGCTCATCGGCCTGGGCGAGGGTCCCGACGACCTCGCGCCGTTCGACGCGGACCAGTTCGTGGACGCTCTGCTCGACTGACGACGCCGCTCCGGTAGTTTTCGGCGCCCGCCCCGTTTTGGGGCGGGCGCTTTCTCATGCCTGCGCTTGTCACGCGGGTGTTCATGGGTGCGGAGGCGCTTGAACGCGGGGCCTTCGACCGTGATCCGTAACACGATTGTCACGAACAATGCCGCAATGAAACACGGCTGAAACCGACCCCGAAGCACAACCGAAACACGCGCGCACTTTACTCGTGATCAACGGAAAACCGTTGTACGGAACTTTGAGATTGAGACGAGGTGAGCTCGCGTGGAATTGACGGCGGGACACGTGTGGACTTTGGTGGCGGCGGGGTTGGTGTTTTTCATGACACCGGGGCTCGCGCTTTTCTATGGAGGCATGACCCGGGCCAAGGGCGTGCTGAACATGATGATGATGAGCTTCATCTCCATTGCGATCGTGACCGTGGTGTGGGTGCTCTGGGGAGCGTCCATGTCCTCCGGAGACCCCATCCTGGGTGGATTGGTGGCTGATCCCACCGCCAGCTTTGGCTTGCAGGGCCTGGTCGGTTCCGAGGACCTGCTCGGGAGCGCCTTCGGTATCACCTTCGCGATCATTACCGTTGCGTTGATCTCCGGCGCGATTGCCGATCGCACCAAGTTCGGTAGCTGGGTCGTGTTCACCCTGGTGTGGATCACCGCGGTGTACTTCCCGCTGTCCTTCATGGTGTGGGGTGGCGGCCTGTGGTCCGAGGGCGGCGCCATGGCCGAAATGTTCGGCGAACCCATCGACTTCGCGGGTGGACTGGTGGTCCACATCAACGCCGGTGTAGCGGCCCTCGTGCTCATTCTGCTCATCGGCGCCCGCAAGGGGTTCGGCAAGGACTCCGGCCAACGGCCCCACAACCTTCCCTTGGTCATGCTGGGTGCTGCGATCCTGTGGTTCGGCTGGTTCGGCTTCAACGTGGGCGCTGCGGCAACGGCCGAGCAAGCGGCACTGATCTGGACCAACACCCTGGTCGCCCCGGCGGCCGCCATGCTGACCTGGTTGCTGACAGAGAAAATCCGAGACGGTCACGCAACGTCCCTGGGCGCAGCCTCCGGCGTGGTGGCCGGCCTGGTGGCCATCACCCCCGCGTGCGCCAACGTCTCACCCCTGGGCGCCATCGCCCTGGCCGCCGTGGCCGGAGTGCTGTCCGCGCTCGCCGTGGGCATGAAGTACAAGATCGGCCTGGACGACTCCCTGGACGTGATTGGTGTCCACCTGGTTTCGGGCATCGTGGGTACCGTGGCACTGGGCTTCTTGGCGATCCCCTCCGAGGGCCAGGCCGGGCTGTTCTACGGAGGCGGCTGGAGTCTCATGGGCGCGCAGGTGAGCTCCACCGTGTTCGCCGTGCTCTACACAGGTGTACTCACGTTGCTCATCGGCCTGCTCATCAAGGTCACCATGGGCCTTCGCATCTCCACCCAGGACGAGGTGGACGGTATTGACGTCACCCAGCACGCGGAATCCGCGTACTCCCTCAAGGACGAGGCCACCGGCTACTTCGCCGGAGCCTCACCCTCGCGGCCCCTCCCCGGGACCGCTGAGGCCCCCGTCCACGCCAAGGAAGGATCTTCCCTGTGAAACTCATCACCGCAGTCGTACGACCGGACAAGTTCAGCGACGTCAAGGACGCACTGGAGGCCTTCGGGATCCAAGGAATGACGGTGCTCACCGTGCACGGCTACGGCCGGCAGCGCGGCCACACCGAGGTCTACCGCGGAGCCGAATACACCGTGGACCTCTTGGAGAAGGTGCGCGTCGAGACACTCGTGGCGGATGACATCGCTGCGGACGTGGTCAACGTGATCGTGTCCTCCGCCCACTCCGGTTCCGCCGGTGACGGAAAAGTGTGGGTCACCTCGGTGGACGAGATGGTGCGCGTGCGCACCGGCGAACGCGGGGAGTCCGCGCTATAGCGAGGCGGCGGCGTCGTCGACCGGAAAAGACCGAACGTACCGCGGGGCACTCAAGGAGGCCCCGCGGTACGTTCGTCTCGTTCCGAGGACCCGGTTGGGCTTGATAACCTGGGACACTGACCCCATCCGTTGACCGACGAAAGCAGCGACTGCCCCGTGTTCAACTCACTGTCCGACCGGCTTACAGCGACCTTCAAGAACCTGCGTGGCAAGGGCAGGTTGTCCGAAGCGGATGTGGACGCCACCGTACGGGAAATCCGCCGCGCCCTTCTCGAGGCTGACGTCGCGGTTCCCGTGGTCCGGGAATTCACCGCCACCATCAAGGAACGCGCACTGGGTTCCGAGGTGTCCGAGGCCCTGAACCCCGGCCAGCAGGTCGTCAAGATCGTCAATGAGGAACTCAAGAACGTTCTGGGTGGCGAGACCCGTCGCATCAACCTGGCCAAGTCCGGGCCCACCGTGATCATGCTCGCGGGTCTGCAGGGTGCCGGTAAGACCACCCTGGCGGGCAAGCTCGGTAAGTGGCTCACCGACCAGGGGCACAAGCCCGTTCTGGTGGCCTCCGACCTTCAGCGTCCCAACGCCGTGACCCAGCTCCAGGTGGTCGGCCAGCGCGCCGGCGTTCCGGTGTTCGCCCCCGAACCCGGTGCCACCTCAGAATTCGACGACCCCACCGGTGACCCCGTGGCGGTCGCCCGCGACGGCGTGACACACGCCCGCGCCAAGCTCTACGACGTGGTCATCGTCGACACCGCCGGTCGACTGGGTATCGACGAGGCCCTCATGCGTCAGGCCCGTGACATCCGCAATGCCGTGAACCCTGACGAAGTGCTCTTCGTCATCGACGCCATGGTCGGTCAGGACGCCGTCAACACGGCCAAGGCCTTCGACGACGGCGTGGACTTCACCGGCGTGGTGCTCTCCAAGCTCGACGGCGACGCCCGCGGCGGTGCCGCGCTCTCCGTCCGCTCGGTCACCGGCAAGCCCATCATGTTCGCCTCCACCGGCGAGGGTGTGCGCGACTTCGAGCAGTTCCACCCTGATCGCATGGCCTCCCGCATCCTGGACATGGGTGACGTCCTCACGCTGATCGAGCAGGCTGAGAAGCAGTGGGACAAGACCGAGGCCGAGCGCATGGCCAAGAAGTTCACCGATCAGGAGGACTTCACCTTCGAGGACTTCCTCGCGCAGATGCAGCAGCTGCGCAAGATGGGCTCGATGAAAAAGATGCTGTCCATGATGCCCGGCGCAGCCGGGATGCGTGAGCAGCTCGAAAACTTCGACGAGCGCGAGATCGACCGTGTGGAAGCCATTGTGCGTTCCATGACCCCGCACGAGCGGGTTGCGCCCAAGATCATCAACGGCTCTCGCCGCGCCCGCATTGCACGCGGTTCCGGTGTGTCCGTATCCGAGGTCAACCAGCTCATGGAGCGTTTCGCCCAGGCACAGAAAATGATGAAGCGTCTGGCCCAGGGCAAGGGAGTTCCCGGTATGCCCGGCGGCATCCCCGGCATGGGCGGCGGCGCCGGCGGTGGCGGTAAGAAGGGCAAGGCCAAGAAGAAGGGCGCCAAGGGGTCGCGGTCGGGTAACCCCGCCAAGCGCGCCCAGGAAAACGCGGCGATCGCCAGCGGTCAGAAGCCCGCGGCCAAGGGCAGTGCCTTTGGCGCGCAGCAAGAGCAACCGGATCTGGAGTCCTTGAACCTTCCCAAGGGCTTCGAGAAATTCCTCGGAAAGTGAGTTGGTAGTGGGTTCATATCTGTCAGATCAGGAACTGCGAGAGTTCATCGCCACCCTGCCCACGCGGCGGTTGGCGGCCTCAGCCATCATCCGTGACGAGAGCGGCCGCGTCCTGACGGTGGAACCCAACTACAAGTCCGAGTGGACTCTGCCCGGAGGCACGGTCGAGGCGGGGGAGGACCCGCGCAGCGCGTGCTTCCGTGAAGTGATCGAGGAAGTCGGCTTACACCTGCCCGAAGGCCGCATGCTGTTGATCATGCACGGGCTCAACATGGGCATGTGGGGGGACTCCGTGGCGTTCCTCTACGACGGCGGACAGATTCCCTCCGATACGCAGATCACGGTCCAAGAAGAAGAGCTGCTGTCCTACCGCTGGGTGGCGCCGCAGGACCTGGAGACCGTGCTCTCCGCCGGCATGTCACAGCGGATCCGGGACGCACTGGAAGCCCTGGAACAGGGCACGGTGGTCGAACACGTAGTAGACGGAGGAAAGCGTTCATGACGGACCAACAACTCGATCGGGTGGCGGTTCTGGTGCACGCAGACGCACCCGAACTGCCTTTCCTGGCCAATATCCTGGACGCGAGTTTCACGGCTGTCTGCCGCAACGGGTGGGCGGTGATTTTGCCTGACGAGGACATCGATCCCGCGTTCATCGCCGCTGTTCATCCGGGTGACATGTGCGTTGCGATCTCATCCGACGGCGCACAGCGCAGCCTGACCGTGTATCCCCGCACCGATTCCTCCCGGGACAAGGAGGCGGAACTCAACCATCAGATCGAGATGGGCCGCACCTCCACGCTTCGCTGGGAAGCCGATCACAGCGACATTGCCGACCTTCTCAGCGGCGAAGGCGAGGCCACGCCACAACAGCGGGTGGCCACGGATGTGGAGAAGGACACCAAGGTAGCTGTGGAGGCTATCGCGTCCATCTGCGACCTGGATGCCGCCGCTACCGCCCGCCTCGAGAACTACGCCGCAACCCCCAGTTCGGGCTTGCTGCTCGAATCGGTCCTTCAGCTTCTGAGTCTGCCGGTGCTGGCCGCCAAGCTGGTGGAATCAGAGCGCTCCGTGGAGGACATGGCAGACGCCCAGCACTACGAGCCCAAGGCTCTGGGACTGTCCCTGGTGGATGCCATGACCGCTGAACCGTCCGGCAAGGATCTGGTGTCCCGGGTCCAGCGCGCCTACTTCCGCCACCCTGAGATCCTGCTGGCCGTGGGCGGCGCCGAACTGGTGGCCGGTTCCACACTGGCGGCATTGGCTCGTCGTGGTGGGCGGGGAGCGCGCGTGCTCGGGACAGCTTCCGCGGTCCTGCTGACAGATGCCGCGGGGCAGGCCGCCCTGTGGGCTGCGGTGCGGTCGCGCAAGAAGTCCTAGTGGCTCGGTTCGACTGGACCCGACGGTGGGTCTTCGCGCTGTCGGATCCGGACGAACCGGATTGGCAGCGGCCGCGTCCTAAGGCGCATGAACTCGTTCGAGATACTTGGTTGGCGGTCGCCGTAGCCGCGGTATCAGTACTGTCTCTGGCGTTCATCGAGAGCTACACGTCGTTCCCCGCGGACCAGCCCTGGTGGTTGGGTTATCTGGCGTCGGTCCTGATGGCCGTGCCGTTGGCTTTCCGCCGCCGCTTCCCGGTCGCGGGTGTGCTGGCTGCCTCGGCCGTGTTCGTGTGGGCCTATTACGTGGTCCCCCAGGTCAACATGCAGCTGTTCTTCCAGATCGCTTACTTCGCCAGCGTGTATTCGATGGTTGCGTGGGGCCGTTCTCGGCAACTCGTGACGCTCATGGTGGCGGGCCTGGCAGTATTCACGGCGGGGTGGCTCGTGGTGGATTGGACGATCACCAATTCCTATGCGGAGATTGTGAACAACCTCGAGGAGACCTCCGGGCCGTTCTCCGCGGCGGTCGGCATCATGGGCTACACCGTGGTCATGAACGTCGTCTATTTCGGCGGTGCCGCGGTCATGGGTCGCGCCTCGTGGCGCAGGGCCTTGGACCGGCGCAGACTGCGCGAGCAGGCGTGGCGCATCGCCCAGCAGTCTGAACAGTTGGCCAACCGGGCGGTCGTCGAGGAGCGACTGCGGATCGCACGCGAACTTCACGACGTGGTGGCTCATCATGTGTCCGCGATCGGGATCCAGGCCGGTGCTGCACGCACCGTTATGGCCAAGAACCCGCAGGCCGCCGCGGCAGCGCTGAGCACTGTGGAGGCTTCCAGCCGCCAGGCGGTCACGGAAATGCGCGAATTGCTGGGGGTGCTGCGCGCCGAGGACGGCAGCGTGTTGCCGTCGGAGTCCCGCACACCCGAACCGCGGTTGAGTGAGTTGGACGACCTTGTTTCTTCTCATGCCCGGCACGGGCTTGCCGTCACACTCAATACGTCCCTGGAACACCCGGATGACCTGGACCAGCTCCCCGGTTCCCTGCAACTGACCGTTTATCGCTGTTTGCAGGAGGCCCTGGCCAACGTCACGCGTCACTCCACAGCTCGCGAAGCCACGGCCGTGGTGCGTACCGGATCCACACCTGAGGATCCCGAGGGGCGCGAGCCGAACGCCTGGGTTGAACTGGAGGTCACCGATCACGGCCAGCCCAAACCGGGCACGGAAGGCTCGGGTTTCGGTCTCAAAGGCATCACCGAACGCGCACGCCTCTACAACGGGGTCACCGACATCGGTCCGCGCACACCCGGCCCAGGGTGGCGCGTTCGCGTTCGACTTCCCCGCCCCCTCACCCGTGCTACCCAGGAGGTCACCCCGTGATCCGAGTTCTGCTGGCCGACGATCACGAACTGGTGCGATCCGGTTTCTCACTCATGCTCACCGTCGAGGAGAACGTGGAGGTGGTCGGTCAGGTCGCCAACGGCAAGGACGCCGTGGCCCACGTGCTCGACAGTCCCGTGGATGTGGTGCTCATGGACGTTCAGATGCCCGTGATGGATGGTATTGAAGCCACACGCCTCATCACCGAGGCCACGGACACCAAGGTCATCATCCTCACAACCTTCGACCGCGACGACTATCTCTTCGACGCGCTGAGAGCAGGCGCCAGCGGATTCCTGCTCAAGAACGCCTCACCCGAGGACCTGGTCGCCGCGGTTCACGCCGTGGTGGACGGCCATGCCCTCCTCGCACCGGAGGCCACTCTGCGGGTGGTCCAGCAGCTCACTCAGTACGACGCCGCCCGCGCACCTCAGGAAGCGACGGTCGACGCCCACGGCGGGACAGCGGCGTCGTCGACCGAAGCGCCCCAACGGACGGGCGAGCAGCAACGCATCATCGATTCCCTCACGGCACGCGAGCGAGAGGTGCTCACCCTCGCGGCGGAGGGACTGTCCAACGGCGAGATCTGCGACAAGTTGGTCGTTGGGCAAGCCACGGTCAAGACGCACATTTCCAATGTGCTGGCCAAGGTGGGTGCACGCGACCGCGTGCAAGCGGTGGTGTTTGCCCACAGATCGGGCATGGTGTCCTGACTCGTCGTTGTTCTCCTCGAACGGTGCTGCGATGGGCTGCCCGGGTCATCGCTGGTCCGCTCCGTTCCCGGGCCAGCTACACCGCGAGGTGGAGCGGAAGTTCCGCCGCGGGGCTGATCTCATCGACCTGCACTCCTTCTAGGCTGGAAACAGCCAGGCGCGGCCGTGTCGCGTACACGCCACGGCCGCGGGGACGGCACCGATCCGAGGAGACAGCATGAGGTTGAAAGAACCGGGGGCCGCGTACAGCTCCGTGCGCTATTCACCACCGCACGCGGGGGGCACGCTGGAGGTACAGGACCTCACGCGGAAGTTCGGGGGCCGCACCGTGGTGGACCGGGTGTCCTTTTCCGTGGAGCCCGGACAGATGACCGGATTCGTCGGCGCGAATGGAGCGGGCAAAACCACCACCATGCGCATGATCATGGGTGTCCTCGACCAGCACGGTGGCACCGTTTTGTGGAACGGCCGGCCGATCAATGCCCGCGCGCGCTCGCGGTTCGGTTATATGCCGGAGGAGCGGGGTCTGTACCCCAAGCAACGCATAGCCGATCAACTGGGTTATCTGGGACAGCTCCACGGCATGGAACGTTCCCGGGCCCTGACGGAAGCGCACCGGTTACTGGATCGTTTCGGTCTGGGGGAGCGGGCCAAGGACCGGTTGGAGACTCTGTCCCTGGGCAACCAGCAGCGCGTCCAGGTGGCTGCCTCACTGCTTCACGATCCTGTGGCGTTGGTACTGGACGAACCGTTCTCCGGGCTGGATCCCACCGCGGTCGATGCCATGGTGGGGCTGTTGCGCGACTACATGGCGCGTGGTGTTCCGGTGCTCTTCTCATCCCATCAGCTGGATTTGATCGACCGGTTGTGTGACGCCCTCGTTGTCCTCGACAACGGCACGGTCCGTCTGGCCGGCCCGGTCGAGCAATTACGCGGAGCGCGTCCCGAACAGTATCGGCTGGTCTGCGAGTCCGATGTTGGCTGGACCCGGGGGCAACCCGGGGTGGAAGTGGTCGACCTGGACGGCAATACGGCCATCGTCCAGCCGGCCGATGCCCAGGCACGCGATCAGCTGGTGCGGGAAGCTGCGGCTCGACACATGATCGAGTTCGCGCGACTTCGCCCCTCGCTGGGGGATCTTTACCGGGAGGCCATCTCATGAGCGACGACACGACAACCACCTCCATCGGGGCCTCCACCACAGCAGCGGAAGAGGAACAGAACACCTCGGCGTCGGTCCCCTGGGTGACCGTCATGAACCGCGAAATCGGTGTCAAGCTACGCGACCGCGCCTTCATCGTGTCCACCGTGCTCACGGTGCTCGGCATTATCGGGTTCACCGTGTTCATATTCTTCATGGGCGAGCGCACCACCAGTTACACCGTGGCCGCCACCGATCCGCAAGCGGTCACGGTGGTGGAGACGGCTCGTGACTCGGCCGATGAGAACACCTCGATAGAACTGCGGTCCGTGTCACCTGATGAGGCCCGTGACCTGCTGCAGAATGATGAGATCGATGCGGCAGTTTCCCACGGCGAAGACTCATGGGTGCTCACGGCACGCAGTTCCATGGACAGTTCGCTGAGCGGAATGCTCACGGATGCGGCCAAGGACATCACCGCGCAGCGCAACGCCGCGGAGGCTGGAACCACCACCGAGCAGCTCGCGGCCGGTTCCGAGGTGCAGACACGGACCCTGTCCGATGATCCCGACCGAGGCGTGGCAGCCAACGTGTTGGGTTTCATTTTCGCCATGCTGTTCTACACGGCGGCCATCATCTTTGGCATGGCCATTGCCAACTCGGTGCTCGAGGAGAAGCAGAACAGAGTGGTGGAAATCCTGGCCACGGCCATCCCGGTGCGCCACATCCTCTACGGCAAGGTGGCCGGAAACTGCCTGCTGGCCTACGCGCAGATCATTCTGTACGGAGTGGTGGGGCTGCTGGGCGTGAACCTGCTGGGTCAGGCCGAATCGATCGGATGGATCCTGCAGGCTTCCGGTTGGTTCATCGGATTCTTCGTGGTGGGCTTCGCCGCCCAGGCAAGCATCTGGGCGGTTCTGGGTTCGCTGGCTTCGCGTACGGAGGACCTGCAGTCGAACACCGGCCCCATCATGTCCGTGTTGATTGCCGCGTTGCTCGTGGGCATGTTCGCCAAGGGAGTCTGGCTCACGGTGGCTTCCTATGTTCCGCTGGTGTCCTCGGTGGCGATGCCCGTGCGCATGCTCACCGACACGGTGGCCTGGTGGGAACCGTGGCTGGCGCTGGGATTGTGCGCGCTCTTCGGCTTGATCATGTTCCGCGTGGGGGAGCGGGTGTACCAGCGCGCGGTGTTCCAGGGCGGCCAGGCACTCACATGGCGCAAGGCTCTCAAACTGGAGAGATAACCCACGTTCGTCCTGCGCCCCTCGGATTGACACATGTGGCACAATAGACGGGTACTCGAACCGTGCGGACCCTCTCACCGCACGTGTGTCGCGTCCACAGGAAATCCCACCAAGGCCCGCCCCACGGGTGCAAGTGTGTGCATTTCCGACCACATTCGAAACAGGAGTAACCACTCAAGTGGCAGTTAAGATTCGTCTCAAGCGCATGGGTAAAATGCGCGATCCCCGTTACCGCGTTGTCATCGTCGATTCCCGCAAGAAGCGCGATGGTCGTGTCATCGAGGAGGTTGGCGTCTACCAGCCGACCGAGCACCCCTCTTACATCAACCTGGTTTCCGACCGGATCCAGTACTGGCTCGGCGTGGGCGCACAGCCCTCTGACGCCGTGGCAGCACTGCTGAAGATCACCGGTGACTGGCAGAAGTTCAAGGGTGAGCCCGGTGCCGAGGGTACGTACAAGGCCCCCGAGACCAAGGCTGACTTCGTGGCACCCGACAAGGGTTCCGTGATCATCCCCGAGGCCATCACTCCCAAGGCTGACAAGGCCGAGGCTTCCGAGCAGGCAGAAGCGCCCGCAGAAGAGGCTTCCACCGAGGGTGCGGCTGAGGACTCCACGGAGGACAACGCCGAGAAGGCAGAGTGAGCATGCTCGCCGAGGCTCTGGAACACCTGGTTCGCGGCATTGTGGACAGCCCCGAGGACGTCACCGTTCGCTCACGCGAAGGACGCCGCGGGCAGATCCTCGAGGTTCGGGTTCACCCCGATGACCTCGGCCGCGTGATCGGGCGTTCCGGACGCACAGCCAAGGCCCTGCGCACCGTCGTCACGGCCCTGGCACCCGGCGAAAATGTGCGCGTAGACGTGGTCGATACCGACCGTCGTCGTCGCTAAAGACCGCGCGTACGTGAACGGCCCCTGTTTCCTGCAGACGCGGGAGACGGGGGCCGTCATCATTTGGTAAAAACATCACATCGGCCCAGATCCGGCAAAGGAGATCTCATGAGCGTTCGGATTGCACGCATCGGCAAACCCCACGGCGTGCGCGGGGAAGTCACGGTGCAACTGTTCACCGATGACCCCGAGACGCGCTTCGCGCCGGGTTCTGTCCTGAGCGTCCAGTGGCCGCAGGGATCGTCCGACGCCGCCGCGGGGCTTCCTGACACACTCACCGCATCCGGTTTCCGTTGGAACAAGAAGGTGCTGATCGCCCGTTTCGATGAGATCACTGACCGCAACCGCGCCGAAGAAATGCGCGGATCTCAATTGTTCGCCGAGCCCCACGACGTGGAACTCGACGACGACGAGTGGCACCAGGACGATCTGCTCGGCCTGATGGCCGTGGACACCACCCGCGAGGATCGTGAAGTCGGAAAGGTCACCGCGTTGATCTCCGGCCCGGCGCAGGACCTGCTGGAACTGGAAGTCGTGGGGGAGCGGCGTCGTATTCTGATCCCTTTCGTGGAAGAAATCGTGCCGGACATCGATCTGGAAACCGGGCGTGTGCTGCTGACTCCGCCCGCGGGTCTGCTGGACCTCGGATCGGAGGAGTAGGACCGTGCGCATTGATGTGCTGAGCATCTTCCCCGAATACCTGGCACCCCTTGAGCTGTCGTTGATCGGTAAGGCCATGACGGACGGCGTGCTTGACCTGTCGGTGACCGACCCGCGCAGTTTCGCCACTGACCGGCATCGCACGGTGGACGACACCCCGTACGGCGGTGGGGCCGGCATGGTCATGAAACCCGAGCCGTGGGCGCAGGCACTCGAGTCGGTGACCGCGGCGTCCCCGTCGGATCGCAAGCCGGTCCTCGTCGTCCCGTCCCCGGCCGGCGAAGTCTTTACCCAGGACGTCGCCTATCAACTGGCTGACGAGGAGCAGCTGGTGTTCGCGTGCGGTCGTTACGAAGGCATCGACGAACGCTTCATCGAGTGGGCCTCGGAGCACGCGGTGGTACGGCCCATGAGCCTGGGAGATTACGTGCTCAACGGGGGAGAAGTGGCCGTCCTGGCCATGGTTGAAGCCGTGACCCGGCTGATTCCCGGCGTGATCGGTAACCCCGATTCCCTGACGGAAGAATCCCACACCGGTGGTCTGCTCGAGTACCCCGTGTACACCAAACCGGCCGTGTGGCGCGAACGAGCCATTCCCGACATGCTGCTGTCCGGTCACCACGGGAACATCGCCCGTTGGCGCCGCGACCAGCAACTGCACCGCACCGCCCAGCGTCGCCCGGACATGATCGAGCAGCTCAACCCGGCCGACCTGAACAAGGCCGACCTGGCCATCCTGAGCGAGCACGGATTCCAAGTGGTCAACGGGTCATTCCAGGTCTGCGCGCCGGAACCCACGGACGGCACACAGGGCTAGCCAATATATGGCATAATGGGTCGCTGTGCGTGAGTTGGGCACGCCCCTGCCGCAGGGGGGAGAGCGACCAACAACCACGCATTCGAAATCACCACACCGGACCGGTTTCGACACACTTCTGCGCGTCGGCTCAAACCATCATGGCTGAGCCGCGCGGACCACACGCGATCGACCTGCGGCAGTCGCGAGGAGAAAAAGCATGAACCTTATCGATCAGCTTGATGCCAAGTCCCTGCGTGATGACATTCCGGATTTCCGCCCCGGCGATACTCTGAATGTCCACGTGAACATCATTGAAGGTAGCCGTTCACGTGTTCAGGTCTTCAAGGGCTACGTCATGGGCCGTCAGGGCTCCGGCGTGCGCGAGACCTTCACCGTTCGCAAGGTCAGCTTCGGCGTTGGCGTGGAGCGTACCTTCCCGGTGCACTCCCCGATCATCGACAAGATCGAGCTCGTGAGCCGCGGTGACGTGCGTCGTGCCAAGCTCTACTACATGCGCGACCGCCACGGTAAGGCTGCTCGTATCCGCGAAAAGCGTGACTCGAGCGCTTCGAGCAAGTAAGCATTTTCCACGTGCAATTGCACTCGGAACGCACGGAGGGCCCGGCATCTGCCGGGTCCTCCGCTGTACGTGCACCCCTTTCCCCGCGGCGCTGGTGGCTGCGGGTCATCACCATTGCTGTGCTGGCGGCGCTGCTCATTGCGGCCGCGGTCCGTGCGTTCGTGCTGGACGTCTACTGGGTGGGTTCCAACTCGATGGAACCCACACTGCAGGGCGGGGACCGGGTGCTGGTCAACAAACTGAGTGACGCGGACGAGCTGCAGCGCGGTCAACTTGTCGTTTTCGACGGCCGCGGTTCCCTGGACCCATTGCACTCCACAGACCCCTGGTACACGCAGGCGCTGCACGGCGTGGGACAGTGGCTCGGCCTGACCGGCTCGTCCACCGCGTATGTCAAACGAGTGATGGCGGTCTCCGGGGACACCATTGAATGCTGCGACGCCCAGGGCAAGATCACGGTCAACGGAGAGCCTCTCAACGAGGACTATGTGTACCCTGACGACCAGCCCTCCGATATTCCCTTCGCGGTGCACGTTCCCGCAGATCGGGTGTGGCTCATGGGCGATCACCGCAGCGCATCCGTCGACTCCCGGTCGCTGTTGGGTGCGCCCGGGGGCGGACTGATCCGCACGGAGCGCGTTATCGGAACGGCTGAACGGGTGTTGTGGCCCCTCGACCGGGCCCGGGACTTGTAGTTTGCCCATGGGTGAGACACCCACCATTTCAGGAAGGAACACGGCGTAGTGACTGAAGAACGTCCATCAGATTCCGCGGGGGACCAGCCCGAGCAGGAGCCCTTGCGCCCCCGTCGCTCGTCGCGTTCATCCCGTTCCTCTGCTTCGCGCAGTGCCAAGAAAACCAACTCGGCATGGAGCTCCGTCAAGGAGATCCTGATCGTGGTGGTTCTGGCCATCCTGATCGCCTTCATCGTCAAGACCCTGTTCGTGAGGGGCTTCTACATTCCGTCCGGTTCCATGGAGAACACTCTGGAGCTGGACGATCGCATTTTCGTGAACGTCATGAGCGCCAATCTGGGCACCATCGATCGCGGCGACATTGTGGTTTTCGACGACACCAAGAATTGGTTGCCTTCCCAACCTCAGGGCAGCGACGGTCTCGGCGGCGCGATCCAGAGCGCATTGTCTTTCGTGGGCATCCTGCCGGACAGTGCGGACCAGGCACTCGTGAAGCGTGTCATTGGTGAAGGCGGTGACCACGTTGTTTGCTGTGACGCTGACGGCAAGATCAGCGTGAACGGCACCGCCCTTGACGAGACGTACGTGTACCCGGGAGCTGTGCCTTCCGAGATCCCGTTCGACGTTATCGTTCCCGACAATCACTTCTTCGTGCTCGGTGATCACCGCAATGCCTCCGCCGATTCTCGGGGTCACCTGGCCAATAACAACGCGTTCATCCACAAGGAAGACATCATCGGTACCGCGTTCGTGATCGCCTGGCCGTTGGATCGCTTCCAGATACTTCACCACCCGGATCAAGTCTTCGCCGATGTTCCGGACACCAGCTCCTCCGAGGATTGAGCGTGGCCGCACGTCTCACCACTGATCCCGGTGTCGAACTGGAGCGTGAACTTGCGTCCCAGGGGTTACGGTACGTGGGCGGTATGGACGAGGTGGGCCGCGGTGCGCTGGCGGGGCCGGCGAGCGTGGGGCTCGTGGTTTTCGACGCCGCCACCCTCGGCACTGCGGACCCTTCCGTGTGGCGCGGTGTGCGCGATTCCAAGGCGCTCACCGCCAGGCGGCGGGAAGCACTGGCCCCGGTCATCAATTCGTGGGCCGCGGCGTGCACCGTGGGTCACGCGCAACCCTTTGAAATTGACAGACTTGGGATCAGCGCAGCCTTGAGATTGGCGGGCCTCAGGGCGCTGGAGCAAGCGGCGTCGTCGGGAGTTACCGTGGACGGACTGATCCTGGACGGCTCGTACAACTGGCTGAGCGCTGAACCCGTGTTGGGGCAGGAACCCGATCCGTGGGGCGTACCCGCAGTGGTGCGGACCTTGATCAAGGCCGATGCTCACTGCGTGTCCGTGGCCGCGGCCTCCATTGCCGCCAAAGTGGAGCGTGACCGCATGATGGGCGAGTATGCGGTGGATTACCCAGGTTACGGATGGGAATCGAATAAGGGTTATGGAAGTGCGGTCCACCGAGCCGCCATCCAGGAGTACGGGGTGACCCCACTCCACAGGGTGAGCTGGAACCTGGGCGTCTGACTCTGCTGCGTGCGTTGGTCGATTCGGTCATCACGAGATCCGAGTCCTTCTGGCGTGCGCACTCCACAGGGGCCGGCTGGCCATGGTCACGGGGACTCCGGATCATCACGATGGTTCCATGACTGTCTCTCCTGTTTCCCCAGCCGCCCCCGAACCGCCCGCCACACACATCAGTACCGGCCGTTCCGGGGAAGAACTGATCGCTGATCTTCTGGCTCGTGCCGGTTGGCGGGTGTTGGACCGCAACTGGCGAGCGGGGCGCGATCGTGGGCCGGTGCGCGGCGAATTGGACATCGTGGCCGAACGTGCCGGCTCGATTACTATCTTCGAGGTCAAGACCCGCACCGGTTCCGGATTCGGCCACCCCGCGGAGGCCGTGGGCCCCGAAAAACTCAGACGACTTCATGCCCTGGCCCGCGCCTGGGCGTGGGAACACGGCCGGGCGGAGATTCCGAGCGTGGATGTCGTGTCGGTCCATTGGCCCGCAGGGGACGCCCCGCGCGTTGAACACATGGGATCACTGAGCTGGCACTGACACCAAAGGTCACAATTTGATGTGCATCCCGCGTGCTGAGTGACAATGCCTGGCCGACGTGTCACGGTAGTTCGGGGGTCGAGTAAGGCCCCCTGAACAGTCGATGATCAGTGAGGGCCGCTTGGTGACATTCTCTCTGCCACGCCGGCGCACCGTGGGTGCCTTGGTGGCCGCGGGCCTTCTCATCACGGCGCTGACCGGCTGTAACGGTGTCGAAGAAACCGAGACAGAGCAGTCTCCCACGGCATCATCAGAAAGCTCCGCGGCGGGACTGCGGGGCGGAACGTTCAACGCGAGCTTGCCATCGGGTGCCTCCGTGCGGATCACGCTACCCGCCACACCGCCTCCCGATGAGGACGTGGAGAACCTCCGCAAGGACGCGGGAATCAAGCGTGCGTTGTACGCCAAAATCAGTATCGACAATCGGGAGGGCCGCGAGCCCGTGTCCGTGAGTCGCTTGGTTCTGACCGCCGAGGACGGCGCCATTTATCGCCTCGACGCTCTGCCCAAAGTACTGCCCGAGTGGTCATCCACGCGGGACGACAACGGCCAGTGGAAGAACGCCGGCGGTGACCGGGTGTCGGAGGAAGACGCCCAGGACATCGACCGGCGCGTTGACGAAACCGTTGCCCAATACACCGGCGATGTACCCGTGGGCAGCCGCGGCGACGAAATCCTTGTGGGCGATCTGAGCGGTCTACCGGCCACGTTCTCGTCCATGGAACTCATTCCCTCTATGGGCGACTCCGAGGATCGCGCGGTGCGTCCGAGTCCGGATCGCGCAAACGAGCCCGCCGCGCCGCGCCCCGCATCACCGGCGGATCCCGGGGTACCGGACCCACCGGCACAGGAAACACCTCCCGAGGAAGATCCGGAAGACTCGCCACCACCCGATGACGGGGGATCCGACCCGACCAACGACCCCGCGCCCGAAGAACCCACGGAAGATCCGGAGCCTCCGCAAGATCCGGAGCCGTCGGAACCCGGTACTCAGCCCACCTCCGCACCCGAGGCCGGTGACTCCGGCGACTCCGCAGCCCCGTCCGCTCCGGCTCAGGCTGCCGGTGACCCACTACCCGTGGAGCCGTAGTCCAGAGCCGCTGCCCACGGGCCGTCGGACCTCCACCACCGCGGGGATCGAACTCCAGAACTGCACAGCAGGCCGCTTGGTCTGGGCTAGACGGGCACGCACCGCCATGGTGGTGCCATGCCCAGACACTTTCTGATTCACCTCGAACCTCTAACACCGTGTGCCGCCTCTCGACCGTGCTCGGGCAGTGATGAGTCATGACAGGGTTCGCGCGCACCAAGTCCGTGGCGTTGGTAGGGCTGGAAGGCCACGTGGTGGATGTCGAGGCAGACATCGGCCAGTCACTACCGGCCTTCAGCATCATTGGACTCCCGGACCAGGCCGTGAACGAATCGCGGGAACGTATCCGTGCCGCCGCCCGCAACGCGGGTGTCAAGCTTCCAGCGCGGAAGATCACCGTCAATCTTTCACCGGCCACCCTGCCCAAGCGCGGTTCTCACTTCGACGTCGCCGTGGTCATGGCCGTACTCACGGCTCACGGTGCCATCCGGGCTGCCTCCGACACCGTGTACCTGGCAGAGCTGGGTCTTGATGGGTCGCTGCGCCCCGTGCGAGGGGTATTGCCCGCCGTGCACGCGGCGGTGCTGAACGGGTACTCCACAGTGGTCGTGGCTCGCGAGAACTATCAGGAAGCCCGATTGGTGTCCGGCGCGCGGGTCACCGCTGTCTCCCACCTGGCGGAACTGCTCGTGATGCACGGCGCGGACCCGCACTTGTTGAACAGGGTGCCCGTGGCCGGCCCAGCTTCGGATGAAGCTCGAGAGGTGCAAGAGGTTATCGAGCACCGGGACCTGCGCGACGTAGTGGGTCAAATCGAAGGTCGACAGGCGTTGGAGATCGCGGCGGCCGGTGGGCATCATTTGATGATGGTCGGGCCGCCGGGCGCTGGGAAGACCATGCTCGCGGAACGGTTACCCGGGATCCTGCCGGATCTGGACGATCAGCAGTCCTTGGAAGTCACCTCCATACACTCGCTGCGCGGTGACTCGCATTGTTCCGAATTGATCCGCAGACCACCGCTGCAGGCCCCGCACCACAGCATCACCACACCGGCGCTGTGTGGCGGCGGGAGCGGCATTCCGCGCCCCGGCGCGATTTCGCTGGCCCATCGGGGAGTGCTGTTTCTCGACGAGGCCCCCGAATTCGAACGCCGCGTTCTGGACACGCTGCGACAGCCCCTGGAATCCGGGACTGTGACCATTGCGCGGTCGCAGAACGTTTCCCGCTATCCCGCCAAGTTCCAACTCGTCCTGGCTGCGAACCCGTGCCCGTGCGGTCAAGCAGACGGTGTCGGTAGCCGCTGTACATGTAGTGCCCAGCAACGGCACCGGTACTTCAACAAACTTTCGGGCCCCCTGGTCGACCGCGTGGACCTGCAACTGAGGGTCCCCGCGGTGACGTACCACGAGTTGAACTCTGCACGAGGGGAACCGCCGGAGGACAGCGCGACCGTGGCACATCGAGTCGCTGCTGCCCGGGTAGCCCAGCGAGAACGGCTGGCCCGCTATGGGATCCACCTCAACAGCGATGTTCCCGGGTCGCTATTGCGCAAGACCCTCTCACCGGAGCGGCAAGCCGTTCAGTCGTTGAAGCGGGCCATGGACAACCACACGCTGACCGCCCGTGGCTACGTCAGGGTGCTCCGTGTCGCCTGGACCCTCGCGGACCTGGCCGGCGCCGGATCCCCTACCTCGGAGCACGTGCAACTCGCCCTCTTCTTCAAGACCACGGTGACCTCATGAACCAGCCAACAACCGACCAGCCGGCCGCGTCCGAGTACCTGGAAGAACTACGCCGGGCCAGAACGCAGCTTGCGCGCATCTTCGAACCAGCAGATCGAGCCGGGATGGCCCTGCTGCATTGCCTGGGGCCCATCACCCTGTTGGAGACCGTGACCTCTCAGGCGTCTCCGCCGGCGTGGTTGGTGCAAAAACTACAGTCCGCCATGGCCTCCTGGGGACTGCGTTGCAAACCGGCAGACCTGGCGGCTCGCTTCGAAGCCTGGCGCTCAAGGCTGCCCGTGGTTGATCCGGGTACTGACGCCCGGAACGCGCACTCCCTGGGCGCATGGGTCGTAATTCCGGAGGATCCTGACTGGCCCGAACAACTCGACGACCTGGGTCTGAGCCGGCCCACCGCTCTCTGGGGTCGCGGCGACCGCAATCACCTTGCGGGCCTCGGCCACAGCGTGGCCGTGGTGGGCTCACGCAACGCCAGCGCGTACGGCGCGGCGGTGACCCGGGACATCACCCACCAGGTCAGCGGCGAGGGATGGTGCATCATCTCCGGAGGTGCCTACGGGATCGACGCCGCGGCGCACTCCGCAGCCCTCACAGCGGGCACGTCAGAACCGCCCACCGTTGCGGTCTTGGCCTGCGGAGTGGACCGGTTCTACCCGAGTGCCAACGCGGGTCTGCTCGGCAGGATCGAGGAATACGGGCTACTGCTCAGCGAAGTACCACTCGGGTGCTCACCCACGCGCTATCGCTTCCTGCAACGCAACCGGCTCATAGCCGCACTGTCCCGTGCCACGGTGGTCACCGAGGCAGCATGGCGTTCCGGTTCACTCAATACCGCGCACCACGCTGAATCGCTGTCTCGGGAGGTCGCAGCGGTGCCGGGTGACGTACTGAGCGGTGGGTCGGCCGGATGTCACAAACTGATTCGAGAGGATCACGCGGTGCTGATCAACAATGGATCCGAAGTCCTCGAACTTCTCGGGCCACTGGGCAACGACGCCGCGGTGGGAATCCAGGACGAGCAGGACAGCTTGGCCCGGCGACCGGAGGACTCGTTGGAACCCCATCTCTTGCGACTGTACGATGCTCTACCCCTGCGCCAAGATGCCGGCCCGTCCCATCTGTGTCGCGTGTCCGGGCTGTCTCCCACGGAGGTCATGACGGGTCTCTCCACATTGCGCTCGCGGGGGCTGGCCGCCGACTCCTTGTTGGGGTGGCGCCGAGTAGGCTCGAGGAATGGCCCCGCAGTATCCCGCGAATGAATCGCCACAGGAACTCTCCCAAGATTCGGCACAGGTCTATGAGCCCGTCACGGCGCTCACCTCCGACATCGCGCTGTTCGCTCGCCACCTCCGGCACGAGAAGGCCAGGAGCGAGCACACGGTCCGCTCTTACGTGGGGGACTTGGAGGAACTGTCCGACTGGATGACGTCCCAGGGGCTGAGGGGCTTGGAGGACCTCGACAGGGAATCCCTCAGGGGCTGGCTGGCGCAGCGGCACCAGCGAGGACTTGCGCGCAGTTCTGTGTCCCGGGGGATTGCCTCGGTTCACACGTTCTGTCGTTGGGCGGTGGACAGTGGCCGATTGAGCCATGATCCCGCTGCCTCCTTGAAAGGGCCGAAAAAGGGCCAGCACCTTCCCGAGGTGGTCAACGCCACCGCGTTGTCCGACATGCTCGATGCGCTGGCCGAAACCGCTCAACAACCCGCGGAGGATGACCGCCAGGTCGCGCTGGCGGCCAGGGATTGGGCCCTGGTCGAAATGCTCTACGCCACCGGCGCCCGCATCAGCGAGGTGGTCAACCTCAACAGTTCGGATATCGATCGCAGTTCCGGGGTGATCACGGTGACCGGTAAGGGCAGCAAACAGCGGAGAGTTCCCTACGGAGAACGGGCGGGGCAGGCGCTGGAACTGTGGCGGCGTGGTCGTGAAGTCGTGGCCACCGAGAAATCCGGTGAGGCCATCTTCCTGGGCGCACGTGGCGGCAGAATCGACGCGCGAGTTGCCCGCCGTACCGTGGCAGAAGCCCTGCGTACCGTGCCGGATACGCACGCGAGCGGGCCCCACAGCTTACGACACAGTGCGGCAACGCACCTACTGGACGGGGGAGCGGACCTGCGCAGTGTGCAGGAGCTGCTGGGGCACTCCACCGTAGCCACCACTCAGATTTATACTCATGTGTCGGTTGAACGGCTCAAAAAGGCCTATGCCCAGGCGCATCCGAGAGCATGACATCTTTGGGGCGCAACGGATTGAGGTTGACCCGCTCTCTCTGCTACTGAACAATGGGTGCCAGCAGTCACGCGAGCTGATCCACCGGCCTCGAATCCGCGAGAAGAGCTCATGGTGGCTGCACAACAATTAAATGTGTCTGCGGTGGTGAACCGAGGGACTCCGTGCAGGACGTTGGGGAAGACGTACCTACATGACGGAGGAACAGGCTATGTCTTCACCCACCACCCGCGGAGTGCTGTATGTGCACTCTGCACCCCAGGCGCTGTGCCCCCACATCCAGTGGGCTCTGGAGTCCGTTTCGCGGCAGCGAACGGATCTTGAGTGGACCCCTCAGAACGCGGAGCCGGGTGCCATGCGCGCCGAACTCGAGTGGTCGGGGGTCGCTGGCACCGGCGCACTTTTGGCGTCCGCGCTACGCACCCTTGGTCGGATCCGATTCGAGGTCACGGAGAATCCCAGCCGCGGTAACGACGGCTCTCGCTGGTCATTCACGCCCGATTTGGGAATCTTCCATGCCACCACGGATGTTGCCGGCAACATTGTGGTCAGTGAGGACCGGATACGTTACGCCTACGAGGCCGCAGCCGGTGACCCCACCCTCCTTCTCACCGAGCTCTCGGTGGCCCTGGGGGAGTCGTGGGACGAGGAACTGGAACCCTTCCGCCACGCAGCTGAGGGCGCGCCTGTGCGCTGGCTGCACCGCGTCAGCTAATCCGTTTTTTCAGCACACGCGGACCATCCTGTCGTTACATCACGGTCTAGGTCCGAACTTACCCACGCAGTTTTCGACGGCGCTCGCGAGCGTTACGCGCGCTAACGCCTCCTGAATTCACAAAAGAGCCCCGGCTCACACCGCTTTCCGTCAGCGGTGCGAGCCGGGGCTCTTTTGATCGGCTTGGTGACTTGACTCCTAAACGGAGCGGAAGGCAGCCACGGAGTTGTGACCGCCAAATCCGAACGAGTTGGAAATGGCCACCATGTCACCCGAGGGCAGATCGCGGGCCGCGGTCACCACGTCCAGGTCGATCTTCGGATCCTGGTTGTCCAGGTTGATGGTGCACGGCGCAATTCGGTTCTTGAGCGCCAGAATGGTGAGCACGCCTTCCACGGCACCGGAGCCACCGAGCAAGTGTCCGGTCATGGACTTGGTGGCCGAGACTGCCATGTTGTCCACTTCGGAGCCGAATGCGGCGCGCAGGGCGCCGGCCTCCGGAATGTCACCCACGGGGGTGGAGGTCGCGTGCGCGTTGACGTGTTTGATGTCCGAGGGCTCGAAACCACCCGAAGTCATGGACTCACGCAGAGCCCGCGCGGGCCCGCCCTCGTCTCCGATCGCGGGAGAGGTGATGTGGTGCGCATCCGCACTGAGACCCGCTCCCGCGAGCTCAGCGTAGATCTTGGCACCGCGGGCCTTGGCGTGATCTTCGGACTCCAGGATGCACGCGCCCGCACCTTCGCCCATGACGAACCCGTCACGGTCGATGTCGAACGGGCGGGACGCAGCCTGGGGATCATCGTTGCGACGCGAGAGCGCTTGCATCGAATTGAAAGCCGCGATGGTCACGGGGTGAATGGCGCTCTCGGCGCCGCCCACGATCACCACGTCCGCCTTGCCTTCACGAATCAGGTTGAGGCCTTGGTAGAAGGCCTCGGTTCCGGAGGCGCACGCGGAAACCGGGGTGATGGCGCAGGCGCGGGCCTTGAACTCCATGCTCACGGATGATGCGTTGCCGTTGGGCATGAGCATGGGAACGGTCATGGGCTTGACACGGCGCGCGCCCTTGGCCTGCATGGTGTCCCAAGCATCCAAGAGGGTCCACACGCCACCGATTCCGGTGCCGAAGGCTACGCCCACGCGAGTGGGGTCCACCTCGTCGCTGGTGTCTGCGTTGTCGCCGGAGAAACCGGCGTCGCTCCAGGCTTCGCGCGCGGCAGCCACGGAGAACTGTCCTGAGGGGTCCAAGCGCTTGGCTTTAACGCGGGAGACGGCCTCTTCCGAGGGGGCGGGGGCGGTTGCGCCGATGCGCACCGCCAGGTCGTATTGTTCGACCCAGTCATTTTCCAGGGCGTGAACACCGGAGACGCCCTTGAGAGCGTTGGCCCAGGTTTCCTGGACGTTTTCACCGATGGGGGTGATGGCTCCCAAGCCGGTGACAACTACTTTGCGGGACATTATCTGCACTTCCTCGTGTCCGGGATCGCATGGGTTCCGGGCGCTGGCCGCGGCCAGGGGTCCGGTAGATGAAGCGCGGCGTGCGGGCGACCCTTGTGGGGTCTGCCCGGCACGCCGCGATTCATCGGGGGCTCAGGCCTGAGCGTTGTCGATGAAGTTGACGGCGTCCTCGACGGTCTTGAGGTTCTTGACCTCTTCGTCCGGGATGGTCACATCAAACTTCTCTTCAGCGTTGACCACGATGGTCATCATGGAAATCGAGTCGATGTCGAGATCATCGGTGAAGGACTTGTCGAGCTGGACAGCTTCGGTCTCCAGGCCGGTCTCTTCGTTCACGATTTCTGCCAGGCCGGCCAGGATTTCGTCTTTGCTCGCCATGGTGGCTTCCTTTCTCTGGGGTCGCGTTACGCAACCTTGCTATTGAACGACGACGCTCTGGTGAGCTGTCGCGGTGGTTCGTGCCGAAACTTCCGGAACGATCCGAGAACATAAGGTGTGCGGTCTTACCCTACGACACCTGACTGGCGGGTTCAGGGCAGTAACACCACTTGCGCGCCGTAAACCAACCCTGCTCCGAAACCGATCTGCAGCGAGGGTTTTCCGGACAGTTCCGGGTGTTCCGCGAGCAGGCGATGAGTGGCCAACGGGATGGACGCGGCGGAGGTGTTGCCCGCGTCTGCAATGTCACGCGCGATGATGACCGACTCGGGCAGTTTGAGCACCTTGGCCATCTGATCGATGATGCGCATGTTGGCCTGGTGGGGCACGAAAGCGGCCAATTCCTCCGGAGCCAGACCGGCGGCGTCGAGCGCTTCCTGGGCGACACGTGCGCCTTCCCAGGAAGCCCAACGGAATACGGTCTGACCGTCCTGGCGCAGCGTGGGCCACATGGTGGCATCTGGGCGCATCTCGCCGGTCTCGGGGTCGGCGAGGTCCTTGGAGAATGAGCGTTCGCCGCCCTGCTCCACCGTCAGGATGTCCGTGAGCGGGTGGGTCATGCGAATCGCATCCCACTTGGAACCGTCCGAGCCCCAGACTGAGGGGCCAATGCCGGGCTCGTCCGAAGGACCGATCACCGCAGCGCCGGCGCCGTCGCCGAGCAAGAAGGAAATTGAACGCTCACCGTTGTCGATGACATCGGAGAGTTTCTCAGCGCCGATCACCAGAACGTTGGTGGCCGCACCGGAGCGCACCAGTGCATCCGCCTGGGCAATGCCGTAGCAGTAGCCGGCGCAGGCAGCGGAGACGTCGTAGGCGGCCGCCGGTGTCGCACCGATGCGGTCGGCAAGCTTGGCCGCCAGAGAAGGCGTCATGTACGGGAAAGTGACGGTCGAGACGATAATCGTGCTCAACTGCTCGCCGGTCAGCCCGGCGTTCTCCAACGCTTCACGAGCGGCGTGCTCGGCCATCTCCAACACAGAGACGTCCTTGGGCGCGCGTTTGCGGGTGTGAATGCCGGTGCGCTTGACGATCCACTCGTCCGAGGACTCGATCCACTGACACACGTCGTCATTGGTGACCGTCACGGAAGGACGGTAGGCACCCATCCCCAAGATCTTGGAATGGGCGTTCGGGATGTTCTGCTTAATGGTCGCCACGAGAGGCTGACTCCTTACCTGGTGCGAATCCGTTGCGTGCTGCGCGAAGGCGAGGCACCGTTGTTAGCTCAGAATACTCCGGACCGCATCCAGATCCGCGGGCTCGTTCACCGCGCTTGCCTGGGCAGCTTTCAACCCGCGCTTGGCCAAGCCGGCCAAAGTGCCCGCCGGCGGCAGCTCGATGAGCCGATCCACATCCAACTCGGCCATGGTGTCCATGCAGGCATCCCACCGAACGGGACGGCACACCTGCTCCACCAGAGATTCGACCACCGCGGTTCCGGAAGTAATGACCGAACCGTCGAAATTGGTCAGAAGCTTGTGTTCGGGATCCTGCGGGGATAACTGCGGTGCCAATTCACGCAGGGGATCCAAAGCGGGGGCCATGTGCTCGGTGTGGAACGCTCCGGCGACCTTGAGCGGAATCACCTTGGCACGGGCAGGGGGGTTCTCCTTGAGCACCTCCAGCTGCTCGAGGGTGCCCGCGGCCACCACCTGGCCGCCTCCGTTGGCATTGGCGGGGGAGGTGCCAGCGGCTGCGATGGCTGCGGCGACGTCGTCGGCCTTGCCGCCCAGGACCGCGGCCATGCCCGTGGGGGTTGCCGCGGCGGCCTTGGCCATTTCCGTGGCGCGAACGCGCACGAAACGCATGGCGTCGGCTTCGCTGAGCACGCCGGAGAGGGCTGCCGCGGTGATCTCGCCGACGGAATGACCCGCGAACACGATGTCGTCGCGGCTCTTCCACGAGTCAGCCAGCAAACGCCCGGCCACAAGGCCAGCGGCGACAATCAGGGGCTGCGCGATGGCTGTGTCCTTGATCGTTTCCTCATCGGCCTCGGTGCCGTAATGGGCAAGATCGAGCCCGGCGGCCTCGGACAACTGCGCCACATGCTCTGGCACACCGTCCACGGTCAGCCATTCGCGGAGGAAACCTGGTTTCTGGGAGCCCTGACCCGGGCAAACTACGGCTATCACCATCCCATTCCACCAAATCGTGAGCGGATCGGGGGTGTCCTGGGCCACCAAGTGGAGTGTGAGGCTTTGTGCGACTCCTACAAACCCACGTTATTGGGGCGAGTTCAAGCGTCCCGCAACCATCGCGCAGTGCAGTACGAAAGCGTCCCTGGGGATCAGCGGATCCCACCCCGTAATGTCGCAGACCCTGCGGAGCCGGTAGCGCACGGTGTTGGCGTGAACGAATAGTTCGCGGGAGGTCGCCTCGAGCGAATTGCCCACGCTGAAATACGTGCTGAGCGTGTCCACCAGACCGGTCGAGGAGTTGGAGAGCGGGGCCCACACGGCATCGACCATGGCGGTCAGCGCAAGCGGATCACCCGACATGGCGCGTTCGGGCCACAAATCTTCCGAATCGACCGGTCTCGGGGCCTGAGGCCACGCCGACGTCGTTCGGAACCCTGCCGAGGCACGGTCGGCCGAGTACTTGGCGTCAAATACTGTGTCGACAGCGGGGCCATACACCACGGGACCGTCGCCGAACACGGACGCGAGCTTGGTCAGGGCACGGCGAGGATCATTGACGCCACCCAGAACAAGCACCAGCCGGTCGGTCTGGATCGACACGAGACACTCGGTGGCGTATCTGGTGGCGGAGCGGCGGATCTTGTCCACGCTGCCAGGGCCGGTGGTTGCCGGTGCGGTTCCCACCATGACCGTGACTTGACCCTGATCCGTCCACCCGAGAGCTGCCACGCGTGAGCGAATGGAATCCGAACGGTCACCTCGGAGGATCCCGTCCACCACCAAGGATTCGAGTCGGGCGTCCCACGAACCCCGATTCTCGGCGGCCTTCGCGTAGACATCGGCAGCGGCGAACGCCACTTCACGGGAGAACCGCAGCACCGCTTCGCGCAGCGCACTTTCATCGCTGGATTGCGCGAGTTCCGGGACTTTTTCCTCCACCACGTCCACCACGATGCGCAGCACCTGTAACGCGTTCTGCAAAGAGATGGAACGCGTGAGTTCCGTGGGCGCTTGCTTGAATACTTCGGTGAGCACCCAGACCGGTTCCTGGGGGTCCTCGTACCACCGCACGAAGGATGAGATTCCGCGCTGCGCCAGCAACCCGAGCTCGGAGCGCTCGTCGGCCCGCAACTGGGAGAACCACGGCAGAGAGGTGCTCAACCGCTGCACCGCCACGGTGGATACCTGGCCGAGATTCGCCTTGAGATTGTCGAGCGTGCGCGGGTGGGGGCTTCCGGCTGGTCGATTACGCAGTGGCCACGTCACTCGGCGTGAGGAGCGCTGTTTTGCGGACGAAGTGCCTTTGGAATCGGAAGCCATGGAACGAGGTTAGTGCATCGAAAACGCCGATGCCCGTCCACGAAAAACGTGAACGGGCATCGGCGTTCATCCGTTGGTTGCGGTCACCTGGAAAGTAGCTCCGGTGACTCTCACCTCACGGTTGGTGGGATCAGGCGTCTCCGCCGGCATTACCGGACGTTCCGGCGTTGGGGTCGAGCAGGTCGTACTTGTCGATCGCCTGCGCCGGGGCGGACCAGTCCACCTCGCCACGCTTGGCCAGCATCTCCAGGGTGCGCACCACCATGGAGTGGGCATCAATCTTGAAGAAGCGACGTGCGCCGGCGCGGGTGTCCGAGAATCCGAACCCGTCCGCACCCAGCGACGCCCAGTCGTTGGGCACGTACTGACGGATCATGTCCGGCAGGTCTGACGTGAAGTCGCTCGTGGCCACCACCGGGCCGGTGGCACCGGCCAAAGCCTGTGCCACATACGGGGTGCGGGCACCCTCGTTCGGGTTCAGGAAAGCTTCTTCCTCGGCAGCCTGAGCGTCACGCCGCAGGTTGATCCACGAGGTCACCGACCACACGTCGGCCGAAACACCCCAGTCCTCCGCGAGGATCTTCTGCGCTTCGATGGCCCACGGGACGCCCACGCCGGAGGCGAGCAACTGGGCGCGGGGGCCCTCGTTCTCGGCCGGCTTGAGCAAGTAGATGCCCTTGATGATGCCCTCGACGTCCACATTCTCCGGCTCTGCCGGCTGGTGGATAGGCTCGTTGTACACCGTGAGGTAGTACATGACGTTGTGGTCCTCGTCACCCGTGCCGTACATCTGCTCGATACCGCGCTTCACGATGTGCGCGATCTCGTAGCCGTAGGCGGGGTCGTAATGGATCACGGCGGGGTTGGTGGCCGCGAGCATCGGGGAGTGACCGTCCATGTGCTGCAGACCCTCGCCGGTCAGCGTAGTGCGGCCTGCGGTGGCGCCAATGACGAAACCGCGTGCCAGCTGGTCCGCTGCCGCCCAGAAGATGTCACCGGTGCGCTGGAACCCGAACATCGAGTAGAAGATGTAGACCGGGATCATGGCCTCACCGTGGGTGGCGTAGGAGGTGCCGGCCGCGATGAACGCGGCCGTGGCGCCGTCCTCGTTGATGCCCGGGTGCAGCAGGACGCCCTGCTCGGACTCCTTGTACGCGAGCATCAGTTCGCGGTCCACGGAGAGGTAGTTCTGCCCGTTGGGGTTGTAGATCTTGGCGGTCGGGAAGAACGAATCCATGCCAAAGGTTCGGGCCTCGTCGGGGACGATCGGCACGATGCGCTGACCGAAGTCCTTCTCCCGCATCAGGTCCTTCAAGATGCGCACGAAGGCCATGGTGGTCGCGGCCAGCTGCTTGCCGGAGCCCTTCTTCGCGGACTTGAACGCCTTGTCCGTGGGGAGGGTGATCTCCTTCTGCTCGTGCGGGCGGTCCGGGGTGAAGCCGCCCAGTTCCTTACGCCGCTCGAGCATGTACTTGATCTCCGGCGAATCGGCACCCGGGTGGTAGTACGGTGCGCCGTACAGGTCCTTTTCGAGCTCTTCATCGCTGATCGGGATACGCATGCGGTCGCGGAAGACCTTCAGGTCGTCCAGGGTCAGCTTCTTCATCTGGTGCGTGGCGTTACGAGCCTCGAAGTGGGAACCCAGGCCATAGCCCTTAATGGCCTGGGCGAGGATCACCGTGGGCTGACCCTTGTGCTCGAGCGCAGCCTTGTATGCGGCATACACCTTGTTGTAGTCGTGCGCGCCGCGTTTGAGGTTCCAGATCTCGTCGTCACTGAGGTCGGCAACGAGTTCCTTGGTGGCCGGTGACTTGCCGAAGAAGTGGTCGCGCACGAATCCGCCGGACTCAGCCTTATAGGTCTGGTAGTCGCCGTCCAGCGTCTCGTTCATGATGCGGACCAGGTCGCCGGTCTTGTCCTTCTCGAGCAAGTCATCCCACTCGCGACCCCACACGACCTTGATGACATTCCAACCCGCGCCACGGAAGAACGCTTCGAGTTCCTGGATGATCTTGCCGTTACCGCGAACGGGTCCGTCCAGGCGCTGCAGGTTGCAGTTGATCACGAACGTCAGGTTGTCCAACTTGTCGTTTGCGGCCAGCTGCAGGAGCCCACGGCTCTCGGGCTCGTCCATTTCTCCGTCACCGAGGAAGGCCCACACGTGCTGGTCGGAGGTGTCCTTGATACCGCGGTTGTGCAGGTATCGATTGAACTGTGCCTGATAGATGGCGTTCATCGGGCCGATGCCCATGGACACCGTGGGGAACTGCCAGAAACCGGGCATGCATCGCGGGTGGGGGTACGAGGGCAGGCCTTCGGGTGCCTTGGTCTTCTCCTGGCGGAACCCATCCAGCTGTTCCTCGGTGAGACGGCCTTCCAAGTAGGCACGTGCGTAGTTACCGGGGGAGGAGTGACCCTGCCAGTAAATCTGGTCGCCGCCGCCCGGGTGTTCGGGGCCGCGGAAGAAGTGGTTCAGGCCCACTTCGTAGAGCGTGGCCACGCCGGCGTAGGAAGAAATGTGGCCACCCACGCCGATTTCGGGACGCTGCGCGCGGTGCACCATGACCGCCGCGTTCCAACGGATGAAGGCGCGGTAGCGGCGCTCGATCTCCTCGTCGCCGGGGAATTCCGGTTCCTGGTCGACCGGGATGGTGTTCACGTAATCCGAGGTGGTCACCATGGGCACACCCACGGAGTGCGCGCCGGCGTACTGCAGCATGGCCCGCATGATGTACTGCGCCCGTTCGGTTCCCTGGGTTTCAATCAGCCCTTTGAAGGACTCGATCCACTCCTGGGTCTCCTCGGAATTGGCGTCCTCCAGGTTATTCGTGAGGCCGCTGAGAATGTGGTGGTTGCTGGATGAAGACACTTCAACCTCTCTATCTTCGGCTCCGTGGATCGGGGTTGGCCCGGCGAGGAGCGTCAATCGGCGCCCCGGTGGGACGTACCGCTTTGCTATATATCGTCTCATAAACGGCCAGTGGTCATACCGCTCCACGGTGGTTCCGCCGGTCACATCGGAGTCGTCACAAGAATTAGAATCAACTGTTTCCAGCCCGCAGAGCTTGAACGAGAGTTGAATCCGGTGTTGTCTTGTATCGCACCGTTTCTATGTTTGGCCCGGCACCCGCTGGCCAAGGCATCCATCAGTGCATCGGCACTGTGGGCGGTAGCACGTCTACATCAAGAAGGAGTATATACGGTGAGCGAGGCAAAGGCCCCCGACGAGTCCGCGGTGGACCAGCTCAATTTGAAGGACGGAGACTACGTCCAGGAGTTCGGTTACGACGACGACGTCGACGCTCAGTTGCGGGACCAGATCGAGGCCACCATTGGCTCGGAGCTGTTCGATGACGAGGCACAAGAAGTCGTGGACGCTGTCATCCTGTGGTGGCGCGAGGGCGACGGTGACTTGGTGGACGAACTCGTTGACGTCCAGGCCACCCTCGATGAGGGCGGTGTGGTCTGGTTGTTGACTCCCAAGTCCGGCCGTGACGGTCACGTTTCTCCGGCAGACGTCCAGGACGCCGCTCCGACAGCAGGACTGCACGTCACCACCACCGCTCGAGTTTCCCCCGATTGGTCCGTCACCCGGTTGGCGCCCAAGCGCAATTTCTGACCTCGTGCCGGAACATCAACCACTTACGCCAGGAGTTGCTCCTATGACCTCCGTCGGGTCTCCCGCGCCGGATTTCACCCTGCCCAATCAGCACGGTGAAGCCGTGACGCTGTCGCAATTCCAGGGCAGCCCCGTGGTCCTCATCTTCTTCCCGTTCGCCTTCTCGCCCGTGTGTACGAGTGAACTGTGCTACTTGCAGGATCACCCCGAGGTGTTCGAGAAGAGCAACGCCAAGGTGCTGGGCATTTCCACGGACAGCTATTTCACACTGGATGCGTTCGCGCGCCAGGAATCCTACGATTTCGAATTGCTGTCCGATTTCTGGCCGCACGGTGAAGTGAGCCGTCGCTATGGCGTGCTCGCGGAGGATGGGGGCTACGCCAACCGCCACACCGTAGTGCTGGATTCGCGGGGCACGGTGGTGGACTACTTCGAGTCGGACGTCATGGAACCCCGGCAGCTGGAACGCTTCGAACAGGCACTGGCCAAGCTCGAGCAGTACTGATGCCGGTCCGGGTGATCCGCGCCGGATACGGTGCGCCCGTTGACGCGGCACTTTTTCCGGATCCGAACGCGCTCGACGCCGCCGCTGGGCTTCCCGCGGCGGCTTCCGCCTTGAAGGGGCGGCAATTGGCCGTCCTCACGGGCGCGGGCGTCAGCACCGATTCGGGTATTCCCGACTACCGCGGCCCGGAGGCCAAACCGCGAACACCCATGACCTATCAGGAGTTCATGGGGTCGGAGCGGATGCGGCGTCACTATTGGGCGCGTAATCAGTTCGGTTGGCATTTCGTGGCTAACGCGGAACCATCCGCCGCCCACGCAGCGCTGGCCGTTCTGGAGCGCCGGGGCATTGTGCGGGGCATCATCACGCAGAACATCGACCGGCTGCACCAGAAGGCCGGGAGCATTGATGTCCTGGACCTGCACGGAACCCATCAGAGAGTCATCTGCACCCGCTGCCGCACCAGCATTCCGCGTCATGTCGTCTCCGACCGCTTGGATGCGCTCAACCCCGGCTTCTACGACGACGTCGCCACGCGCCACGACATCGAGTACGCACCGGACGCGGACGCGACCATTGAGCACACCGAACACTTCGAAGTCCTGGACTGCCCAGTGTGTGGTGGGATCCTCAAGCCTGACGTGGTGTTCTTCGGAGAGAACGCGCCACCGGAACGCGTGCGCTATGCCAAATACATCGTTGACCGAGCTGAGGCCCTTCTGGTGGCCGGAACGTCACTGACCATAAATTCCGGCAAGCGATACGTGCGGCGCGCGGCGAATAATGGGATTCCGGTGGTGATCGTCAATCACGGCGTCACGGGCTCGGATCACCTGGCTGCGGTGAAGATCGACGCCAGCGCGGGGGATTTCCTGCGATCGCTGACAGATGAACTGCTGAGTGATCTTGATTGAACCCGCATGGATACATAAACTAGGACATGAAGATCCCGTTGGGAATGCGGAGGGGAAGCCGCGGTCCCAACGGGATTCTTTACGTTCTGCAGTTACTTTTTCTTGTCCGGATCGATCATCGTCTTGGCAACCTGGGACTCGCGGCTCTGCTGAGCCCACAGTGCGGCGCCCACGATGCCGGCGTTATTGCGCAATTTGGCGATCTCCACGGGCGTCTTCAGCTCCAGATACGGCACGAACTTCTCCGAGTTCTTGGACACGCCACCGCCAATGATGAACAGGGACGGGGAGAACAGGAATTCCACGTGCGAGAAGTAGCGCTGCAGACGCTTCTTGGCCCACTTCTTCCACGGCAGGTCCTCACGTTCGCGCGCGGCTGCCGAGGCCTTGGTTTCGGCATCGTGGCCGTCGATCTCCAGGTGACCCAGCTCAGCGTTGGGAACTAATTGGCCGTTGAGGATCATGGCGGATCCGATTCCGGTGCCCAGGGTGATGACCATGACCAGACCGGTCTTGTCGCGGCCGGCACCGTAATAGGCTTCGGCGAGCCCGGCGCCGTCGGCGTCGTTGAGGGCTTCGACCTCGCGCCCGAGAGTCTCGGTCATGAGAGCATCCACGTCCGTGCCGATCCACGACTTGTCCACGTTCGCGGCGGAGAGCGCCACGCCGTCCTTGATGATGGCGGGAAACACGATGCCCACGTGTGAGTCCGGGGCCGGAGCGCCCGGGCGGGACTGCAGTTCGGCAACGATCTGCTTGACCACGTCTGCCACGGCCTCGGGGGTCGCCGGTTTGGGGGTGGGGATCCGGAACCGCTCTCCCACGAGTTCCCCGGTACTGAGATCGACGATCCCACCCTTGGTGCCGGTACCGCCGATGTCGATACCGATACCCAGTGTTGACGGGGCCTGCGATGCGTTGGTGGGGCTCATGAACGGTCCTCTCGGTTCACGGTGAAACCAGGTGGGCAGGGGCATGTTCCACGCCCCAGGTGTGCGGTCAGTTTACCGCAGGGTGAGGACGTCCACGCCGTCCTCGGTCACGACCATGGTGTGCTCGAACTGAGCGGTGCGGCGCTTGTCAGAGGTGGTGATGGTCCAGTCGTCGTCCCACTGGTCCCACGCGATCGAGCCCAGGGTCAGCATGGGTTCGATCGTGAAGATCATGCCCGGCCGCATCTCCGTGTTGTAGGAGGGGGCGGCGTCGTAATGGGGGATGATCAGACCCGAGTGGAACTCGCGGCCCACGCCGTGGCCGGTGAAGTCGCGGACCACGCCGTAGTTGAAGCGCTTGGCGTACTTCTCGATGACCCTCCCGATCACGTTGATCTCCCGCCCCGGGCGGACCGCCTTGATGGCGCGGTTGGTGGCCTCGCGGGTGCGCTCGACCAGCAGGCGGGAGTCTTCGTCCACGTTGCCCACCAGGAAGGTCGCGTTGGTGTCACCGTGCATACCGTTCTTGTACGCGGTGACGTCCAGGTTCACAATGTCCCCGTCCTCGAGCACGGTGGAATCCGGGATGCCGTGGCAGATGACCTCGTTGATGGAGGTGCAGATGGACTTGCGGAATCCGCGGTAGTCCAAGCACGAGGGGTAAGCACCGTGATCGCACATGTACTCGTGTGCAATGCGGTCCAGCTCATCGGTGGTCACACCGGGCTGAGCGGCGGCACCGGCCAGTTCAAGAGCGCGAGCCGCAATGCGACCGGCCTCGCGTACCAGCTCGATTTCCTCCGCGGTGTACATGTTCGAGTCGTTGCCTTCATTGGCATCCGCGCGGCCCACGTATTCGGGGCGGGTGATCGATGCGGGAACCGTGCGGGAAGGTCCGATAATTCCCGGTTTGAGGTCCCCGACGGGAGCGGTGGATCCGGGAGCTGGGGCCAGGTTGTGCGATGTCACGGTGGGTCGTTGCCTCCAACGGGTTGAAACGATGCGCAGGTGCAGGTCCCTATGCCAGCACTGCGCGGGTCTTGGCACTAGCCTAATCCTTAGACGCTCGGAGCAGAGCCGAGCAGCAGTCCAGGGGCTTCACGCTCCGTGGACTGAACCGTCGAAGGGCGCGTAGCGCCGTGAGAGTGAGGCAATGACATGGCTGAGTACTGGTACAACCTGTACACCAAGCAAGTGGAAGAGGGTCCCAAGGACGACTACCGCCAGCTCATGGGTCCGTACGCAACTCGTGAAGAGGCCTCGCGCGCGCTCAAGACTGCGGCGGAGAACACCAAACGCTGGGACGACGAGGACGCTGCCTACAGGGGTGACTGAACCTGTCTCATGCGAAGGGCCCGGATCTTCCGTCCGGGCCCTTCGCATATCTGATCGCGGGTGGTGGATTCAGCCGCGGAAGCTGTGCTCTTCGGCCGGGAACTGCCCCGATTTCACGTCGGACACATAGCTGCCCACTGCGTCACCAATAGTTTCGGACAGCTGCGCGTACTGCTTGACGAACCGGGGCATCCGCCCGGTTCGCAGACCCAACATGTCTTGCCACACAAGCACCTGACCGGTGGTGACGTTGCCAGCACCGATTCCTACGGTGGGAATCGAGAGAATCTCCTCGACCTCCTCGGCGGCATCCGCGGAGACCATTTCCAGGACCACGGCGAAGGCCCCGGCTGCCTGCACAGCCTGGGCATCGGCAACCAGTTTGGCGGCGGCGTCGCCCTTGCCCTGGACCCGGTAGCCGCCCAGCGCGTGCTCTGACTGCGGGGTGAACCCCACGTGCCCCATCACGGGGATGCCCGCGCGCACCACGGCGGCAACGTGGTCGGCCAGCTCCTCGCCGGCCTCGAGTTTGACGGCATGGGCGCCGGTTTCCTTCATGACGCGCACCGCGGAACGCACGGCCTGTTCGGGGGATTCCTCGTAGCTGCCGAACGGCAGGTCCACGACCACCAGGGCACGTTGTGCCGAGCGGGCCACCGCTGCGGCCAGGGGAATCATGTGGTCGAGGGTGACCGGGATGGTGGTTCCGTAACCCAACACGTTGTTTCCGGCGGAGTCGCCCACGAGCAAGACGTCCACGCCGGCGCCGTCGAAAATAGCGGCCGTCAAGGAGTCGTAGCTGGTGAGCATGGCGAATTTCTCACCCTGCGCCTTGGCTCGCTGCAAATGCACCGTGCGCACGCGGGTCACGTCGCTGAGCGAGGGGGTCTTGGCGGCCTGGTCTGACTGGGGCGTAGCGGTCATTTCTCCAGGGTACCGCCGACGACGCCGCGCTTGCGGGGATCCCGCTCGTCGCGTCTGCGTGTGGGGACCTGCCGTTAGAGTTGGGGTAGCGGCTCACCTGTGACGGAGACGTCACCGGGTCGCGAGCACAACCGAAACACGGACGAGACACACGAGGTGGCCCCACATGGATCGGCAGCAAGAATTCGTTTTGCGAACCATTGAGGATCGTGACGTGCGATTCGTGCGTCTGTGGTTCACGGATGTCGTGGGAACGCTCAAGTCCGTAGCTCTGGCGCCCGCAGAGGTCGAATCCGCTTTCGACGAGGGACTCGGCTTCGACGGTTCATCCATCGAAGGGCTCTCGCGCGTCTATGAATCGGACATGCTGCTCCAGCCGGACCCCTCCACGTTCCAGCTGCTGCCGTGGCGCGGCGACGACGAGCCCACGTCCCGCATGTTCTGCGACCTCAAGACACCGGACGGCGAGCCGTCCGCTTCCGATCCGCGAGGAGTGCTCCGCAGGGTTCTGAACAAGGCCGCGGACATGGGATTCACGTGCTACACCGCGCCCGAGATCGAGTTCTACCTGCTGCGGTCCTCGGAGCTGGACCCCCAGACCGGTGAGCCCACTCCCGTGGATTACGAGGGCTACTTCGATCACGTCCCGGGCGGCGTGGTTCAGGACTTCCGCCGCACCGCCGTGAGCATGCTCGAGGCCGTGGGAATCTCCGTCGAGTTCTCCCACCACGAGGCGGGCCCGGGCCAGAATGAGATCGACCTGCGCTACGCGGACGCGCTGCAGACGGCGGACAACATCATGACGTTCCGAACCATTGTCAAAGAAGTGGCGCTGTCGCAGGGGATTTATGCGACGTTCATGCCCAAGCCGTTTTCCCGCCAGCCTGGGTCGGGCATGCACACCCATTTCTCGTTGTTCGAAGGTGACACCAACGCGTTCTACGAGGCGGGTTCGGAATTCAGGTTGTCCAAGACCGGCCGACACTTCATCGCCGGCCTGCTGAGGCACGCACCCGAGTTCACGTCCGTGACCAATCAGTTCGTGAACTCGTACAAGCGGCTCTGGGCCGGCGACGAAGCGCCGTCCTACATGTCCTGGGGTCACAACAACCGCTCCGCACTGGTGCGGGTGCCGCTGTACAAGCCGGACAAGGTGCAGTCCTCACGCATCGAGTACCGGGGTATCGACTCGGCCACCAACCCGTACCTCTCCTATGCGGCCCTGTTGGGAGCGGGCCTCAAGGGCGTTGAGAACGAATACGAGCTGCCGCCGGTCGAGATGGACGATGTCTTCGCAATGTCCAGCGCCGAACGCCGTGCAGTGGGGCACCAGCCGCTCCCCACAAGCCTGCACGAGGCCATTCGCCAGACCGAGGAATCGGAGTTCATGGCGGAGTTGCTCGGCGAACAGGTCTTCGACTCCTTCCTGAGGAACAAGCGCCGCGATTGGGACAACTACCGGGTGGAAGTCAGCCCCTATGAGCTGCGCACCAATCTGGGGATCCTGTAGGCGTGGGGGATATGGGGACCACGGGAGGTACTGCCAAGGAGCGCGCGGAAAAGATTTCCGGAAAGCGGCTGATCTCCATCGGATTCGCGGATGTCACCAATGCCAGGCGCTGGCTGGGGTTCCGTGAGCTCGATGATGTCGATCTTGAGTTGCTGCTCGACGGTCTGTCCCACGCGGCATCCCCGGACGCAGCGTTGCAGTTGATCGTGCGTTTGATCGAACATCATCCGAAGATCACAGACCGGGTCAATGGCGATCCTCAGAAGTCAGAAACTATGTTTCGATTGTTGGGTGCCTCCGAAGCCCTCGGTGAATTCTTGCTGCGGGCCCCTGAGAATCTGGATCTGCTGGACATCGAACCCCAGGACAAACCCGGTCACGACAACGCGGACGTTTTCCGTGACGCTCTGCTCGAATCAGTCGGGGCAGACCCCGCATCGGAGATTCCTACCGCCACCGTGACCGGCGCGGACGCCTACAAGGCGCTGCGGGTTGCTTACCGGCGGGGCATCACCAAGGTGGCCATCCGCGACGTCGGCGCCCTGGACCCCGTCGAATACATGCCGTCGGTGGGCCGTCAACTCGCCGATCTGGCCGGGGCCGCGGTGGAAGCCGGGCTGGCCGTGGCACGTGCCGAGGCCAACGAACAATGGGATCAGGCGCTCGTGAATCAGGTGCGTTTGGCCGTGATCGGGATGGGCAAATGTGGCGCCCGCGAGCTGAACTATATTTCCGACGTTGACGTCGTGTACGTCGTCGACGTCAAGGCCGCGGACCAGGGTGAAGTGCCGGACGAGCAGCTGGCCACCGAGATTGCCACGAACTTGGCCACCGGGATGGCCCACGCCATCATGACGTCCGGTACGGAGCCGGCACTGTGGGAAGTGGATGCCAACTTGAGGCCGGAGGGCAAGGACGGCCCACTCGTCCGCACTCTGGATTCCCACGTGCGTTATTACAAGCGGTGGGCAAAATCGTGGGAGTTCCAGGCGCTGCTCAAGGCACGTGCGATCGCCGGTGACAAGGAACTGGGCGAGCGCTACGAGGAGGCCATCGCTCCGTTCGTGTGGTCTTCGGCGGAGCGCGAAGGATTCGTGGAATCAGTCCAGGCCATGCGGCGTAGGGTCACGGATAATATTCCCGAAGCGGATCGGGACCGCCAGATCAAACTGGGCCCGGGTGGGCTGCGCGATGTCGAGTTCACGGTGCAGTTGCTGCAGCTCGTGCACGGACGCAGTGACGAAACGGTGCGTACCAAGGCCACCACTGATTCGCTGGTCGCCCTGGCCGCGGGCGGGTACACCTCGCGCAGTGACGGCGAAGAGTTCCACCGTAATTATCGGTGGCTGCGTTTGCTCGAGCACCGCATCCAATTGTTCCGAATGCGCCGCACCCACCTCATGCCTCGCGACGAGCGAGAGTTGTCCGTGGTGGCACGTTCCGTGGCTGGCGCGGGGGAGACCCGTCACCCCACGGGCAAGGCGCTCACGGAGGACTGGACCAAGATCAAGCGCACCGTGCGCACCATGCACGAGCGGATCTTCTACCGTCCGATGTTGGCTGCACTGGCCAATGCGCCCACGGATACGACGCTCACCACAGAATCTGCGCTCGACCGGCTGGCGGCACTGGGCTATCAGGACACCAAGGCGGCCATGCGGCACATCGAGACGCTGTCGCGCGGGGTGAGCCGGCGAGCGGAAATTCTGCGCACTCTGCTTCCGGTGCTGTTGGACTGGATCGCCCAGGGCGTGGACCCGGATGCCGGTCTACTCAACTTCCGGAAGATCTCCGAGGCCATGGGCAGCACCCCGTGGTTTCTGCGGTTGCTACGGGACTCGAACGCGGCGGCCGAGCGATTGTGCCAGATCCTGTCCAGCTCCCGGTATGTTTCGGACCTGCTGGAGACCTCCCCCCAGGCCATCGCCTGGCTGGGCGATGATCCACAGCTCCGCCCGCGCGCCCTGGATGAACTGGCCAAGGAAATGCGCACCCAGCTGCAACGGCACCCCGAGCCGGAAGAAGCCATCCGTGCGATCCGCCAGATACGACGCCGCGAGCAGCTACGGATCGCGCTCGCCGACACGAGCGGGTTGGCTTCGGTCGAATCGGTCGTGACAGGGCTGTCCAACGTGGACCAGGCCACGGTGATGGGGGCTCTGTACATTGCCCAGCGAGAATTCTGCGACGGTGATGACAACGAGGCGCTGGCGGACGTCATGGTCGTGGCCATGGGGCGGCAGGGTGGTCGGGAAATCGGTTACGGATCTGACGCGGACGTGATGTACGCCTTCGAGCCGCGTGACGGAGCCGAGGCCAGCGACGCACGCTCCCAGGCCGAGAAGATCTTCGCGCGCATGGTGCAACTGCTCAAGATGCCGTGCAAGCCGCCCATCATTGCGGAGCGCACGCTGGAGATCGACAACGATCTGAGGCCGGAAGGCAAGCAAGGTCCCATGGCCCGTTCGGTGGAATCCTTCGCGCAGTACTACGACCGCTGGGGCCAGACCTGGGAGTTCCAAGCGCTCACTCGTGCTCGACACATGGCTGGCAACGAGGACGTGGCCACGGCTCTGGTTCGGGTGTTCGATCGCTATCGGTATCCCGCCGATTTCAGTGATCGTCAGCTCATTGACGTGCGCCGAATGAAGGCGCGCGTGGAGAGCGAACGGATGCCGCGCGGTGCCGATCCCAACCGCCAGCTGAAACTTGGCCGCGGTGGACTCTCGGATGTGGAATGGCTGGTGCAGTTGCTGCAACTGCAGCACGGTCACGAGGCCGAGGGTTTGCGCACCACGTCCACCCTGGCTGCACTGGAAGCTGCGGTCGAGGCCGATCTGCTGGCACCCCAGGACGCCCAAGTACTCAAGAGCGCGTGGACTCTGGCAACGGCCATTCGAAACGGCAACGTGTTGCGCTCGGGCCGGTCCTCCGACTCCGTGCCCTCGCGCCGCGTGGACCTGGAAGCCGTGGCCCGGTGGATCGGCTACGAACCAGGTTCGGCGTCACAGCTGGAAGAGGATTACCTGCGGATCACCCGGCAATCGCGCACCGTGTTCGAGCGGGTGTTCTACGGACACTAGGAGTTGCAGTAAGTAGCTGGGCACCTAAGCAACGTAGGTATAACGCACGCTGGGGCCGTTAGGACCGACTGCAGCGACTGAGGGGCCGTTGGAACCCTTTTCCCGAGTGGGAGGGGTTCCAACGGCCCCTCAGATGTAACCGCAGGATTTTTTGGTGCCCCGAGAGGGAATCGAACCCCCGACCAAGAGATTAGAAGGCTCCTGCTCTATCCACTGAGCTACCGAGGCGGAGCGCATGAAGCGCCAATACAGTGTAGCAACGGTTGAGCAGGTGCCTCACGTCTGAGGACCGCGCGGGTCATGTCGGGGTGTGACCGGGAACTGGCCCGGAGCCTCGGCCACGGCGCTGTCACTGCACAGGCGCTGGCCAAGAGCTCCACCGTGTCACTCATCCACATCTGGCGGATGTGCTGGATCGAGTGTCCGTGACGAGGGGCACGGTTGAGGCACCCCTGGATTTCGGGGCACCGGTTCCGTCCTCGCCGTTTCATGAGTTGCGGGGATGGCTCACACGAAGGAGCATCCCATGCCCGAGCACATCACCCTCCGAGGATTCGTTGGCAAAGATCCCGAATCCCACCTGTTTGACGACGGCACCGTTGCCGCGCGCTTCCGTCTCGCCACCACCACGCGTCGTTTCGACGCGGACAAGAACACCTGGGTGGATATCAGCACCAATTGGTATTCCGTACGGTGCTTCCGTGGATTGGCCATGCACGTGATGAACAGCGTGCGCTGCGGACAGCCGGTCATCGTGACCGGCAAGCTTCAAATCCAGGAGTGGATGTCTGACAACGGCCCGCGCACCACGGTTCAAGTGGATGCCACGGCCATCGGCCACGACCTCAACTTCGGCACGGCCAACTTCTCCCGGACGGGCGGGCAAGGACAGCGTCCGCTCAATGCTCAGGGTGGCAGTGAGGAATCCGCAGAGCCAGCGGAAAGCGGGAACAAGATCGGCGGTCTGCAGGAGCACGAGCGACTGGACGAGCACGGTCACGGGGAGATCATCGCATCTGATCCCGATGACACGTTCACCCCGTTGAGCCACCTGACCCGGGGAATGGACGTGAACGAGAACGCCGATGAGGATTCAGAGTCCGGGGATCGCACTCCCGTGGGGGTGGGCAGCGACTGAGAACCCATCGATCACAATGTCCCACCGCGCGTTACCGGGGTCCCTGTGTGACCCCGGTAACGCAACCGAGCGGCGTCGGCGGGGGAGCTGCGTGCTGGGAGCTGAACATGGCTCGAAGAGGCACGTGGGCGCGGTAGCCTGGAGGGTATGGCGGAATTCATTTACACCATGTCCAAAGCCCGCAAGAAAGTGGGCGACAAAGTCATTCTGGACGATGTCACCATGTCGTTCTACCCCGGCGCCAAGATCGGCGTTGTGGGTCCTAACGGTGCCGGTAAGTCGACCATCCTGAAGATCATGGCTGGCATCGACCAGCCCTCCAACGGCGAGGCCCGGCTGAGCCCCGGTTACTCCGTGGGCATCCTGCTGCAGGAACCGCCGTTGAACGAAGAGAAGACCGTTCTGGGCAACGTCGAAGAAGGCGTTGGCGAGATCAAGGGCAAGCTCGATCGCTTCAACGAGATCTCCGCCGAAATGGCCGAGCCCGATGCGGACTTCGACGCGCTCATGGAAGAAATGGGCAAGCTCCAGGAAGAGATCGACGCCGCGAACGCGTGGGACCTCGACTCCCAGCTCGAGCAGGCCATGGATGCGCTGCGTTGCCCGCCGCCCGAGACGGACGTCAAGGTTCTCTCCGGTGGTGAGCGTCGTCGTGTCGCGCTGTGCAAGCTGCTGCTGCAGAAGCCCGATCTGTTGCTCCTCGATGAGCCCACTAACCACCTGGACGCCGAGTCCGTGCTGTGGCTCGAGCAGCACCTGGCCGCCTACCACGGCGCTGTTCTGGCCGTGACTCACGACCGGTACTTCCTCGACCACGTGGCCGAGTGGATCTGTGAGGTCGACCGCGGCCGCCTGTACCCCTACGAGGGCAACTACTCCACCTACCTGGATACCAAGGCCAAGCGCATGGAGGTCCAGGGCAAGAAGGACGCCAAGCAGGCAAAGCGTCTCAAGGAAGAACTCGATTGGGTTCGTTCCAACGCCAAAGGCCGTCAGTCCAAGTCGAAGGCGCGTCTGGCTCGCTATGAGGAAATGGCGTCGGAAGCCGAGAAGACCCGCAAGTTGGACTTCGAGGAAATCCAGATTCCCCCGGGCCCTCGCCTGGGCAACCTGGTCATCGAGGCCGACAAGTTGCAGAAGGGCTTCGGCGACCGTTCGCTCATCAAGGATCTGTCCTTCTCGCTGCCCCGTAACGGCATCGTGGGTGTGATCGGTCCTAACGGTGTGGGTAAGTCCACGCTGTTCAAGACCATCGTGGGTCTCGAACCGCTCGACGGCGGCGAACTCAAGATCGGCGATTCGGTCAAGATCTCCTACGTGGACCAGAACCGCGCGAACTTGGACCCGGAAAAGACCCTGTGGGAGGTCGTCTCCGAGGGTCTGGACTACATCAACGTGGGCAAGGTCGAAATGCCGTCCCGCGCGTACGTCTCCGCCTTCGGTTTCAAGGGACCGGATCAGCAGAAGAAGGCTGGTGTGCTCTCCGGTGGTGAGCGCAACCGTCTCAACCTGGCACTGACCCTCAAGCAGGGTGGCAACTTGTTGCTGCTGGATGAGCCCACTAACGATCTGGACGTTGAAACTCTCGGTTCGCTGGAGAACGCCCTGCTGGAATTCCCCGGCTGCGCCGTGGTGGTCTCTCACGATCGTTGGTTCCTGGACCGCGTGGCCACCCACATCCTCGCCTGGGAAGGCACCGAGGAGAACCCGGACAACTGGTACTGGTTCGAGGGCAACTTCGAAGCCTACGAGGAGAACAAGGTGGAGCGTCTCGGCGCCGAGGCCGCACGCCCCCGTCGCCTCACCCACCGTCGTCTCACCCGCGACTAAGGGCAAACACGAGTTCGACGATGCCGCCCCGGGACCTTTCGCACGAAAGGTCCCGGGGCGGCGTCGTGGTTTATGTGGTCGCTAGTCCGACTGGAACTCGGGCAGGCGCATCATGCCCTCCTGAGCGGTCGTGGCGATCAATGTGCCGTCCTGAGTGAACATTCGACCGACACCCAAACCGCGCGCCGAGGATGCGCTGGGGGAGGCCTGGACGTAGAGGATCCACTCGTCCGCGCGGGCGTCGCGGTGCCACCACATGGCGTGATCCAGGGATGCCACGTTGAGGCCTGGTTCGACCCAGGATTTGCCGTGGCGTCGCAGCACGGGCTCGAGCATCGTGTAGTCGGAGGCATAGGCCAGGGCCGCACGATGGATGAGAGGGTCGTCGGGCAACGGGGCCAGGGCCTTGATCCACACGGCGTTGTACGCCTCATTGGTGCCGCGCCACGGAAGGAAGAGCGGTTCGGTCACGTAGCGCATGTCGAAGGGCCGCTCGAACGCGGTGGCTCGCGCTTCCGGAAGATCAATACTGCCCAGCAGGTCGCGCAGCGTGGGGAGGGACTCGGGATCCGGCACGTTCTCCGGCATTTCGTCCTGGTGGTCCAACCCGTCCGCCCTGGACTGGAAGGAAGCGATCATCGACAGAATGGTTTTGCCGTCCTGATAGGCGTGGATGCGCCGTGCAGAAAACGAACGCCCGTCGCGAACGCGCTCGACCCCGAAAGTGATGGAGAAATTCACGTCACCGGGGCGCAAGAAGTAGGCGTGCAACGAATGGATGGCCCGTTCCTCCGGCACCGTACGCATCGCCGCCATGGCGGCTTGGGCCAGCACCTGCCCGCCGTACACCCGGTTACGCATGCTCGTGATCGTCTGACCGACGAAAATATCCTCGAGGGTTCTGGCCCCTCCACCGTCGGCCAGGTCCAGCATCTGGAGCAGGGCTTTCACGGGTTCCTTCTGGGGATCAACACTCATGAACTCCACTCTAGTGCTGGGCCGGATGTGATCTGATGGGGGACATGACTTCCGTAAGCATCCCCATTCAAATGCGATTCTCAGACATGGACGCCTACGGTCACATCAACAACGTGATCATGGTCCGCTTCTTCGAGGACGCCCGCGTGCGCCTGACTTCTTCCCCCATCAAGGCGGACGCGGACCACGGCATCCCGGAGGACACCACGTTCCGCGAATCCATCGGTGACACCCGCACCGTGGTGGTCCACCAGAACATCGACTACAAGGAACAGCTGTTCTACCGACACGAACCCGTGTACGTGCGCACCTGGATCTCCCGGGTGGGCGGATCCTCCTTCACGATTTCCTACCGCTTGCAAGAAGAGGACGGCTCATCTGTTTACGCGGAGGGGGAATCCGTGATGGTCTTGATGGACCCGGACACGGGCAAGAGTCAAAAACTGTCGGACGATCACAAGGCACTCTTGGATGCTCTGGCAGACGAGGTCAAGGAGCTCGACGAACGATGACACACCCTGGGGGCGCACAGACCCCCGGCATTTCACTGGCCGGTCCCGAGGAAGCCTCTGACCTGGCCACGCTGCTCAGCCGCGCCCGCAGCCTCGACGCGAACGCGGCCGTACGACTGCAGGGATTCGGCCATGCTCTGGCAACCTGGGTCCCGGTGATCTACCCAACGAACATCTTGGATCCCTCACCCGTGGTGCTCGGGTTGCGGGCGGTGTCCCTGGCTCATCCCACGGACATTGATCTCACGGTCCCGGCGTCAGCCATTCTCGACCGGCTGGCGCGGTTTTCATTGTCCGATCCCGCGCTCAAGAGCGAACCGGTTCACATCAGTGCGCCGCCGCAGGAAGTTGCAGCGCCGTGGGCCGGGATGGTGGCCCCGCGCGGAGGCTGGACCAAGCGCGGCGTCGTTTCCGCACATCACGTGCGCGATGTCGCCCGCGCCGGTGTCCAGAAAGTCGCGGACGCCGTTCCCACCGATTCCGGGGCCGCCATTGTGTCCAAGGTGCGCTCGGAGATCTGGGGTGCCAGTTCCGGATGGGGACCCATGGAAGTCCCTGATATCCCGGACGGTGCGGCCTTCGGACTGGACGTGCTCGGTTTCATCCCGCCCTCGGAATTCGAGGTTGCCGTGGCGGCCGAACAATCCGGGCAGTGGCTGAGGCTCTCGACAGAGGCCGGTCACGTGGTGGTCAAGAACGGCCAACGCTAAAGAGCTTCTCGGACAAGACGGCAGGGCCGGTGCGTGCACCAGCCCTGCCGTCTTGTTGTTCTGCGTAGCTCGACCAGCGCCGGTCAGCCCGGCCGGTTCACCATGGCGTGAGCCGCACGGTCGAAGTAATCCCACATAATGCCGTCGTGCAGCGGGGACAGCTCCAGGGTGTCCATGGCGGCGCGCATGTGCTTGAGCCATGTTTCGCGCGCCCACGTGTCCACGGGGAACGGCGCGTGTCGCATGCGCAGCCGCGGATGCCCGCGTTCCTCCGAATAGGTGGTGGGCCCGCCCCAGTACTGCTCCAAGAACATCCGCAGGCGGCGTTCGGCCGGCCCCAGATCCTCTTCGGGATACATGGCCTTGAAATCCTCATCCTGGGCCACGCGCTGATAGAACTCCCGGGTGAGCTTGGTGAACGTCTCGTGTCCGCCCACCTGCGCGTAGAACGAATCCGACGACGCCGCTTCGGCCGCCTCTCGTGCGTCACCCACTTGCTGCGGGGGCTGCGTCACGGACTGGGCCGCGGAACGGGAACCCACGGCGCCCAAAGTGAACGTGCGGCGCCCTTCGGGCGGCCCGGCCTGGGGGTTGAGGGGAGGTTGTTGGGAATCACTCATGCGGACGGGGTCTCCTTTGCTGCGGCTGCATCGACCGACTGGGCCGCCACGGCTCGGCGGATGGCATCCTGACGCTCCAATACGATCCGGCGTAGCCCGTTGTGCTCGGAACCCAGCCGGTCCAGGAACCGCTGAGCGTCGTCGACGGTTGCCTGCGCTGCCAGTCGCGGGAACAGACCGGCCGCAATCTGCTGGGACAGCTCATGCGTGCGGGTGGTCCACACGTCGGTGACCGCCTCGAAGTACTTGTCCGCGTACGGGGTTACGAGTTCCTGGTCATGGGCGCGGAAGAATCCCGCGATAGCGGCCTGCTGTTGCGAATTGGGCAGCGAGCCGTCCACCACGATCTGTTGCCACGCGGCAGCCTTGGCCTCGGGCGTGGGAATCGCGGCGCGGGCCGTGGCCGCCGCAATGGCACCGGTTTCCGTGTTGTCCTTGGCCAGGGCGGCGTCGATGTCCGATTCGTTGCGTCGACCTGCGGCGATGAGGGCGATCAGCACCACCCAGCGGGTGTCGGTGTCCATCTCCACACCGGTGGGGATGTTCTCGCCGCGATCGAAGGCATCGAGCTGATCGAACTGCTCGGAGGTCACCGCACGGCGGGCAAAGGCACGGAAGAACTGCCACTGGTGATCCGATCCCGGGGCGGAAGCTTCCACCAACTTCCAGATCGACGCTGCGGAGTCGGCGCGGATCTCGTCCGCGTCCTCCGGCGCCAGGTAGTAATCGAGCACAGTGTCCAACTGCCGTAACTGAACCTGGACCGCGGTGGAATCCGTCTCTCGGCCGATGTTGGCCAGAACCAACTGGACGTACTCGCGGGCCGGGGAAACACCGTCGTGCACGGAATCCCAAGCGGCACCCCACACGAGCGACCTGGGCAGGGACTCTTCGAAATCAGCCAGGTGATTCGAGGCCGTGTCCTGAGAGCACTCGTCCAGGCGGATCTTGGCATAGGCCAGGTCATCGTCATTGAGCAGCACCAGGTCCGGGCGCTCACGGCCCACGAGCTCGGGCACCTCGGTGCGTTCGCCGTCCACGTCCAGTTCGACGCGGTGCGTGCGAACCAGACTGTTGGCGGCGTCGTCGTGATCGTAGAATCCAACGGCCAAGCGATGCGGGCGCAGTGTCGGGTGGCCCTCCTGACCGATCTGCTCTATCGCGAACGAGGTGATCACACCGTCCTGGTCCGCCTCAACGTGCGGGATCAGGGTGTTGACCCCGGCCGTCTCGAGCCAGTGCTCGGTCCAGTCGGTGAGGTCGCGACCGCTTGCGGCCTCGAGCTCGACCATGAGATCCGAGAGTTCGGTATTGGCCCACGCGTGCTTGCCGAAGTACGCGTTGAGGCCGGCCATGAACTCTTCCTGGCCGACCCAGGCGACCAGCTGCTTGAGCACGGACGCGCCCTTGGCGTAGGTGATGCCGTCGAAGTTGACCAGCACGTCCTCGAGATCGCGGATCTCGGCCTTGATGGGGTGCGTGGTGGGCAGCTGATCCTGTTCGTAACCCCAGGACTTCTCGCCGGCCACGAACGTGGTCCACGCGTTGGTGTATTTGGTGTTCTGGGCGCACGCGAGCGTGGACATGTATTCCGCAAAGGACTCGTTGAGCCACAGGTCGTTCCACCAGCGCATGGTCACCAGATCGCCGAACCACATGTGGGCCAGCTCGTGCAATACGGTGATGGCGCGGCGTTCCACGCGGGCCTGGGACGGCTTGGAACGGAAGATGTACTGCTCCACGAAGGTCACTGCGCCGGCGTTCTCCATGGCACCGGCGTTGAACTGCGGGACGAACAGCTGATCGTACTTCTCGAACGGGTAGGGAACTCCGAACTGCGATTCGAAGAACTCGAAGCCCTGCTTGGTGACTCCGAACATTTCGTCAGCGTCAACGTATTCAGACAGCGACTTGCGTGAGTACAGACCCAAATCGATGGTGCGGCCGTCCGAGGATGTCAGCGAATCAGTGATGGACACGTACGGTCCGGCAATCAATGCTGTGATGTAGCAGGACATCACGGGAGTGGGGGAGAACGTCCAGCGGGCCACGCCCTCGCTCACCGCTACCGGCTCCGGGGTGGGCTGATTTGAGACCACGGCCCAGTGATCCGGGGCGGTCACGTCAAAACGGAAGTTGGCCTTCAAGTCGGGCTGCTCGAACACCGGGAACATTCGGCGGGCATCGGCGACCTCGAACTGGGTGTAGAGGTACACCTCGTTGTCCACCGGGTCCACAAAGCGGTGCAGACCTTCGCCGGTGTTCATGTAGAACATGCGGGATTCCACGATCAGTTCGTTGGTTTCCGCGAGATCGGGGAGTTGGATGCGCACGCCGTCGCTGACCTCCGCCGGGTCCAGCTGTTTCCCATTGACGGTCACCGATTCCACTGATGCGGTGATCGCGTCAATGAACGTGTTCGCACCGGGCGTGGCCGTGAAACGAACCGTGGTGCGCGCCGCAAAAGTCTCCGGATTATCCGTGAGATCCAGGACCACATCATAGGAATCGACCGATACAGTCTCCGCCCGTTGGACGGCTTCCTCTCGGGTCAAATTGATTCCGGGCACGTGAGTGATCCTCTCCTCGACAGCTGGGGGCGTGCGCGCCCTAAGCGCGCGAGCATCTAGCCATTATGGCAGTCTGCGGCCAGGATCACACGGCGCGGGCTGTGATCCCTCTGATCAGGGCGATTTCCGGGGCCCACGGTACGGTGGTGAGTGTCAGATTGCCCTCGGCGGATACCCGGGAGAACACCCGCCCGGTACCGCACCTGATCCAGGAGAAACCCCGCTCATGCGCGTGCACATCGCCACCGACCACGCAGGTCTCGAACTGTCCCACTACTTCATCGATCAGTTGTCCGCCGCCGGCTACGACATGGTGGACCACGGCCCCGAAGAGTACGACGCCGCCGACGACTACCCGGCTTTCTGCATCCACGCTGCTCGGGCTGTGAAGCAAGACCGTGACCAGGGCCTGGATTCCCTGGGCATCGTGCTCGGCGGGTCGGGCAACGGTGAGCAGATGGCCGCCAATAAGGTGCAGGGCATCCGCGCCGCACTGGCCTGGAACCTCGACACGGCCAGACTCGCTCGCGACCACAACAATGCGCAGGTCGTAGCGATCGGCGGTCGTCAGCACTCCAAGGAAGAAGCCCTGGAGATCGTTAAGGCGTTCCTCGCCGAAGAATTCACGGCCGAAGAGCGCCACGAGCGCCGCATCGCGCAGCTGGGCGAGTACGAGACCACCGGTGACGTCAAGGGCAAGCTCGACCAGGTCACCGCACGCCCCATCGCCCAGAACTGACCGTGCCTGAAGGTCATTCCGTTCATCGATTGGCACGCCAGCTCGATGATGTCTTTGCGGGACAGTCCCTGCGGGTCTCCAGCCCGCAGGGACGTTTCGCGCCGGGCGCGGCTCAGCTGGACGGCCGCACCCTCACCGGAGCCCGCGCACATGGCAAGCAGCTCTTCATGAGCTTCACTGCCCCGTCCGACGCCGCTGACGTTCTGATCCTGCGCTCACACCTCGGTATTTACGGCGCGTGGAGTTTCGCCGGCGACGAGACGTTCCAAGCGGCGTCGTCCATCGGCGCGCCGCGCAAGGTGGGGGAGCAGGAAGCCGGGTCCTCTGAGGAGACCGCTGTCGAGTACGACGACGCCGGGTTGGTCGTTCCCGCTGCTCCCGTGGGTGCGGTGCGGGCGCGGCTGGTGGGGGAGCACGGGTGGGCCGACCTGCGAGGCCCGGCGTTGTGCACCGTGGAAACTCCCGAGGAAGCTGCGGTCGCCGAGTCCAAGTTGGGTCCGGACCCGCTGGACCCCGATGCGGACCCCGAGCCGTTCATCACCAAGGCCGGGAAGAGCAAACGCCCGATCGCCGTGTTGCTCATGGAGCAGAACGTGGTGGCGGGGATCGGCAACATCTTCCGCGCGGAGTCCCTGTTCCGCCGCGGGGTTGATCCATTCCTACCCGGAACGTCACTGAGCCGCGAAGACCTCGTGGGGCTGTGGGAGGAAAACGTGGCACTCATGAACATTGGCGTACGGGTGGGGCGCATCATCACCACGGACCCCGTGGACCGCCCCGGTGTTCCCGATCACGAAGCTTGGCCCCACCACGGCAACTACGTGTATCACCGTCACGGCCAGCCCTGTCTGCACTGCGGCACCACGGTTTTACGACAGGACCTCAACGGCCGCGCGCTCTACTGGTGCCCGGAGTGCCAGAAGTAGGGGGCCCACGTTCTGTGCGCCGGTGGAACCCACGGGCGCACCTCATGTCTCGTTGGAACCCTTCCTGGCCCCGCCAAGGGGTCCAACGACGCCTCACATGTAGGCCGTGGTTCGAGCGCCACCTCAGAAGCGGAGTCTGGCTGGAGATGGGCCGCCCAATGTGGAGAGGTCCGAGGCCAGGGGGGGAAACAGCACAGCGGCCCCGCACTGAATCAGTGCGGGGCCGCTGTGAGTATCTCGAGGGGGTGACGGGAATCGAACCCGCGTAGCCAGTTTGGAAGACTGGGGCTCTACCATTGAGCTACACCCCCGGGGACACCGAAAGATTACACGAGGGGTCGGGCGCTCGCCAATTCAGCCCCATTTCACCGCTGCCGAGGGCGGAATTTCAGTTCAGAGGCCCATGACACGTTAGACTTGCACGATGTTGGTGTGTCCAGGGTCTATTTTTGTGCCCGCGGGTAGCCAATAACCATCGGAAATACACCGGCAACGGGGTGTAGCGCAGTGGCTAGCGCGCCTGCTTTGGGAGCAGGAGATCGCAGGTTCGAGTCCTGTCACCCCGACGTCTGAGCGCTCATCCGCCATGCAGTGGCAGGGAGCGCTCGTTGACCGACCGGGCCAAACCTTGGCCCGTGAGAACTGTTCATCCACGACCCCAGGAGTACAACGGAAGTGAAGAGCGCCGTCGAGAAACTCAACCCCACCGAGGCGAAGATCACCGTTGAGATCCCTTACGCCGATCTCAAGCCGTTTGTCGCAGAGACGTACAAGCAGCTGGCCGATCAGATTCAGATCCCCGGATTTCGCAAGGGTAAGGTCCCCTCGAAGCTCATCGACCAGCGCGTTGGCTTCGACTTCGTGATCGAAAATGCCCTAAACGAGGGCCTCAACGACTTCTACCAGCAGGCACTCGCCGAGAACGAGTTGACCCCGCTGTCCCAGCCGCAGGTCGAGGTTCTGGCCAAGCCGGAATCCGACAACCGCGAGGCTGACACCAAGGTCGAGATCAACGTGGCCATCCGCCCCGAGATCGAGCTGCCCGACTACAAGGGCCTCAAGGTCGAGGTCGAGGCACGTGAGGCCACGGCAGAGGACGAGCAGAAGGCACTGGACGAGCTACGCGTCCGTTTCGGCACCCTCAAGTCCGTTGACCGTCCCGCTGCCGAGGGCGACCACGTCACCCTGGACCTGCAGGCTCTGGTCGACGGTGAAGAAGTTGACGCAGCCAACGACCTCTCCTACGAGGTGGGCTCCGGAACCATGCTCGAGGGCATGGACGAGGCCGTGACCGGTCTGTCCGCAGATGAGGATGCGACCTTCGAAACCAAGCTGGCCGGCGGCGAGCACTCCGGTGCAGACGCCACCGTCAAGGTCAAGGTCACCGCGGTCAAGGAGCGCGAGCTGCCCGAGGCCGACGACGAGTTCGCTCAGCTGGCCTCCGAGTTCGACACCATTGACGAGCTCAAGGAAGACCTCAAGAAGCAGGCTTCCGAGTCCGCAGTGGTCGAACAGGGCATCGAGGCTCGTGACAAGGTTCTGGACAAGCTCGTGGAGCTCATCGAGGTTCCGGTTCCCGAGAAGGTCATCGAGGATCAGCTGACCCAGCACTTCGATTCGCCGGAGGCCCAGGCTTCCGCCGAGCCCGATCACGACACGGATGAGCACCGCGCCGAGGTTCGCGCCAACGCCGAGACCGCTTTCCGCAACGAGATCATCCTCGATGCAGTGGCCGAGGCCGAAGAAGTCGGCGTGGAGCAGTCCGAGCTGATCGACTACATCATCAACATGTCCCAGCAGTACGGCATGGACCCCAACCAGTTCGCACAGATGCTGGACGGCTCCGGCCAGGCCGGCATGATGGTGGGCGAGGTGCGCCGCCGTAAGGCTCTCGCCAAGGTCCTCGAGTACGCCACGGTCACCGATTCCAAGGGCAACGAGGTGGACCTGTCCGCCTTCGTCGGTTCCGACGATGAAGAGGCCGCTGCCGAAGAGGCAGAGACTGTCGAGACCGAAGCCAAGTAAGCATCCGTGAGCCCGCTTCACGCGGGCGCACAGTGGCTCACAACGACGCCGCAGGGAGCCTTCCACGCGAAGGTTGCCTGCGGTGTCGTCGTGTGTCCGGGACCATGCGCCAGCAGCGAACAATAGGGCTGTGCCCGCGAAACGGCGCGGGTACGGCACTACGCTGCTGAGACAGAAAGTGTTCATGGGTTGCTGTGCGCCCGGCGCGCGTAACCCCGCCCAGAAGAAAGAGGCATTCCATGACCTCCACTCCCATCCAGCCGTACGGTGCCGCACCGGTCACTCCGCGCATGGAGGACGGGGCGCCCAACGGTCAGGACGATTACGTCTACAACCGTTTGCTCAAGGAACGCATCATCTGGCTCGGCTCCGAGGTGCGTGACACCAACGCCAACCTGATCTGCTCGCAGATGCTGTTGCTTTCTGCCGAGGATCCCGAGGCGGACATCTTCCTGTACATCAACTCCCCGGGTGGCTCCGTCACCGCGGGCATGGCCATTTACGACACCATGCAGTTGATCCCCAACGACGTGGTGACCGTGGCCACCGGTCTGGCTGCTTCCATGGGGCAGTTCCTGCTGTCCTCGGGTACCAAGGGCAAGCGCTACGCGACCCCCAACGCCCGCATCCTCATGCACCAGCCCTCCGGCGGCATGGGTGGCACGGCATCCGACATCCGTGTGCAGGCCGAGCTCATCCTGTCCATGAAGAAGCGCCTGGCCGAGTTGACGGCCGAGCAGACCGGTCAGGATCTCGAGACCATCCTTCGCGACAATGACCGCGACAACTGGTTCGACGCCGAGCGTGCCTTGGAATACGGGTTCTTCGACCACATCGCTCAGTCCGCCGGCAACGTGACCGGTGGCGGCGGAACCATGCGGGACTCCAAGTAACCAGCCGTAGCTGTCACGAACCACTTCAAGAATTTCAGGACGGAACAATGAATTTGCCTCACGCCACTGCACCGCAGTTGCCCACCAGCCGCTACGTGATTCCGGACTTCGAAGAGCGCACACCCTACGGCTACCGCCGCCAGAACCCGTACACCAAGCTGTTCGAAGATCGCATCATCTTCCTGGGCGTCCAGGTGGACGACACCTCCGCTGACGACATCATGTCGCAGTTGCTGGTGCTCGAGTCCCAGGACCCGGACCGCGACATCACCATGTACATCAACTCCCCGGGCGGTTCGTTCACGGCCATGACGGCCATTTACGACACCATGCAGTACATCCGCCCCGAGATCCAGACCGTGTGCCTGGGTCAGGCTGCGTCCGCAGCGTCCGTGCTGCTGGCCGGTGGCACCCCGGGCAAGCGCCTGGCTCTGCCCAACGCCCGCGTGCTGATCCACCAGCCCGCCATGGAGGGCCAGGGCGGCGGTCAGGCCTCGGACATCGAGATCCAGGCCAACGAGATCATGCGCATGCGTAACTGGTTGGAAGAGACCATGGCGCTGCACACCAATAAGTCCGCTGATGAGATCAACCGCGATATCGAACGCGACAAGATCCTCACGGCCAAGGATGCGCTGGAGTACGGCATCATCGACCAGGTGCTGGAATCTCGTAAGATCAACAAGCCTGCCACCGTCACCCAGTAGGACGAGTAGGCTGAGCGGCGTCGCGGGAGAGTTTTTCTCCGGCGGCGCCGCTGCGCGTCACGTACAGGTGTCGAGCTTTGGTGCACCTTCCGCCCTCGCCTAAAGTGGTTCCGAGGGCAAACGTCTAGATGAACTGTGAGGATTGGCTATGGCGCGCATTGGGGAGAGCGTTGATCTGCTCAAATGCTCCTTCTGCGGTAAGAGCCAGAAGCAGGTGCGCAAGCTCATTGCCGGGCCTCGCGTGTACATCTGCGACGAGTGCATCGAACTGTGCAACGAGATCATTGAAGAGGAGCTCACCGAGGTCGAGGAAACCGACCAGATGGAGCTTCCACGCCCGCAGCAGATCCACGATCATCTACAGGAGTACGTGATCGGGCAGGACACCGCCAAGCGGGCTCTGTCCGTGGCCGTGTACAACCACTACAAGCGCATCCGCGCGGGGGTCTCCGGGCAGACTCTGTCGATTGCCGGTTCCGACGGCAACGAAGAAGATATCGAAGTGGCCAAGTCCAACATTTTGTTGGTGGGCCCCACCGGTTCCGGCAAGACCTATCTGGCGCAGTCCTTGGCTCGTAAACTGGACGTACCGTTCGCCGTGGCCGATGCCACATCCCTCACCGAGGCCGGATATGTAGGTGAAGACGTTGAAAATATTCTCCTCAAACTCATCCAAGCTGCCGATTTCGATATCAAGAAAGCGGAGCAGGGGATTATTTACATCGACGAAATCGACAAGATTTCGCGTAAATCTGAGAACCCCTCGATCACGCGGGACGTATCGGGTGAAGGGGTCCAGCAAGCGCTCCTGAAGATCCTGGAGGGAACCGTCGCCTCGGTTCCCCCGCAGGGCGGGCGTAAGCATCCCCAGCAGGAGTTCCTGCACATTGACACCACCAATGTGCTCTTCATCGTGGCGGGAGCATTCGCCGGTCTCGATGAGATCGTGCAACAGCGCACGGGCAAGAAGGGCATCGGTTTCGGGGCTGCCATCCGTGACACCTCCGAGGTCGATCTGACCGGTCAGGTGCGCCCGGAGGACCTGCTGAAATTCGGCCTGATCCCCGAGTTCATCGGTCGTTTGCCCGTTGTGACCACGCTGTCCAAATTGTCGGTGTCGGACATGGTCCGGATTCTCACCGAACCCAAGAACTCTTTGGTCAAGCAGTACCGCAAGCTCTTCCAACTCGATGGCGTGGAGCTCACCTTCGACCCGCAGGCCCTGGAGGCCATCGCCGAATTGGCGATCGAGCGGGGCACGGGCGCCCGCGGTTTGCGCGCGATCCTGGAAGACATCCTCATGCCGGTGATGTTCGATCTGCCCAGCCGTGACGATGTCGCTGCGGTGCTGGTCACCGCGGACTCCGTGACAAAGCTGAGCGACCCCGAGGTCTTTACGCACGAGATGATCGAAGCGGAGCGGCGTCGTCACAAGTCCGCGTGACGCACGAACATCTCCTGTAAACAACGCATTCGTCTGTTGAAAGGTAACCGTATGTCTGAGAAGCAGCACGTAGATTTCTGGTTCGATCCGTTGTGCCCGTGGGCGTGGATGACCTCCCGCTGGATGGAAGAAGTCACCAAGATCCGCGACGTCGAGGTCAACTGGCGCATTATTTCGCTGGGCATCCTCAACGAGAACAACCCGGACAACCACCACCAGGGCCACATTGAGTCCATGTGGATGGTGCGCGTGATCGAGGCAGCTGCTCAGAAGCACGGCGACGAGTACTACAAGAAGCTCTACGACGCCATGGGCACGCGTCGTCACCCGGGCGGCATGAAGGACGAGCTCGAGATCATCAAGGAATCCCTTGCCGAGGTCGGCCTGCCCGCAGAGCTGGCAGACGCCAAGGACTCCGAGAACTACGACGCCGCGATCCGCACATCCACCGAGGCGGCCCAGGCAGTGGCCGGCCAGGACATTGGCACCCCGTGCATCGCCGTGAACGGCGTGGGCTTCTTCGGCCCCGTGTTCACTCCGGCGCCCAAGGGCGAGGAAGCGGGCAAGGTCTGGGACGGCGCACTCGCGCTGGCCTCATACCCCGGTTTCTACGAGATCAAGCGCGGCCGTGAGAAGGGCCCGGACTTCAGCTGAGGTTCCCTCTGCGGGTGTGACAGCCGTGGACGCCGTGAAGGCCTGACGGCAGCGAGGATCACGGCCCCAGCAGTCGCGGCGGACAAATCAGTCTGCAATGGTGCACTTAGCCGGCCTGAAACCGCACTTTCACGGACCAGAATGTCGGCTGTCAATTCCATAGCTGAAATGACAGGGGCGGATGATCCTAAGAGGATCACCCGCCCTTGTCATGTGCCGTGTGGCTACGCTTCGGCAGCTGCCTCCAGCTGCACGTCGCTGACGGTCAGTTCTCCGTCAGCATCCGTGAGCGTGAGGTCCGCAGCGTTACCGGCGGCCTTGAGGTCGTCCAGGCCAGCACGCAGCTGCTCGAGCTGAGCGGCCGGCGCGGAGACGGTCGCGGAAGTGACCGCGGTGCGCTGCTTGACCTTGGCCTCGGACTTGGACTTACGCAGACCGGACAGGGCCTCACCCACCACGGTGAGCACTTCCGGATCGCCCTGCTGGGCCAGGCCGGCAAAACCGTCGGTCACGGGCCAGGAGGCACGGTGCACCGAACCGGAGCGCCACCAGGACCAGACTTCTTCGGTCGCAAACGGAATGAACGGTGCGAACAACCGCAGCATGGTGTCGAGCGTGGTGGCCAGAGCAGCGTGCACGGACGCCTGAGCCTCCGCGCCGCGCGAACCGTAAGCGCGGTCCTTGACCAGTTCCACGTAGTCGTCGGTGAAGGTCCAGAAGAAGGACTCGATCAACTGCAGGGCACGTGCGTACTCGTACTCCTGGAACGCAGCGGTTGCGCGGGTGACAACGTCGGACAGCTGAGCCAACAGGGCGCGGTCCAAGCCGTTGATGACCACGGAGTCGTCCGTGCCCGAGCCCAGGACGGAGGCCTCGGTGACACCCTGGGCCAATACGAACTTGGACGCGTTGAGCAACTTGATCGCCAAACGACGGCCGATCTTCATCTGACCCTCGTCGTAAGCGGTGTCTGCACCCAACCGGGCGGAGGCCGCCCAGTAACGGACCGCGTCCGATCCGTACTTGTCGAGCACGTCTGTGGGAACCACCACGTTGCCCTTGGACTTGGACATCTTCTTGCGGTCCGGGTCCAGGATCCAGCCGGACAGCGCCGTGTGCTTCCACGGCACGGTCTGAGCCAGGGTCTCGGCCCGCACCACGGTGGAGAACAGCCAGGTCCGTATGATGTCGTGGCCCTGGGGACGCAGATCCATGGGGAACGTGTTGGCGTGCAGCTTCTCGTCCACGGCCCAGCCGGTCGCGATCTGCGGGGTCAGCGAAGACGTCGCCCAGGTGTCCAGGACATCCGGATCAGCCATGAAACCGCCGGGCTGATCGCGCTGGTCCTCGGTGTAGCCGGGGGCCACATCCGCCGTGGGATCCACGGGCAGCTGATCCTCGGAGGGCAGCACGGGGTGGTCGTAGTCGGGCTCGCCGGACTCGTCCAGCGGGTACCAGACCGGGAACGGCACGCCGAAGAAGCGCTGGCGGGAAATCAACCAGTCACCGTTGAGGCCCTCGATCCAGTTCTCGTAGCGAGAACGCATGAACGTGGGGTGCCACGACATTTCTCGGCCGCGCTCGATGAGTGCTTCGCGGCGCTCAGCGTCGCGACCACCGTTGCGGATGTACCACTGGCGAGAGGTGACCACCTCGAGGGGCTTGTCACCCTTCTCGTAGAAGTTCACCGGGTGCATGATTTTCTTGGGCTCGCCCTCCAGATCACCGGAGGCCTCAAGCAGCTCCACCACGGCCTTCTGCGCGGAGAACACGGTCTTACCGGCGACCTGCGCGTAATTCTCGGCCGGGGCGCCGTCGGCGATCCATTCGGGCTGCTCCGCGAGGAAACGGCCGTCGCGGCCGATCAAGGCACGGGTGGGCAGATTCAGTTCGCGCCACCACGTGACGTCGGTGAGGTCACCGAACGTACAGATCATGGCGATACCCGAACCCTTGTCCGGCTTGGCGAGGGGGTGGGCCTTGACCTCGACCTCGACATCGAACAGGGGAGAGCGCACGGTGGTGCCGAACAGCGGTTGGTAACGCTCGTCGTCCGGGTGAGCGACGAGGGCTACGCACGCGGGCAGGAGTTCGGGGCGGGTGGTCTCGATGAAGACCTTCTCACCGTCCGGGCGGTGGAAGGACACACGGTGGTAGGCGCCTTCGCGTTCGCGGTCCTCGAGCTCGGCCTGCGCCACGGCGGTGCGGAAGGTGACGTCCCACATGGTGGGGGCCTCGGCCATGTACGCGTTACCGGCCTCGTAATCCTTCAGGAAGGCGAGCTGAGACACCTTGCGCGAATGCGCGTCGATGGTGCGGTAGGTGCGGTTCCAGTCAACGGACAGGCCCAGCGTGGAGAAGAGGTGCTCGAAGACCTTTTCATCCTCCACAGCGAGCTCTTCACACAGCTCGATGAAGTTCTGGCGGGACACCACATCCCAGTCTCGCTGGTTCTTGGCCGGCTTCTCCGGGGGACGATAACCCTCGATGTAGGGCTTGCCGGGCTCGCAACGCACACCGTAATAGTTCTGCACGCGGCGCTCGGTGGGCAGGCCGTTGTCATCCCAGCCCAGCGGGTAGAAGACGTTCTTGCCGCTCATCCGCTGGTAGCGGGCGATCACATCGGTCTGCGTGTAGGAGAACATGTGTCCCACGTGCAGGGAGCCGGAGGCCGTGGGAGGGGGAGTGTCGATGGAGTAGACGGACTCACGAGTGGTGTCCTCGTCGAACGCGTACGTGCCGTTCTCGCGCCACTGCGCGGAGTACTTGTCCTCCAGACCCTCCAGGGCCGGCTTGTCGGGAACGTTCACCGCGGTGGTGGACGCAGCGCTGTCACTGAAATTGGGCGTGTCTGTACCCTCAAGATTTTGTGCCATGTGCCCCAGTCTCTCATGCAAACCGGGCGCAACAGGCCTAGCGTGGAGTCATGGCACAGTTGCAGATCAAGCGCGTTCGCGAAGACAAGGCCCAGGACGACGGCGCTCGCATCCTGGTCGACAGATTGTGGCCTCGCGGGGTGAGCAAGGACCACGCCGCACTGGATCACTGGTTCAAGGAGCTCGCACCCACGGACGAGCTCCGCAAGTGGTTCGGTCATGACCCTGAGAAGTTCGAAGAGTTCTCTGACCGTTACCGACAGGATCTGGACGAGGACGCATCGGGCGAAGTGGCGGAACTCAAGCAGGTGTTACGGGACGTGGGCGCGGCGACTTTGCTCTATGACGCTAAGGATGAGCAGCACAACAACGCAGTGGTCCTCTTGGGCTGGCTGCGCGATCACCGCAGCGGATTCTGAAACGTCCTAATTCATTGGGACTGAGTATTTCTCCCGGATAAATCTACGGCGTAACGTGGGTGATATGACCCAGAACACACACACCGCGTATGCCAACCCCAAGCCCGTCGGAAACGGCAAAGTAGCCGTGGTCACCGGGGCCTCCACCGGAATCGGTGAGGCCACCGTGGAGCGACTCCGCAACAGCGGTTGGACCGTCTACGCGGTGGCGCGCCGCGCCGATCGCCTGGAGGATCTGGCCCAGCGAACCGGGGCGATTGCCGCACCGACTGACATCACCGAGGCCGACCAGGTGGACGCGCTGCGTGACAAGGTGCTTTCCGAACAGAAGACCGTGGATGCCGTGCTCAACATCTCCGGCGGTGCCCGCGGAACCGACAAGGTAGTGGACGCCAAGGATGAGGACTGGGACTGGATGTACCAGGTCAACGTCATGGGCACCATGCGCGTGACCCGAGCATTCTTGCCGACACTGCGCGAAAACGGTGAGGGTTCGGTGGTCAACTTGACATCACTGGCGGCGATGCGCGCCTATGAAGGTGGAGCCGGGTACAACGCGGCCAAGTATGCAGAGCGAGCCATGACCGAAGCCTTACGTCTCGAGGAAGCCGAGCACAACGTGCGCGTGGTGGAGATCGCACCGGGCCTGGTGCACACTCCCGAATTCGCGCTCATGCGCATGGGTGGTGACCAGGCAGCGGCGGACAAGGTGTACGCCGGTGTGGAGAAGCCGCTCACGGGAGCTGACGTCGCAGAGGTGCTGGCGTTCGCCGTGGAACTGCCGCACCACGTCAACATCGACACTTTGACACTCAAGCCCGTGGCCCAGGCTGCTCCGCACAAGATGATCCGTAAGGAATCCTGACACTCATCGAGTGTTGGGTGGGCCTCGCTGAAAAACTTTTCGGCGGGGCCCATCGTCGTCTTGTCAGATCCCGCTCGAATAAATTAGGTTAGCCTAACCTGATCTAATTGGACTGTTCGAGGAGCCACAGTGCCCGCATCTTCACACTCTGCCCACACGCCCCCCGTGACCCGACGCCGTTTGCTTGGCTCCGGTCTGGCGCTGGCCTCGCTTGTTGGCCTGGCCGCGTGTTCCACCGGTTCACGCGGTGGGGACGGCGAGAATACCGGGGGTCCAGCGGCGCAGTCGAGTGCCACCGACAGTTTCCCCGTGGAGGTCAAGCATGCCTTGGGTACCACGAAAGTGGACGCCGAGCCACAGCGCGTAGTGACCATTGGCGGAAGCAATAACCAGGACTTCGTAGCGGCGCTGGGTGTAGTGCCCGTGGGCGTGGCCAAGGTCGCCTGGGGCGGTAACGCCGCCGATTCGACCGACTGGTTCGACCAGGCCGTGGCCGACCTGGGTGGCGATAAGCCCCAGCAGTTCGATGAAGCCGACGGCACTAATTTCACGGCCGTGGCCGAACTGACTCCGGATCTGATCGTGGCCGTGAACTCGGGAATTACTCAGGAGGATTACGACCGCCTCTCCAAGATCGCGCCCGTGGTGGCCTATCCCACGGGCCCGTGGGTGAGTTCCTGGCAGGACCAACAGCGTGCCGTGGCCCAGGCATTGGGCCGTTCGCAGGCCGGTGATGACCTCGTCAAGGAGACCGAGGATCTGTTGTCCCAGCGCGGCGAGGACCTGGGCGAGGCTGCGGGCAAAACGTTCATTTATGGCGATACCACGCAGAAGCTCGGCTTTTACGGCCCCGGCGACTCCCGCACGCGCTTCTTCGAAGCTATCGGCCTGAAATTGGCGCCCGTGGTCAAGGACAACGTGTCCGAGGACGAGTTCTGGCGAGAGTGGCCGGAGGAGCGCGCGGACGAGCTCGAGAGCGACCTGTACATCAGCGTGGCCGAGGACCAGGCCGCGGCCGAGAAGTTCAAGAACGACCCCATGCTGCGGACCATCCCGGCGGTCTCCAAGGGCCACACGATCTTCACCACGAGCAAGCCGGACGTGGTCTCCACCCTGGCACCCTCTCCGCTGTCCCTGCCGCACGCGGTGGACGTGTATGTTCCGGCGGTTCGTGACGCACTGGGGTCGCAGTCCTCGTGAGTGTGAGTGCTACCCGGACTGGCCCGGCACCCCGCGCGGCCACGGTTCGGTCGCCACGGGTGGCGTGGCCGGTCCTGGTCGGCTGTCTACTGGTCGCGTTTGCCGTCTCCGTGGCCGTGGGTACTCGCCAGGTGGACCTGGCCGTGACGTGGTCCGTGCTGCCACATGCGGTGACGGGGGACACGCAATCGGTCACCGGGATTCCCGCGCTCGACGCCGCGGTGGTCGAGTCCCGCGTGTGGCGCACCGTCGCCGGGGTACTCACGGGAGCGGCTCTGGCGGTGGCCGGTGCGCTCCTGCAGGGGGCCACACGTAATCCGCTGGGTGATCCCGGAATTCTGGGCCTGACCGCGGGCGCCGCGTGCGCCGTGGTGATGGGCGCCGTCTTGGGCGGGTTGATCTCGCCCGGCTCTCAGCTGTGGTTGGCGGCTCTGGGCTCTGGCGTGGCCATGCTGCTCGTCTACGGGCTGGCAGCGGCCGCCAAAGGTGGCGCCAGACCCGTGACCCTTGCACTGACCGGTGCCGCGATCTCCGCGGGGCTGGGGGCGCTCACGAGCGCCATGGTGCTCAGCGACCAGGCGACCTTCAACTCTTTCCGCACGTGGCAGGTGGGTGACCTCTCCCGGCCCGACGGCACGTTTCTCTTGCTGGCCGCTCCGATCATCGTGATCGGACTGCTGATTGCGTGGCCGCTCGGCGGTTCCCTGGACACCCTCAGCCTGGGGGACGCGCTGGGCCGCGGCCTGGGTGCCCACCCCACATTGATTCGTCTCCTGGCCGGTGTGGCCGTGGTGCTGCTCGCGGGCACCGCCACCGCTTTGGCGGGCCCGCTCGTGTTCTGCGGATTGCTCGTGCCCCATGCCGTGCGGGCCTTCGTGGGGGTGTCCTACCGCCGCGTGATCCCGGCGTGCATGTTGGCCGGTCCCGTGGTGGTGTTGCTCGCGGACACGGTGGCCCGCGTCGCGCTTCCGGACCGTGAACTTCAGGTGGGTATCGCTCTGGTGATCATCGGTGCTCCCGCGCTGGTGGCCATCGTCCGGCGGAGGGGAGTGGTGACCGCGTGAGCCAGACACTGACGAACCGCCCCGTAGAAGCACACGCCCTGCCAACCACGGTCGACGCCGTCCACAACGGACGACGCCGCGCCCACCGCAAACTGCGCAGGGTCACCCTGGTCCTGTGCCTGGCATTACTGATCTGCTCATTTGCCCGCGTTGCCCTGGGTAAATACGTGGTGGCCTTCCCGGACCTGATCTCCGTGCTCGCCGGCACCTATGACGGCCCCGCGACCTACATCGTGTGGGACGTGACCCTGCCGCGCACGGTGCTCGGGATTCTCACGGGGATCTGCTTCGGACTGGGCGGCCATCTCTTCCAACGGGTTCTTCGCAATCCGCTGGCGTCCCCGGACATTATGGGCGTGTCTTTCGGGGCGGGCCTGGCAGCGGTTGTTGCCATCACCGTGGGTGGACTGTCCGGCGCGGCAGTGACGGTCAGTTCCTTGGCCGGGGCTTTCCTACTGATGGCCGCGGTGATCCTGGCGGCCGGCGGTACCCGGGCGAACATCGGGCGTCTTGTGCTCACCGGTGTTGCCGCCGGGTCGTTGACCACTGCGGGGATCAACGGGGTGCTCACACGCTCCGATATCTACGCCGCCCAAGAGGCCCTGCAATGGCTGACCGGTTCGCTCAACTCGGCGCGCTGGACCGACATAGCGCTCGTGGGAATCTCGCTCATTGTCCTGCTGCCCCTGTGCGCCCTGTTAGCGCCCTCGGTCGATGCCATGAGCACCGGTGACCAACTGGCCTCCGGGCTGGGCGTTCGAGTGCTCCCGGTACGGCTCACCGCGCTTGCGCTCGCCGTGGTGTTCGTTGCGGTGGCCGCGTCAGTGGTGGGCCCGGTTGCCTTCGTCGCGTTCATGGCCGCGCCGATTTCCCGGGGACTCACCGGCGGTGCGGGGTTGGCCCACCACGCGGCCCTCGTGGGCGCACTACTCATGGTCGTCTCCGACTACATTGCCGCCGAGGCGCTCCCCGGGATCTCTCTGCCGGTGGGCGTGGTCACCGCGGCTGCAGGCGCCCCCGTCCTGTTGTGGCTACTGATCGGTCGAGGAAAGGCTGACGCATGAAACTCTCCGAGCGCGCGTTGATCGACGCGCAGGATCCGACCGGAAGGACATCCTTGCCGACGCCGCCCGCCCCGCACCCTGCCCAGGGCGCGTCCGCACCCGGGGCCTCATCGCTGCAAGTTCGGCATCTGACGGCCGACTACGGCGCGGGGCCCGTGTTGAGCGAGATCTCCCTGGATATCCCACGTGGTGCCATCACCGTGCTCGTCGGAGCCAATGGCTGCGGCAAATCCACGCTGCTCAAGACCATTGCCCGCCAACTCAAGCCCAGTCACGGCGAGGTCCTGTTGGACGGTGAGGACACCGGAACGTGGTCGCGAACGCAGTTCGCTCGACGCGTGGGGTTCCTGCCGCAGGATCCCGTGGCACCCGAGGGAGTCACCGTGCTGGACCTGATTTCCCGAGGGCGCCATCCGCATCGAGGTGCGTTCGGACGGTGGCGTCCCAGCGATGATCAGGCCGTGGCGGAGGCTGTGGAACTGACCGGTCTGGAGAGCTATCTGGACCGCCAGGTCACGGAGCTTTCGGGCGGACAACGGCAACGGGTGTGGATCGCGCTGGCGCTGGCGCAGCAGACGGACGTGCTGCTCCTGGACGAGCCCACCACGTACTTGGACATCTCCCACCAGGTGGAAGTCCTGGACATCCTGGCGGACCTGCAGAGGCAACGCGGGATCACCCTGGTCATGGTCCTGCACGAATTGAACATGGCTGCCAGGTACGCGGACCGAATGGTGGCCATCAAGGATGGAACGGTCCTGGCCTCCGGTACCGCCGAGGACGTCATGACCGACCACACCGTCAGTGGGGTCTTCGGGATGGCGGCACGGGTCCTGCATGATCCGGAGTCCGACGCCCGACTGGTGGTTCCGATGCGAACTCGCCGCGCGGCGTCGTCGATATTGGGAAGCCACGCACCGAACGCTATCGAGAAAGGTCTGCATGACTGACATCCAAGCGGTGATGACCCGCGTGACCCGTACCGAGATGGTGGGGGAGCACCTGGTACGGGTGAGCGTGGCCGGCGCGGAGCTCTGGAATCTGCCGTGGGGCCCGGCCGGCCCCGGTCCCCGGGCGGATGCGTACTTCAAGGTGTTGATCCCTGCACCGGGGTGCGAGCACGTTGCTGTGGACACCTCCGATATGAGTCACTGGCGGCAAGAGTTCTTGTCCCGGCCCGAGTCCGAGCGCGGCTGGATCCGCACCTATACTCTGCGCGACGCGCGCGTGTTGACCGGTGGGTTCCGTGACCCCACCGAGCACGTTCCCGAGATGGACATCGACGTGGTGGTGCACGAGGACGAAGACCACGGCGGACTGGGCCCCGGTGCCAAGTGGGGGTCTGAACTGTCTCCCGGGGACACGGTCCAGCTGATGGTGCCCTCAGCGTCAGGTACGTGGTGGGCCGGCTGGGATGAACAGCGCGCTCTGAACAATCAGGTGGTCGTCGCCGGCGACGAAACGGCGCTACCCGCGGCAGCGGCGATCGTCGACTGCGTGGATCGGTCCGTGTCGCTGAGAGCTGGCACTGCGGATAAGTCCGGCGCCCCACAATCACTGCACGTGGCCGTGGAAGTTCCCACCGAGGGTGACGCAACTCTCTCGGCCGGGCCTGCGGTGCTGTCCCGGGGCGTGGAACGCGACGGCGAAATTCATCTGACGCTCGAGAGCGGCACCGAACTGACATGGACCTGGCTCACCCGTGGCACCACCTCCGAACGCAACGAGCGTCTGGAGTCCTGGTTGCGGCAAGAATTGGAGGGCCATGTGGTGACGGCGCGCCACGCGGCGTCGTCATGTGAGGAAGGCGAGGAAGAGAGCGGTGACTTCGTGTGGGCCACCGCGGATGCCGCCGGACAAGGTCCGTACTGGTTCCTGGCCGCGGAATCATCGGCCGTGAAATCGTTGCGACGCATGTGTGTCTCACACGGGGTTCGGAAAACTGACATATCGTTCATGGGATATTGGAAACGGGGACGCGCCACGGAGTAACCGCTGCCCGGCGGGTGTGATGCGCGCTGCCCTCGGCATCGACGCATCGGAAGGTGACAGTGAACGGCCCACTCAGCAAGGACCTGTCTGCGCGGTCCGTGCGTGTTCGCATCCTGTCCACGATGCTCGCGTTCATGGCCGGCGGGCTGCTGATCGCGGGATTCGTCAGCTATTACGTGCAATTTTCAGTTCTGGAAGACCGAGTCAACGCGGAATTGTTGCAGGAAGTCGACGAGTTCCAGCGGATTGCCGAGCTCCGGCAGGTCGAGGTGGGGGAGGACGAAAGCACCGAGGATCTGATGCACGCCGCAATTCAGACCGCGGTTCCCGGTGAACACGAGGCGTTCCTCGCATTCCTCGACGACAGGCCGCAGTTCAAGCCCCAGGGACAGGCTTTCGAACTGGGCCACCCGGAGACGGTCGAGCAGATCCTTTCCGCGCATCAACCCGGGCAGACCATCTTCACCGACCTGTCGGTCGACGGCGAGGCGGTACCGGCCGCAATTGCCTCCGTGGACCTGTACAGCGACGAAACCCCCGGAATCTTCGTGGCGGCCAATAAGATCCAGAGTCAGCGCGATCAGATCTGGACCTCGGCCATTACCTACACCGTGGTCAGCCTGGCCACGCTGCTGGCCTCCGCCCTGGTCGGTCTGGTCGTGACGGGCAAGCTCATGCGTCCCATTGGTGACCTGCGCGATGCCACGCGGGAAATCACCATTTACGACCTCGAACGCCGCGTTCCCGACCCGGGCACCCGGGACGACGTCGCCGCACTCGCCCAGAACTTCAACCGCATGCTCGAGCGCATCCAAGAGGGTTACGCGCATCAGCGACAATTCATGTCTGATGTCTCCCACGAGCTGCGCACGCCGTTGACCATTGTTCGAGGCACGCTGGAAACCACCGACCCCGAGGACCCCGCGGACGTGGCCGAAGGGCACGAAATTGCCCTGGATGAACTGGACCGTATGAACAGCCTGGTGACTGACCTGTCCACCCTGGCCAAGACCGGGCGACCGGACTTCGTGAAGTTCAAGGACGTCAATATGGCGGAGTTCGCCCGAACTGCGTTCTCCCGGATCGAGCACCTGGGACCGCGCGAGTGGCTGCTTGATTCCGGCACAGACGTGGTGGCCCGGGCGGATGAGGATCGACTGACGCAGGCGGTCGTGCAGTTGGCGGCCAACGCGGTGCGTTACAGCGAACCGAATACGAAGATCGAGCTGAAAGTTCAGCACATGACCTTGTCCGGCCAGTCAATGATCATGGTGGGGGTCCGCGACGAAGGCATCGGAATTGCCGGGGCGGACCAGGCACGGATCTTCGAACGTTTCGCCCGCGTCTCCGAGAGCGGGGGCGAATCGGGCTCGGGTCTGGGACTGGCCATCGTTAAGGCCATTGCCGAGGCCCACGGTGGGTCCGTGAGCCTCACTTCCAGGCCCGGCCACGGTTCCACGTTCACCATCATATTCCCGCAGGACAACACCCACGTGATCGATCCCAAGGAGCGCTGACATGCGAATTCTGATTGCCGAGGACGAACCCCGGATTTCTCGTTTCGTGGCCCGCGGTCTCAAGGCTCACGGTTACACGCCCACCGTGGTGGAGGACGGCATCACGGCGCTGGACTACGCAAGCAGCGGGGAGTTCGATCTGTTGGTCCTGGACGTGGGGTTGCCTCGCATGGACGGTTTCGCCGTGTTGCGGGCACTGCGGGACATGGGAACGGACATCCTCGTGCTCATGTGCACCGCCCGGGATTCGGTCGAGGACACCGTGCACGGGCTCGAGGGCGGGGCTGATGATTACCTGGCCAAACCCTTCCGCTTCGAGGAGTTACTCGCACGCATCAAACTGCGCGCTCGTGAACGCAACGGCGGTACCGCCACCCAGCCCACCCAGGAGATTCGCGAATTCGGGGACCTCTCCTTGAACCTCCGCACCCGGGTTGCCACGGTGGGTACCGGTGCGCAGAAGCGTGAGGTGGAATTGTCCAGCCGCGAATACGCGCTGCTCTCGCTGTTCCTCGAACACCCCAACCAGGTGCTGACCCAGGAGATCATCCTGTCCCGGGTGTGGGGATACGACTACGACGGCGCGTCCAACGTGGTGGTGGTCTACCTGCGGTACCTCCGTAAGAAAATAGGGGCGGACCGGTTCGTGACCGTTCGAGGAGCGGGTTACAAGCTCGTGGATCCCCAGGAGTCATAGTCTCAAAAGACCCAAAAGAGCCGATTATGAGAGTTTCCTCATATCCGGTTCACGGTGGTTTCATCGTCTCGCATCAGACTTGAAGCATGAAAACGCTTCGGAACGCGGTAATCCTGACGGCACTCGGCGCAACGGCCACGGCCATCGTCATCATGCCCATGGACTCCAACGAGGCCACACCCGTTCCCGGCGTTGTGGTCACCCCGCAGTCCGACCCCAGCTCCTCGCCCACTAACGGCGCGAGCAAGAGCGCCAAGCCGTCCGCTTCGCCCTCCGACACAGCTACACCGGAGGCTTCCAAGAAGGCCGACCAGTCCGCCGAGAAGAAGAAGGCGGAGGACAAGAAGGCCGATGACCAGAAGAAGAGCGACGACGCGCCCGCGCCGGCCGAGCCCGCCCAGGCTCCGGCTCCCGCAGCCCCCGCCCCGGCCGAGCGCCCGGCCGCCCCGGCACCTCCGCCGGCTCCAGCAGCACCTGCCCCCGCACCGGTTCCGCAAGCACCCGTGTCCGTTCCCCAGGCACCCGCCCTGAGCAGCGTGTGCGAGTGGGATGACGACGAGTGGGAGTGCGACGACGACTGGGATGACGACTGAGTCCCCCGTGGGGTTAGAATGGCGCGGTGCACTCTATGCGCACACGGACTGTGAACCGGCCATCACCGGGGAGTCTTCGGAAGAACGGATTGGCCCCCAGGGGCAGTCTCAGTAGAACCGAACGGGTGGGCCCGTGACAGCCTACGAATGAGCGACTCGCGGCGTCGTCGTTCCGAACGAGGAACGTCACGGTGCGAGTAAGCGAGGTGGTACCGCGCCACCGGCGTACTCCGTACGCCCTAGCGTCCTCGCATCCTGAATTTACTGACGTCTCAGGATGGAGCACCGTGACTGATTCACCCGTTTACCCCAAGGTAAGCACCGACCCCAACGCCCAGGGCGTCCCGTCCGCCCCGCGTTTCCCGCAGGTCGAGGAGCGAGTTCTCGACTACTGGAAGAACGACGATACTTTCCAGGCCAGCATCGACCAGCGCGAACGGGGCCAGGACGGTTCCAACGAATTCGTCTTCTACGACGGCCCTCCCTTTGCCAACGGCCTGCCCCACTACGGGCACCTGCTCACCGGCTACGTCAAGGACCTCGTGGCCCGCTACCAGACCCAGCAGGGTCGCCGCGTGGAGCGCCGCTTCGGATGGGACACCCACGGGCTGCCGGCCGAGCTCGAGGCCATGAAGCAGCTGGGCATGACCGACAAGCACGAAATCGAGACGATGGGCATCGACAAGTTCAACGATGCCTGCCGCGCTTCCGTCATGAAATACGCCACCGAGTGGCAGGACTACGTGACCCGCCAGGCTCGCTGGGTCGATTTCGACAACGATTACAAGACGCTCAATGTCGAGTACATGGAATCGGTCATGGCCGCGTTCAAGTCCCTCAACGACAAGAACTTGATCTACTCCGGCTACCGCGTGCTGCCGTACTGCTGGAAGGACGAGACGCCCCTGTCCAACCATGAGCTGCGCATGGACGACGACGTCTACAAGGACCGTCAGGACACCACGGTCACCGTGGGCTTCGAGATCCTCGACGACACCTCGTGGGCCGCCCAGCCCGACGTTGTGTCCCAGCTGGCCGGAGCGCAGGCTCTGGCCTGGACCACCACGCCCTGGACCCTGCCCACCAACGAGGCGCTCGCCGTGGGCCCGGACATCGACTACGTGTTGGTCAACGGCGGGGGAGAGCTGGCCGAGCGCCGCTACCTGATTGCCTCCGACCTGCTGGCCGGCTACGCCAAGGACCTGGGTTTCGCAGACGAGGAGGATCCCGACGCGGCCGCCCACGATGCCGTCACCGCGCACTTCACCGGCGCCCAGCTGGAAGGCGTGCGTTACCGGCCGCTGTGGGATTACTTCACGGATGCCGAACGCTTTGGCACCGGCACCGCGTGGCAGATCCTCGTTGCCGATTACGTCACCACCACTGACGGCACCGGTCTGGTCCACCAGTCCCCGGCCTACGGTGAGGACGACCAGAACGTGTGTGCCCGCTATGACATCCCGGTGGTGCTCTCCGTGGACGAGGCCGGCGTGTTCTACGACTTCTTCAAGGACGAGTCCCTGGCTTCCGGGGCGCCCCTGGCCGGGATCGCCGGACACAACGTGTTCGACAAAGAAGTGGCCCGCACCGTGATCCGTGACCTGCGTGCCCAGGACGTTCTGGTGCGTGAGTCCAGCTACGTGCACTCCTATCCGCACTGCTGGCGTTGCCGTAACCCCTTGATCTACCGCGCGGTCTCCTCGTGGTTCGTGAAGGTCACGGACATCAAGGACCGCATGGTCGCACTCAATCAGGAGATCAACTGGATCCCGGACAACGTCAAGGACGGTCAGTTCGGTAAGTGGCTCGAGAACGCCCGCGACTGGTCGATTTCCCGCAACCGTTATTGGGGTTCACCCATCCCGGTGTGGGAGTCCAGCGACCCCAATTACCCGCGCCGCGACGTCTATGGCTCGTTGGCCGAGATCGAACGGGACTTCGGCACTCTGCCGCGCAACGCGGAAGGTCAGGTGGACCTACACCGTCCGTGGATCGACGACCTCACTCGCCCCAACCCGGATGACCCCACCGGTAAGTCGGTGATGCGCCGCGTGCCGGAGATCTTGGACGTCTGGTTCGACTCCGGGTCCATGCCCTACGCACAGGTGCATTACCCCATGGAGAACCGTGACTGGTTCGAGACCCACAACCCGGCCGATTTCATCGTGGAGTACATCGGTCAGACCCGCGGTTGGTTCTACCTGCTGCACGTGCTGGCCACGGCTCTGTTCGACCGCCCGGCCTTCCGTAACGTGATCTCCCACGGCATCGTCCTGGGCTCGGACGGCCAGAAGATGTCCAAGTCCCTGCGCAACTATCCGGACGTCAACGAGGTCTTCGATCGAGACGGTGCGGACGCCATGCGCTGGTTCTTGATGTCCTCGCCCATCCTGCGCGGCGGCAACTTGGTCGTGACCGAGCAGGGCATCCGCGAGGGCGTGCGTCAGATGATGCTGCCACTGTGGAACGTTTACCACTTCTTCGGCCTGTACACGAACGCCGCCAACGGCGGCTCCGGGTACGAGGCACAGTTGCGCTACACCGCCGAGAACGTGATGGACCGCTACATTCTGGCTGAGACCGGGCGTCTGGTGTCCGAGACCAAACAGCAGTTCGACGACTACGACATCTGGTCGGCCGCCGAGAGCCTGCGCTCCTACATGGACTCGCTCACCAACTGGTACGTGCGCCGTTCACGCGAGCGGTTCTTCGACGAGGACACCCAGGCCTTCGACGTGCTCTACACGTGCCTGGAGACCGTGTGCCGCGTTGCCGCACCCCTGTTGCCCCTGGTCACCGAGGAGATCTGGCGCGGACTGACCGGCGGTCGTTCGGTGCACCTGACGGACTGGCCGGATGCCTCCCAGTTCCCGCAGGACGAGGACCTGATGACGCTCATGAACCGCACGCGCGCTATCTGCTCGTCCGGTTCCGCGCTGCGCAAGGCCCATAATCTGCGCGTGCGCCAGCCGCTGGCCGGTCTCACCGTGGCGGTTCCCGAGGGCCAGCGGCTCGCGGGAACGTTCGAGTCGATCATTGCCGACGAGCTGAACCTCAAGGGCGTGACCCTGCTGGATTCCTCGGAGGTCTCACCCGCGGACTTCGGGATCTCACAACAGCTCAAGGTCAACGCTCGGGCCGCCGGACCGCGTCTGGGCAAGCAGGTCCAGCAGGTCATCAAGGCGGCCAAGTCCGGCGACTGGTCGGTATCCGAGGACGGCGCCGTAAGCGCGGGTGACATCGCTTTGGAGTCCGGCGAGTACGAACTGGCCACGGTCGTCGACGACGCCGCAGAGACCGCCGCGCGCGCCGTCACCGTCCTGCCCGAGGGCGGCTTCCTGGTACTCGACACCGAGCTGACCGACGAGTTGCGTGCCGAGGGTGCCGCTCGCGACATGATCCGCGCCATCCAGCAGGAGCGGAAGAACGCTGATCTGAATGTCTCGGACCGGATCCACACGACCATCCATGGGGATGCGGAAACGTGTGCGGCGATCGAGGCAAATCGCGACCTCGTGGCGGGGGAGACCCTGAGCCGTGAACTGGAGGTCATTGTTACGGACGAGTCCTCGGTGACCGTGAAGGTGGTGAACTGATGAGTGACGCGTGGAACGTTTCGCCTCCTCACACAGTGGAAGAGGTGTACGCAGAACTACTCGACCGTGCGCCGGAGAACCAGATGGCACCGCGCCTGGATGCGGTCCAACGCGCCGTTGACATCCTCGGTAATCCTGAGAAGAGTGCGCCGGTCATCCACATCACCGGGACCAACGGCAAGACCTCGACCGCGCGCATGGTCGAATCCTTACTGCTGGCTCACGACCTCCGGGTGGGTCGCTACACGAGCCCGCACTTGGAAAGGGTCACCGAACGCATCAGCCTGGGCGGGAAACCCGTGGCGGATGAGACGTTCGTGCGGATCTACGGGGAGATCGCCCCGTACCTGCAGCTCGTGGATACCGAACTGGCAGAGCGCGAGGAATCCCGGCTCACCTTCTTCGAGGTGCTCACCATCTTGGCGTTCGCGGTCTTCGCGGACGAACCCGTTGACGTCATGGTCCTGGAAGTGGGGATCGGCGGCAGCTGGGACGCGACCAACGTGGCGGATGCCGCAGTGTCCATCGTGACGCCCGTGGACCTCGATCACACCGAGATGCTGGGCGACACGCTGCAGGACATCGCGCTGGAGAAGGCGGGGATCATCAAGTCGGGCGGCTTCCTGATTTCTGCAGCGCAGGACCCCGCGGTGGCCCAGATCCTGCTGGAACGCGCCCAGGAGGTTGGGGCGCAGTTCCGCTTCGAGGGTGTGGAGTTCGGTGTGCGCGGGCGCACCATTGCGGTGGGTGGGCAGATCATGGCCGTGCAGGGGCTGGCCGCCGAGTACATCGATCTCATGCTCCCGTTGTTCGGCGAGCACCAGGCAGAAAACGCTGCGCTGGCCATTGCCGCGGTTGAGGCACTGCTGGGCGGGGGAGACAGACCCCTCAACCAGGAGCTTCTGGTCACCGGTCTGGGCGCGGTGACGTCACCCGGTCGGCTTGAGCTGGCGCGCAAGGCACCCCCGGTGCTGCTGGACGCCGCTCACAATCCGCACGGGCTCAAGGCCTCGGCCCAGGCAGTGCGGGAATCCTTCACGTTCGCCAAGCTCAACCTGGTGGTAGGAATCCTGCGCGAGAAAGACGTCGAGACCATGTTGCGTGTGCTCGCCGAGGAATACAGTGAGTACGAACTGGAACTGTGGTGCAGCCACTCCCGGTCCCCGCGGGCGATTCCGCCGGAGGAACTGGCTGACATCGCCGCGGACATGGGCTTCGACGAGGACATGGTGCATGCTCAGGACCGTCTGGATGATGCGATCGCCTCGGCCGTGCAGGACGCCGCCGACCGCCAGGAGTTCGACGGCGCCATACTGATCACCGGTTCGATCACCGTGGTGGGTGAGGCCCGTGCGCTCCTCGGACTCTGATAATCACCGAGCCTCCGGGGAGGACCGAGCATGGCAAAAATGACCAAGGCCCAGCGTGAGTGGCGCCCGGGCCAGAAGAAACCCCGCCGCTCGATCAAAGCGATGTTTGCGGTGTCCGTTTTGTCGATCGAAGCATTCATCATCTTCTTCGCGACCCTGGCAGCATTCGGAATCCTCGCCCGGGACTGGGGAACCACCCAACAGTGGTTACTCGTGGGCGGAGGCGTGCTCCTCACGCTCGTGTTCCTGCTCGCGTGCGGCATGGTGCGCCGACCGGGCGGCTACGTGATCGGTTGGGTGCTGCAACTGGTGCTCATTGCCACGGGCTTCCTGCTCCCGGCCATGTTCGTCATCGGTGTGCTGTGCGCGCTCGCGTGGTGGTACGCCGTGGTCAAGGGCACCACCATCGACCGCGAGAACCGTGAGCGTGACCGGCTCCAGGAGCAATGGGAAGCCGAGCACCCGGGAGAACGTGCCTGAGTACCCGGGCCGCGGCCACCGGCCGGTAGGCTGGTCGCGGTACCTCTGACGAGAACGAAATCAAGGAGACGCAGATGACGGAACGCACCCTGGTGCTGGTAAAGCCCGACGGCGTGGAGCGCGGCCTGACCGGTCAGATCCTCGCTCGCATCGAGGCCAAGGGCTACAAGATCGTGGACCTCAAGCTCGTGCAGGCCACGCGTGACATCCTCGAAAAGCACTACGAGGAGCACCAGGGCAAGCCCTTCTTCGAGCCGCTGGTCGAGTTCATGGGATCCGGTCCCGTGGTTGCAGCCGTGGTCGAGGGCAACCGCGTGATCGAGGGCTTCCGCAGCCTGGCTGGTTCCACGGAACCGACCACCGCCCCTCCGGGCACCATTCGTGGCGACCTGGGCCGTGACTGGGGCGAGAAGGTTCAGAAAAACCTGGTTCACGGTTCCGATTCACCCGAGTCGGCAGAGCGTGAGATCGGCATCTGGTTCGCTTGATTCGCTGAAACCTGCTGAACAACGACGGCGGGGTGAGAC